>DASYOS010000129.1:0-5994 GCA_036007525.1 Chitinophagaceae bacterium | reverse complement strand
GCTTTTATTAAAAACTGTTGTGCTGCTGCACCACCCTGCAAATTAACTGACTGCCGCTGCGATTTTTGATTGGCCAACAATGCAGTAACATATAGTTTACCAAATTGTAATTGAGTTTTTAAGCCGAATAGTGATTGTGCCCCCGGGATCAGTGTGCTTCTTGAGGCAAACGATACGTTACCGGCCTCAATCCGTTTTATAATTTCATCATCAGTGCCCGTATAATCTAATTTTAATTGATTAGTAAAATCAAGATTAGCTAAAGTATTATAGCTAATAGGGAATCTTAATTTATTACCAATGTTGGCAATTACATTTAATTGAGCAGCCATATCAAAATCAAATCCTCCGTTCTTTCTTGCCCTTTCCGGTAATGTGGGGTTTTTAATATTTTGTCCCTGGTAGCCGGCAGTGATATCAACATTGCCTTGTGGGATTATCTCAATCTTTCCATTGCCAAATAACCGGTTAAAAAGATTATCGTAAACATTTAGTTTAGGTTTAACTAGCCGCCTGTTTAAAAGATTTAATGTGTTAGCACGTTTTTGAAAATATTCCCTTTCATCTTTTTTACTTTGCAACGCCATAAATTCATCAAAGGTGTACCATATTGGCGATCTGTAATATTTGCTTCCTATTTTTTCATACACATAATACCTTTTTGTAACCGGGTCATAGGCAACAGAATCCTGTATATTAGAGGGCTTATTTAGATCGAATGTTCTTTGACTGCCGGAAATAAAATCTCCCCGCCTGTCTTTTATAGGATACGGAAGCGTGTCTTTTTTAAATGTACTATCCTGTGCAAATATTTTTTGCGAAGATGCAATTAAAATAAAGCATAATAACCCTAAGCCAAGCAGTTTTGGAGTACATTTTGTTTGAAGCAACATCCATTAATTAATTAAGAGTAGAATTTTCTCAAATAGCTTTTAATGCTTTTTTAATTAGGTCTTCCAGGTTTATTATAGAGGGTTCAGTACTAATAATTTTATTAATTGATTGTTCAGCAACAGGTTTTGATATTCCTAAAGCCACCAAAGCATTTAATGCGTCCTGCTCAAAACTATTGCCCTTTAATAGAGTGGTATTACTGTCAAAAGGCTGCTTGCTCACTTTATCTCTTAATTCCAATACTAACCTTTCGGCTGTTTTTCTTCCAATACCTTTAACGCCCTCCAATAATTTTGCATTATTCTGCAAAATAGCCCTGCTGATTTCGTCCGATTTCATAGAAGACAACATCATTCTTGCAGTAGCAGCGCCCACGCCTGAAACCCCGATCAGCATTACAAACATCTCTTTTTCAGTAATATCAAAAAAACCGTATAATGTATGGGCATCTTCTTTTATCTGAAGATAGGTAAATAATTTCCCTTGTGAAAGGTTTTGAATTTGCGACCAGGTATTTAAACTGATATTTACTTCGTAACCTACTCCGTTTACATCCAAATAAACTACTGCCGGGTTCTTATAGCTAAACTTGCCTTCTAAATATGCGATCATTGGTAATAAAAATACTGCAGAATAAAGTAAATCCTTCTATTTTAACAAACTTCCATTATTTAATTTTTAAAATAGCTGAGATTCGTTTTAGGGGATAAGGTTAGCAATGTTTCATACATAAGTTTAATCGTATCCTCAATATCATTACGGTTAAGAATTTCTACGGTTGTATGCATGTAACGTAATGGGATAGAGATTAATACAGATGGGCAGCCATCATTTGCGTAGGCAAATGAATCCGTATCTGTACCCGTGCTTCTGCTTACTGTAGATAATTGCACAGGGATTTTATTTTTCTCTGCAACTTTTTGTACAATATCAAGTAATTTATTATGTACCGCCGGTCCATAAGTTAAGGCAGGGCCCTTGCCGCAACTGCATTCTCCCTGCGTAATTTTATTTATCATAGGGGTAGTGGAATCATGCGTAACATCAGTTATAATGGCAATATCAGGTTTAATTCTCCGTGCAATCATTTCTGCTCCACGCAAACCAATTTCTTCCTGCACAGCATTTACTACATATAAGCCAAATGGTAATTTCTTTTTATTTTCCTTAAGCAACCGGGTTACTTCAGCGATCATAAAACCGCCAATGCGATTATCAAAAGCACGCCCAATAAAGTTATCATAGGCAAGCTCAGCAAAGCCATCTTCATATGTTACCACTGCGCCAACATGCACGCCAAGGTTTTCGACTTCCTTTTTAGTTCTTGCACCGCAATCCAAAAATAAATTATCAACTTTAGGCTGGGTTTCTTTATTATCCGGATTACTTTGCCTGGTATGTATGGCCGGCCAGCCAAACACTGCCCGTACTAAACCTTTTTTTCCATGAATTAAAACCCTTTGCGAAGGAGCAATTTGGTGATCAACCCCACCGTTTCTTCTCAAATAGATTAACCCTTCAGGGGAAACATAATTTACGAACCAGCTAATTTCATCTGCGTGTGCTTCAATTACAACTTTAAAAGTTTCAGAAGGGTTTATTACCCCTACCGCTGTTCCATAAGCGTCAGTAAAATTTGTGTCAACATAATTTTTTATGTATTCAAGCCATAGCTTTTGACCACTTGTTTCAAACCCAACGGGTGAGGGATTATTAATATAATTTCTTAAAAATTCAAACGATTTATCTGTTAATATAGATTTTGCTCTTTTTACCTTAGCCATTTAATTAATAATTGATGATGGTGATTAATTACCCCCTGGTTCCTTTATAATTGGGATGCAAAAATAACTAACAATGCCTGCAAAAGCATCATGCCATCAATACAGGCAAGGTAAGTAACATCTGAGTTATTCTTTTGGCTGTATTTAATTATGATAAATGTAGCGGCACCTGAAATAAACATTGCAATCAACTGGCTGGTATCAGGTATGTAAATGAATTGAATTATAGTGAGTATGATAAACACCGCTAAAAGAATATAGCAGATTGTATAAGATTTTTTTATACCCAGCTTAACTGCCAGCGTAGCAATGTTTTCTTTTCTGTCAATTTCTGTATCCCTGATATCAAACAATAAACAAAGAATAAAAATAAAAACGAACCTTCTTAAAAAGATCAGATGAAATGAAAACTTAGAAAAGTATGATCCATCTATGGGGAACCAAACTGTAACAAGTGTCCATAAAAGAGCAAGGGTAACAATCTTCAACAATCCAAAATCTTTTATTCTTTTTTTATTGGTAAAGGGCAAAAAGGGAAATGAATAAAAAAATGCTATCGCTCCAAATATCAACAAAATAATAAAATGCTGAAAACGAAAACTAAACAAACTATATATTATTAACGCCAGGCCGAGAGCAATTAAAATTTTATGAACCTGTTTGTTTTTTAAAGACCAGGCAAGACGTTGTGAATTTGCAATCGCAGTTGTTTTAAAAAGATAATGAAGATTATATTGCACAAGTGTTGCACCAAATACAAATAAATAAAACCCAAAATGGTTTAGGGGAAGATATAGCAGCAGATTAGTTTCAATACACATTGCGACAGCACAAATAGAAATAAAAATGCTGCCATGTAAAAAAATCCCAGTGATCTTTTTAAACACTTCTACCTTATTAGTACAATGGTTTCAGACGTTACTGTATCGCTTTTGTTTTTTGCTTTATCTTTTAAAACAAATTTAAAAAAACAAGTGTCATTTCTGTTAGGGCATTGAGGCCCTAATATTGGTGGCAAGTTTGATACATTATAGCCGTAAGTAACTTTTATTTCTCCTGATTGATCTTTACCGCTAGGGAAAGTTGGTATCTTATATAATTGTTTAAATCTGCTGTTCACGCATTTGGGCTCAAATTTTTCTACGTACAATGAATCATCTATATCTCCCTCTGCGTCAGTAAATGATAAGGTAAATTGTATAACATCACCGCTACGAAATACTTTATTATTAACAGATTCGTATTTTAATTGGGGGGCAGTTGTAAATTTATCTTTATTACATGACAGCAGGAATAACAGAGATATGGAAAATAAAATTGAGTAACGCATCTTTGTATTTTAAATCAAATTTAATTATAATTCGCTGAATAACACTTCTGAAATATCAGATTGGGAAAATAAAATCTTCCACGCTTCTTTCTACAATTTTGATAGAATGGCGTTGGAGCTTTTTCAATTTCAATACCGGTATAATGATATTTATCACCAATACGTAAATTCACTCCATATTATTCCTGAAAGTGTTGATTCTATTACAAAAATCCCTTTTCTTCCTATACAATTTTTTAAAACGCATGCAATAAAAACAACAGCTTTTGAAGCAGAAGTAATTTTTGAGAGCAGCGGTACAACACAATCTGTAAATAGCAAACATTATGTTAAGAATTTAGATCTATATAAAACCAGCTTTACTAAATGCTTTGAACTTTTTTATGGCCCGGAAAAAGAATGGTGTATCCTGGCGTTACTTCCCTCTTACCTTGAAAGAAAAAATTCTTCTTTAATACACATGACGGAAGAATTAATAAAACATAGCGAAAATTCTTTAAGCGGTTTTTATTTAAATGATCATAAAAAATTACACCAGACATTATTACACAATGAAATTTTGCAGCAACCCACTTTACTGATTGGAGTAACTTTTGCATTGCTTGATTTTGTAGAAGAATATACCATGCGGTTAAGTAATACTGTAATAATGGAAACCGGGGGAATGAAGGGCAGACGAGAAGAAATGACAAGGGATGAGGTTCATAAAATACTTACTAAAAAACTAGGTGTGCGAAAAATACACTCTGAATACGGAATGACCGAAATTTTATCGCAGGCATATTCCCGTGGCAATGGTAAACATAAGTGCCCGCCATGGATGAAGGTTTTAATAAGAAGCGAAGATGATCCGCTCACTATGCAAACAACTTTAATAAGTCCTAAAAAAACAGAAATAGGAATTATAAATATTATCGACCTGGCAAATATATATTCCTGTGCATTTATAGCCACGGAAGATATTGGGAAGCTACATCACAATGGCACTTTTGAAGTTTTAGGAAGATACGATAATGCGGATCTAAGAGGCTGTAGCCTGCTGATAACCTAGGTTTTATCTTATGGGCATAGTATTTGCAATATTGAGAATAAATTAACCACTAAAAATTTAAAGAATGAAAAAATTATTATTTCTTGTAATGCTTGCTTTTACAATTGGTATTGGTGTTAATGCCCAGGATAAGGACAAGGTGAAAAAAACCGAAACTATTCCTCAAAAAGTGCATAATACTGTTAGTAAGCATAAAAAGCATAAAGGCTATAAGACTAAGCACAGACACCATGGTGTGACTAAAAAGCATAAGGTAAATTACAAAGACGGAGAAGTAAAAAATAAAGCTAAATAAAAATAATCTCCGTAAGAATGTTTTGAGCCTTCCCAAATTTTGGGAAGGCTTTTTGTTTTATGGGCTCTCACATATTTTTGTTCAGTAAAATAATTTATTATTTTCGCCTCGTAATTTTTTGTCTATGATTATCTAAGCAGGGTTTAAGAATTCTTTTTTTATTCAGGCCCCAATACTCCACATTATTGCAGAATATATTATAGCTGCAGAATTTTATTTTATTTTTCATTTTTATTTTTATTTTTATTTTTTAATCAATGACTACTTATACAAATAATAAGAGTATAAAAACAACCTTTCATTTTATAAAAGATGCCATTGCAGGTAAGCAGCAGGATTTTACGACCGGCAGTATCCGCAAAGCAATTTTTATGCTTGCCATCCCAATGATACTGGAAATGTGTATGGAAAGTGTATTTGCCGTAGTTGACATTTTTTTCGTTAGTAAACTCGGTTCAAATGCTACTGCCACAGTTGGGTTAACTGAATCTGTGCTAACTATAATTTACTCAATTGCTATCGGCTTAAGCATGGCAGCAACAGCAATGGTTGCCAGAAGGGTTGGAGAAAAAAATCCCGAAGGTGCAGCAAAAGCCGGTGCACAGGCAATAATGGTTGCGCTTACGTTATCAATATTAAT
>DASYOS010000128.1:0-13940 GCA_036007525.1 Chitinophagaceae bacterium | reverse complement strand
TTAAAATAATGTGCAATTATCAATGTTCAATTAACAATTTTATTTTATTGTTGAGTTTCTTTGCGAATTGTTGACAGAATTGCACCCAGTATTTTTATTAATTCCTCACAATCATCGATAAGAGAGTTAGCTAATTTTTCTTCAAGAATTATGCTATCTCTGAGAAGCTTTAGCCAATATTTTGTTTCTCGTGCTTCTCTATAAGCGATATCAAATTTTGATTTAAAATCTTTTCTTGAAGATGCACCAATCGCTTCTTCAGCATTTGCTCCAATAGAAGTACCTGACTTTAATACCTGATTAGCTAAAGCAAAATGTTTTGTAGTTTCTGTCAGATGTAAATAAAGTTTTATAATTCGTAATGCAAATTGATAAGATTTTTCAATTATAATATTCTCTTTCATAATTTATAATTGAAAATTGATAATTGATAATTAGGCTACGCATCCCTCCCATGGCAATTCTTAAACTTCTTTCCGCTACCACATGGGCAAGGATCGTTTCGTCCGGTTTTAGGTCCGGCTTTTATAGGTTCCCGTTTTACCGGTTCTGAAGGATCATTGTAATCGTTTTCATTAGAAAGATATTCAGGTCCACCACCTGCCGCAGCTCCGGCAAATTCTTCTTTGCGCTGGCGCATTTTGCTCATGTCGGTTCTTTGTTCTTTTCCTTCTCTTATTCTTCCGGGCTGTTGCTGCTCCGCAGGAATTCCACAATGGCAAAGGAAGCCTACAATATCTTTATTTACCTGGTCATCCATTTGCTTAAAAGCATTAAAAGCTTCTATCTTATAAATAACCAACGGGTCTTTTTGTTCGTACCCGGCTGTTTGTACACTATGCCTCAGATCATCCATTGCTCTTAAATGTTCTTTCCAAGCATCATCAATCAAAGCCAGTGTTAGACTGCGTTCCAGCGCATTGGTTAATTCTTCACCATTTGATGAAATTGTTTTATCCAAATTTGCCAAAGCCTGTATGGCTTTCTTTCCATCCGTAAATGGCACGGCAACATTTTCAATGTGATTCCCTTGTTCTTTGCGGATATTTTTTATAACCGGCAAGGTTTGTTTGCTCATCATTTCATTCTTTTGATTGTAATGAGCCTTTGCTTCTTCGTACAATCTTTCTGACAAACTATTTACATCTCCTTTATCCAATTCTTCTGCTGTTATAGAAGTATCAATTCCAAAATTTAAGATGGCAGCTAATTTAAAATCTTCATGATCATTCATTTCTTTAAATGAAATAATCAATCCCTCTGCAACTGAATAAAATGCATTGTCAAGATCGAGTGCAAGCCTTTCTCCAAACAAAGCATGGTTACGCTTACCATAAATTACGGTGCGTTGCTTATTCATTACATCATCATATTCCAACAATCTTTTTCTTATGCCAAAGTTATTTTCCTCCACTTTTTTCTGTGCTCTTTCTATGCTCTTGGATATCATGCTGTGCTGGATAACCTCGCCTTCCTTATAACCCATTCTATCCATTAATGAAGCAATACGGTCACTGCCGAACATCCGCATGAGATCATCTTCCAGAGAAACAAAAAATTGAGAAGTACCCGGATCCCCCTGGCGACCGGCACGTCCCCGCAACTGTCTATCCACACGACGGCTTTCATGTCTCTCCGTTCCTAAAATTGCAAGCCCACCTGATGGAACAACGCCAGGGCCTAATTTAATATCTGTACCACGGCCCGCCATGTTGGTTGCAATGGTAACACCTTGTGCATAACCAGCTTCTGCAACTACCTGTGCTTCCCGCTGATGTTGTTTAGCATTTAAAACATTATGCGGAATTGCTTTTTGCTTCAACATCCTGCTCAGCAATTCACTCACCTCTACCGAAGTTGTACCAACAAGAATTGGCCTTCCCGCTTCACGCATTTTTTCAACTTCTTCAATAACAGCTTTATATTTTTCTCTCTTTGTTTTATAAACAAGATCCTGTGTATCTTTTCTGGTAACAGGAAGATTGGTTGGAATAGTAACTACGTCCAACTTATAAATATCCCAAAGCTCTGCTGCTTCAGTTTCTGCAGTACCCGTCATACCCGCCAGCTTATGATACATTCTGAAATAATTCTGTAATGTAATGGTGGCATAGGTTTGCGTAGCTGCTTCAATCTTTACATTTTCTTTCGCTTCAATTGCCTGGTGCAAGCCATCACTGTATCTTCTGCCATCAAGAATACGGCCTGTTTGTTCATCAACAATTTTTACCTGCCCATCCATAACCACATACTCTACATCAATATCAAATAAAGTATATGCTTTTAATAATTGCTGAACTGTGTGTATTCTATCTGCCTTTAAGGAATAATCATTCAGCAAAAGTTCTTTCTGATGCAGTTTATCTTCTGCTACGAGATCACTTTTTTCAATCTCGGCAAGCTTAACACCAATATCAGGTAAAATAAAAAATTCAGGGTCTTCGCCTGATTTTGTAATAAGTGAAATCCCTTTATCTGTTAATTCAACCTGGTTATTTTTTTCGTCAATATGAAAGAATAATTCCTTATCAACATCGGGCATTTTTCTTTGCTGATCTGCGAGGTAAAAATTTTCACTCTTTTGCAGTTTTACTTTAATACCGGGCTCACTTAAAAATTTTATTAACGCACTATTCTTCGGCAATCCTCTCCAGGCACGCATTAAAGCAAGCCCACCATCTTTGGGATCATCATTGCCTTCAGCTATTTTCTTTTTTGCTTCTATTAAAAAATTATTGGTGACTTTTTTCTGAGCATTAACAATTATTTCAATTCTTGGTTTAAGTGCAAGAAATTCCTGCTGATCTCCTTTAGGTACCGGTCCGGAAATTATCAATGGCGTTCTTGCATCGTCAATTAAAACGCTATCAACTTCATCCACCATTGCAAAATGATGCTTGCGCTGCACCATCTCATCAGGAGAATGAACCATGTTATCTCTTAAATAATCAAAACCAAATTCGTTGTTAGTACCGTAAACGATATCAGAATTGTAGGCAGCCCTGCGTTCATCACTGTTGGGATCATGCTTATCAATACAATCAACTGTAATACCCAGCCATTCAAAAATAGTTCCGTTCCATTCGCTATCCCGTCGTGCCAGGTAATCATTAACGGTTACAATATGAACCCCTTCTCCAGCCAATGCATTTAAGTACGCAGGTAGTGTAGATACCAATGTTTTTCCCTCACCTGTTGCCATCTCTGAAATTTTACCGGAGTGTAAAACCATACCTCCGATAAGCTGAACATCGTAATGAACCATGTTCCAGGTAACTTCTCCGCCGGCAGCCGTCCATGTATTTTTAAAAATAGATTGATCTCCCTCTATTCTAATGTAATTCTTTTTGATACTAAGATTTCTGTCTAATTCAGATGCGGTAGAAACCAGTTCTTTATTATTTTTAAACCGGTTTGCGGTTTCTTTTACAACAGCAAAAGCTTCGGGAAGAATATCTTTTAAAACTTCTTCAAGTTTTTTATCTCTCTCCTTTCGCATGGCATCTACTTCCTGGTAAATTGTGTCTCTGCCGGATATATCAAGTGCGGTGAGGTTTTCAGCTTCCTCTTTTTTTGCCGTAATCCCTGCATCAGTTTCTGCAAGATATTCTTTTATTCTTGCTTTAAATTCCTGCGTTTTATTGCGAAGCTCATCGTTGGTTAAAGATTGATATTTATTAAAAAAGCCGTTGATGTCTTCTACCAAAGGGCTTATTTTTTTTACATCTTTCTCACTTTTATTACCACCAAACAATTTAGAAAGTAAACCTGCCATATAACCGTATTAATGTATTAAATATCTATGTTAGAATCTTACTAAGTCAAATATGGTGCGAAAATCCATTGTAGCCAAAATGACAGATTAGCAAAGGTATGAAATACTAAATAGCCTATTAAGCGGGAATCCTGTATAAAAATCATTATTTCTCAATCTCTTTCAACACTTTTTTAATTAACCTCATTGATATAACTTTGCCGCCGAAAATAGAATATAATGAGTGGTGCATTAAAAGAAGTAAGGAACAGGATTAAGAGCGTTCAAAGTACACAGCAAATTACCAAAGCAATGAAAATGGTAAGTGCCGCAAAACTAAGAAAGGCACAGGATGCTATAACCCAAATGCGTCCTTATGCTAAAAAGTTGCAGGAAATGCTGAGCAATATAGTTAGCAATGCAGATGGAGATATTAGTATGAACCTGGCTACGGTTAGGCCGGTTGAGAAAGTGCTTGTAATTGTTGTTACAAGTGACAGGGGATTATGTGGAGGTTACAACAGCAACCTTATAAAACTTGCCAAACAAACAATAAAAGAAAAATACTGCGAACAAAGCGCCAAAGGAAATGCTCAACTTCTGCCTATTGGTAAAAAAGGGTATGAGCATTTTTCAAAAAATAGTTTTAAAGTTGTTGATCATTATTGGAATATTTTTTTAGACATAAGCTTTGAAAATGTTCAAAAAGCTGCCAAATTCGCTATGGATGCATTTTCAAGCGGTCAGGTAGATGCAGTTGAGCTAGTTTACAGCGAATTTAAAAATGCTGCTACTCAAAGGTTTGTTTCAGAGCAGTTTTTGCCTATTCCTAAAACTGAAAAAATAAAAGGCGCTAAACAGCAGGATTTTATTTTTGAGCCTGATAAAGATGTATTGATAGAAGAATTAATGCCTAAGATTTTAAATACACAGTTATACAAAGCAGTATTGGATGCCAATGCAAGCGAACATGGGGCCCGGATGACCGCAATGGATAAAGCAACAGAAAATGCAAATGAACTTTTGAAGGCATTAAAAATAAGTTATAACCGTGCAAGACAGGCTGCAATCACAACTGAACTTACAGAAATTGTTAGTGGTGCTGCTGCATTGCAGGGATAAAACCCCCATCCCCAAAAGGGTGTAAAAAAGAAAAATATTTTTTAAATTTATAAAACGAAAAAGCCCCTAGGGGTTTGGGGTATGGAACTTTCTCAAATCATTCCACATATTGAAGCATTAATTTTTGCCAGTGATAAACCATTGAGCACTTTGGAATTAGTGGACCTGATAAATAATGCCCTGGGATTTATTGAAGACAAAGCATCACTTGACCAGGTAGAATCTGCCATAGAAGCAATTCGTGAAAAATATGATTCAGAATTTTATGCTTTTGAAATGAAAGAGAGCGGAGGCGGATGGCAATTTCTTACTAAAAAAGAATTTCATTCAACAATTGCACAACTTAATGCCGATAAATATTTAAAAAAATTATCTACAGCCTCTCTGGAAACTTTATCTATCATCGCTTACAAGCAACCTATTACAAAAAGTGAGATTGAAAATATACGCGGTGTTAATTGCGACTATGCGGTTCAAAAATTGTTGGAAAAAGAGCTCGTTATAATTGCCGGCAGAAATGAAGATGCAGTTGGCAAGCCGCTTATTTATACAACTTCTAAATCTTTTATGGATTATTTCGGTATCAATAGCCCTGATGATCTTCCTAAAATTAAGGAAGTGCTGATGGAAGAACTTGTTGAGGCTACTAAAATTAACAATGAAGAATCTGAGGAAAATAAAGAAGAAGAGCTAACTGAAGAGATCGAAAAATAACCACTCCGATTTCTCATGCTTCTTTAGTGTTGAAAATCTTACCCCGTACATCGTATATAACAATACCTTAAATTCGCCCGATGTCAAAACATTTATCAAATACAGAGCTGGTAAATATTGCTCAAGAGTTTGGAACGCCACTCTATGTTTATGATGCAGAAAAAATAAAAGAACAATACAATAAGCTTACTACAGCATTTAAAAATATTGACACCGTTTTTTTTTACGCCTGTAAGGCTTTAACCAATATTAATATTCTCAGGTATATTAAATCGCTGGGTGCCAATGTTGATTGCAGCTCTATTAATGAAGTTAAGCTGGCCTTGCATGCAGGATTTGCGCCTGAGAGAGTTTTATATACATCAAACGGAATTGCATTTAGCGAAATTGAAGAAGCCCAGAAACTCGGTGTTATCATTAATATAGACAGCCTTTCTAACCTGGAAAAATTTGGAAAAAAATTCGGGCATAGCTATCCCGTTGGTATTCGTTTACGTCCCAATATTATGGCTGGTGGCCATTTAAAAATTTCAACCGGTCATGAAAAAAGTAAATTCGGAATTCCTGTAGATCAGGTACCTGAAATAATTTCTTTAGTTGATAAATATAATATTCACATTAATGACCTGCACATACATACTGGAAGTGAAATAGAGAATGTAGATATTTTTGTAAAAGGGATTGAAGTGTTATTTGATATTATTCCACATTTTAAGGAACTCGAGGTTATTGATCTTGGCGGAGGATTTAAAGTTCCCTATCAAGAAGGCGATAGCGAAACGGATATTACTTTGCTTGCAAAAAAAGTAAATGAATTATTTGCATCGCACCCAAACCCCGGTGGCCGTCCTTTGCAGGTTTGGTTTGAGCCGGGAAAATTTTTGGTAAGCGAATGCGGGTATTTTATTACCAAAGTAAATATAATTAAAGAAACAGGTGCCACTACTTTTATTAGTGTTGATAGTGGTTTTAATCATTTTATCCGTCCTATGTTTTATGATGCTTATCACCGGATAGAAAATATTAGCAACCCCGATGGTGAAGAAAAAACATACTCGGTTGTGGGTAATATTTGTGAGACAGATACCTTTGCCTGGGACAGAAAATTGAATGAAGTTAGGGAAGGAGATTATTTAGTTTTTTACAACGCAGGTGCTTATGGCTTTCAAATGGCCTCTAATTATAATTCAAGATTTAGGCCTGCTGAGGTGTTCATAGAAAATGGTAACCCAAAATTAATAAGACAAAGAGATGTTTTTGAAGATCTTTTAAAGAACCAGGTTATTTAAATTGGCTTAATGAATTCTTCTGTAGAAAAATTTATAAAATTGGTAAAGCATCCTGTAAAATTCAGGATGTTTTTATTTACAAAACTACCGGCGGCATTTTTCTCTGGAGTAAGAATAAAAGAAATTGATGAAACAAAAGCTATCGTATCCGTTCCTTACAAATGGTTAACACAAAATCCCTTCAGGTCTACATATTTTGCATCACTTGCAATGGCTGCAGAAATGAGCACCGGTATATTGGCAATGATGCACATTTATAAACGATCACCTTCAATCTCCATGCTTATAACAAATATGGAAGCATCATATATTAAAAAAGCAACCGGAAAAACTTTGTTTTGTTGTGAAAATGGTAAACAAATTTTCGATGCAATTGAAGCATCAATAGTTTCGGGTGAGCCCAAAAGTATTACTGCAAAATCTACAGGTAAAAATAAAAACGGTGAAATAATAGCCGAATTCTTTTTTACATGGTCCTTCAAAGTAAAATCCAGTTAAGGTTTATAGTTTATTACCTTCATTCTCCATTTAAAAAAATAATTTATGAAGATTGCTTTTCATGGCGCTGCCAGAACTGTTACAGGTTCTAAACATTTACTCACATTAACTAACGGAAAAAAATATTTACTTGATTGTGGAATGTTCCAGGGAATGGGAAAAGAAACCGCAGCTTTAAATAGTGAGTTCGGCTTTGATGCAGCCTCTGTTGACCATCTTATTTTATCTCATGCCCACATTGATCATTGCGGATTAATACCGAAGCTGGTTAAAGATGGATTTAAAGGGAAAATATTTGCCACGGATGCTACAAAAGATCTGTCAACAATTTTAATGGCCGATAGTGCAGGCATACAGGAGAATGATCTGAAATTTGTAAATAAAAGAAGGGCAGCAGAAGGATTACCATATTTGCTTCCGCTGTATACAACGGAAGATGCTGAAAAAGCTGCATCCATGTTTATCCCACAGAAATACGATGAATGGTTTGCTGTTGATGAAAATATTCAAGCTATGTATAAAGATGCAGGGCATATTATAGGCAGCGCTACTGTGCATTTAAAAGTTAAAGAGAACGGTAAGGAAACGCGAATTTCTTTTTCCGGAGATGTAGGCCGATACAGAGATGTAATATTAAAATCGCCTGCTGAGTTTCCACAGGCTGATTATATTTTGTTGGAATCAACTTATGGCAACAGATTGCACGAGCAAATATCAGGTACAAACGACCTTTTGCTTGACTGGATAACCAAAACCTGTTTGCAGAAAAAGGGTAAACTAATAATGCCTGCCTTCAGTGTAGGCAGAACACAGGAAATATTATTTGCCTTAAACCAGTTGGAGACTGAAAATCGTTTGCCGGACCTTCAATACATAGTTGACAGTCCTTTAAGCAAAGAAGCCACACAGGTAATAAAAAGCTACCCTCAATATTTTAATAAAACGATACAAAAATTAATTGAGACGGATAATGACCCTTTTAATTTTAAAGGATTAAGATTTACAAAATCAGTGGAAGAAAGTAAAATGCTAAATTATAGTAAAGACCCATTGGTAATTATTTCAGCAAGCGGTATGGCAGAAGCGGGAAGAATTAAGCATCACATTAGTAACAATATCGAGAATAGTCGCAACACTATTTTGATGACAGGTTATTGTGAACCAAATTCTTTGGGAGGAAGATTAAAACTTCACCCTAAAGAAGTGAACATTTTTGGTGCCCCCCATGAGGTTAATGCAGAGATAGGAGAAATCCGGAGTATGAGTGCACATGGAGATTATAATGATCTATGTCAATGGCTGGCCTGCCAGGATCCTAAACAGGTAAAGAAATTATTTTTGGTTCATGGAGAATATGAAGTGCAACAGGGTTTTCAGCAAAGGCTTATCAGCAAAGGTTTTGCAGATGTTGAAATTCCCGAAAGGCATTATGAGATCGGGTTAACATAAATCACGATAAATATGAAATATATTTTCTTATTATTATTTGTCCCAACACTTTCTTTTTCCCAGCCATTTTCCAAAGAAGAAATAGCAAAATATACTTTACTGGCTAAGCAAGTAACTATTATCCGCGACACATGGGGCATTCCGCACATTTATGGAAAAACAGATGCAGATGCAGTATTCGGATTATTGTATGCCCAATGTGAAGATGATTTTAAAAGAGTGGAAATTAATGCACTTGAAAATCTTGGCCGTAAAGCTGAAGCTACCGGAGAGATAGACCTCTATGAAGATCTGCAGATGCGGCTGATCTATGATTCTGTTGCTGCAATAAATGATTATAATAAAAGTGCGTTTTGGTTTAAAAAATTATTAAATGCTGCCGCAGATGGTGCCAATTATTATTTATACAAACATCCTGAAGTAAAACCCGATGTGCTAACTTATTTTAAGCCATGGTATCAACTTATGCGGACTAATGGAAGTATTTCTTCAACTAATACCGGCGGTGCAAGTGTGCAGGAAATTAAAAATTTTTATTCCGGAAAAGAAAACTCCGATTCAATAGGGGACAATACATCAGCTATATTAAAACGTGAAATGGTTGACGAAGTTGGATCAAATGGATTTGCTGTGGCCCCTTCCAAAACAGCTTCTAAAAATGCTATTCTTTATATCAATCCTCATGTTACATTTTATTACCGAAGCGAAGTACATATGGTAAGTGATGAAGGATTAAATGTATATGGCGCTGTAACCTGGGGACAGTTCTTTATTTTCCAGGGTTTTAATGCGCATTGCGGATGGATGCATACTTCAGGTGTTGCTGATCTTGCAGATTTATACGAAGAAAAAATTGTAAAAAAGAATGATCAATTATTTTATAAATACGATAATAATTTAAAACCGGTAACCAGTAAACAAATTATCATCAGTTATAAAAAAGATGATAAAGAAATTCAACAAAAATTTACTGCATACTTTACCCATCATGGACCTGTAATGGCAGGTAGCAAAGGAAATTGGTCAAGTCTAAGAGAAAACAACAGATCGCTTACAGGGCTTATGCAATCATGGCTAAGAACAAAAGCTAACGGTTTTTCAGATTTTGAAAAAACGATGCAAATGCGTTCCAATACATCAGACAATACTGTATTTGCTGATGATAAAGGGAATATTGCATACTGGCATGGAAATTTTATTCCAAAGAGAAATACAAAATATGACTGGTCAATACCGGTAGATGGATCGACTTCTGCAACGGAGTGGAAAGGAATTCATGAATTAAATGAAATAGTACACGTTTATAATCCCTCAACAGGCTGGATACAAAATTGCAATTCTACCCCTTTTACTGTTTCAGGAACTGCAAGCCCGGATAAAAATAAATATCCAAAATATATGGCGCCGGACGTAGAAAATCCCCGTGCAGTAAATGCTATTCGTCTTTTAAGCAAACAAAATAATTTCACCTTAGATAAAATGATTGCCACAGCATACAATACCTATCTGGCAGCATTTGATGTTTTACTGCCTTCTTTATTTATTGCCTATGATCATAGACAAAGAGTGGAAAAAACTATAAAAACTGATCTGGATGAGGCCATTCAATTATTAAAATTATGGAACAAAGAATCAGCCAAAAACTCTGTTGCCACAACATTAGCAATTGAATGGGCAACAAAATTAAAATTACCACTTAAGAAAAATGATGACGAAGAAGAATTAGGCCGCTTTGAAGCCATGGCAAAATACATCACCGCCAAAGAAAAAATAAGTTTATTAGAGGAAGTACTGAAACAATTAACTGATGCTTTTGGAACATGGAAAGTAACATGGGGTGAAATGAACCGCTATCAAAGGATTACAGGGGATCTTCAGCAAAAGTTTGATGATAATAAAATGAGTTTCCCGGTTGGCATGGCCTCTTCAGCATGGGGATGTATTCCTTCTTTTAGTACGGCAAAACAAGCAAATACAAAACGACGTTATGGAACAGGTGGAAACAGCTTTGTTGCCGCCGTGGAGTTTGGCAAAAAAGTAAAAGCTAAAACAATTCTTACAGGTGGAGAAGGAATGGTTCCCTCTTCAAAGCATTTTTTAGATCAAACGCCAGGTTATATAAATGGAAAATTTAAAGATGTTTTATTTTATAAAGATGATGTACTGAAGCATGTAGAAAGTAAATATCACCCAGGAGAATGACGTGGCCTGGTACGTTAGCAAATCTACCCAAAAGGATAAAATTTTAGAGGGTCTAATCTTTAGCTATCTTTTTATAACTCGCCACCACACCACGTATTAAAGAAGAACTGAATCCCCGATGTTCCATTTCATTCAAACCTGCTATGGTACACCCTTTTGGGGTAGTTACTTTGTCAATTTCCTGCTCTGGGTGATTGCCTGTTTGAATTAGTAACTCTGCGGATCCTTTAATTGTTTGCGCAGCTATAACACTGGCCGTGGCAGCATCAAAGCCAATTTCAATTCCACCTTGTATGTTAGCCCTGATAAAACGTAACGCATAGGCAATACCGCAAGCGCCTAATACGGTTGCTGCTTCCATAAGCTTCTCATCAATAGTGACAACTTCACCAAGATTTTTAAAAAGTTCATTTACATATTTTACATTTCTTTCTTCGGCATTACGGCTGCAAATACACGTCATACTTTGTTGAATCGCGATAGCTGTATTAGGCATAGCACGGAATAAAGGGAGTTCTTGCTGAATGATATCCTGCATATCATTTATTAAAACACCTGTTACAACAGAGATAAAAATTTTATCAGTAGTAAGATCATTTTTAATTCCGGCAAGTACTTCAGCCACCTGAAATGGTTTTACTGCCAGAATTATTACATCACTTTTTTTTACAGCCTCATTATTATTGTTAGTTATTTCAATGCCTTTGTCTTTTAAGGTTTGCAATGTAGCCGTATGGCGTTTTGTTACAATAATTTCGGAGGCTTTATTGAACTTGCTGTTTAATAATCCTTCTGCAATGGCAGAACCGAGATTACCTCCACCAATAATAGCTATTCGTTTACTCATTAGATTTTGATTTATTCAAAGATATGGAGATGATCTTTAGGCTGTGCTGATCAAAATCTTTCCACATTGTATGCTTTTATATCAACCGAGGTATTTTCTTTTGAAATAATTTCTGTAACCAATTTACCGGTGGCAGGTGCAAGCGAAACACCTATCATTGCATGCCCGCCTGCAAGTATAACATTTTCAAATTTTTTTGTTCTGCCAATATATGGTAAGCCATCAGGAGTTACAGGACGTAGCCCATGCCATATTTTTTCAGATGGTGGAAGCTCGATTTGTAAGCCTGGATAAAATTGTTTTACCGATTCATATATTCCCTTCATCCTTTTAGGCAATATGGTTTCATTAATGCCACTTAGTTCCATTGTACCGCCTATTCGCAATTGGTTTGCCCATGGGGTTATTGCACACCTTCCCTCTTTTAATATTGCAGGATACCGGATATTTTTTTCTACCTGCTCATAAGTGTAACTATATCCTTTACCCGGCTGCAATAATAATTTCAAACCCATCATCTTGGCAAGAACAGGCAGCCAGCTCCCTGTTGCAATAACAAGTTGATCGCATTTAAGTTTTTCTTTATCAGTTATTATACCTGAAATTTTGTTTGCAGTTTTTTCAAAGCCTATTACTGTTGTGTTAAGGTGAAAATGAACTCCCTTCTTTTCTAAATTATCTTTTAATGCCAACATAAACTTACCGGGGTTTACATGACAATCATCCTTGTACAAAACAGCACCGGTAATATTCAATTCAACATCAGGTTCCAGTGACTGGGCTTGCTGCTTATTTAAACGATCAGTTTGCAAACCAAATTTTTCTGCAGCATCTGCCAAACGAATTTCATGATCTAAAGATTTTTGTTCACGGCACATCATTAAACAACCTATTTCTTCCATAAAAAAAGTATTACCAATTTCATCCCTTATCTCATTAATCAAATGCCTGCTTAATTGTAAAATATCATTCAGGTAAGGTGCTGTTTTTGCAACTGTTGAAGCATTGCTATTCTTCCAGAAATGATAAGCCCATTCCATAAGAGGCCTGCTAACTCTGGGTTTTATATAAAAGGGACTCGTACTGCGAAGCATAAATCTAATCCCTTCAGCAACTATTCCAGGTGATGCCAAAGGAATAAAATGACTTGGAGAAAAATAACCCATGTTACCAAAAGAACATCCGGTTGTTATATCGCCCTTATCAATTACACTAACTTCATAGCCATCTTTTTGCAGGTAGTAGGCACAGTTTAATCCAATTATTCCTCCTCCAACTATTGTAATACTCTTCATATGTGTTGTTGATAATATCTAAATTATGTTAAAACTATTTCACAAATACAACAGTAGAAAAACTAATCTGAAATCATTCACTAAACTTTCACAATACATATTTATCTATAGTATAATATTTGACGTCTATATATTATAAAAAAAGGAGAAAACATGTCACATTTAAAAAGTTTTTATGTACTGGTTTTAGCTATCGGCGCAATGCTGTTAAATAGCTGCGGAACATCTGCTCACATAGAAAAAGATGAATCAGCAGATCTTAAGAATTATAAAACCTAATCTCTGGATAGATAAAGAAAATAAGGATAAGGTTAAATGAGATCGCTGCACAAAATCTAAAGGAAATTGTAAATGGTGAATTACAGAAGAACGGATTCAGGGAAGTAAAAAATAATCCTGATCTTTTATTAAGTTATGATCTGTTGGTGGAGAAAAGCGTAAAAGAACAAAGTGAGCCTGTGTACAGCAGGCCGTATACAAGGGTATATTATAATCCTTACACACGCAGGTACGGAGAAATTTATTATCCTTCTCAATTTTTGGGATACGATAGTTATTCGACACCGGTTAAGGAAGGAACAGTTTCTATCAGTATGATAGATGCAAAAACCGATAAAACTATTTGGCAAGGTTGGACAACTGATGAATTAAACAGTAATCAATTCAGTAGTAAAGAAGTTCAAAGAAATGTAAAGTCGATCTTTAAAAAATTTGATGTGGCAAGCAAATAACCAGCGCATTGCAAAATATTAATCCCGCCAATTGGCGGG
>DASYOS010000127.1:0-7143 GCA_036007525.1 Chitinophagaceae bacterium | reverse complement strand
TTTCAGGTATTGAGGCATCGCAAATTTTATTTAAAATTTTTGCCAGGGTTCCGGCAGAAACCATGTAGGGAAGATTTGATGTCATGTTTTTTATTTAATCGTTTGATTATGCAGGGTCTGGTAAAATTGCCACCAACACATAAATATACGCAACTTATTTATACCAACAAATTGGTAATCAACATCATTTTTAGCGTTTATTATGTTGGGATAAAATTATCCAACACAAAAAACGCTATAATCTCAACACGAAAAACGCTACTTTACCAATCCAGCTTATCCAAAGGGCTTTCAATTTTGCTTATTAATTTCTTGCTTACATGGGTATATATTTCGGTTGTTTTTAATGAAGTATGTCCCAGTAGTTCCTGAATTATCTTTATATCCGTTCCCTGTTCCAGTAAATGGGTTGCAAAACTATGGCGAAGGCTGTGTATACCTCCAGGTTTGTAGTTTTCGGCAGTTACTTTGGCATCTTTAAAAACCTGCTGTAAGCTTCTTACTGAATACATTCCACCGCCTGTACCTTCAAATAAATATATTTTAGGTTGATATTGTTTATAATATACTCTTAACTCACTTAAAAGAAGTGGTGATAAAGCCACCTGCCTGTCTTTTTTACCCTTTGCATTGCGGATATTAATAACCATTCTTTCAGAATCAATATCTTTTATTTTCAGGTTTATAATCTCACTCACTCGCAGCCCTCCGGCATAGCCTGCCATAAGCATAGTTGAATGCTTTACATTGGTTACTGCCTTGATTATTTTTTTTACTTCGTTTTGTGAATGAACAGTGGGTAATTTAAATGGTTTTTTTGGCCTTGGTATCTCAAAAAATATTTTAGGCCTATACAACACCTGTTCAAAATAAAACTTAAGAGCATTTATGGCGGTATGCACTTTTGCCTCGCTGTATTTTTTTGTTTGAAGCAGCCAAAGTAAATACGATTTAATATGGTTTTGTGTAAGGGTATCTATTTTTTTATCCTTCAAAAGCCGCATAAGGCTAAGGATCTCGCCTTTATATAATGCTATTGTATTTTTACTATAGGCTTTTAACAGCAGCGTTTTAACTATGAGCTCCAATTGATTCAGGTTATAGTTGCTGATAGTAAATGTTGTAATGGTGGTTTTACTTAAAGGAACAGATGAAACGGTATTTTTTATCGATGTCGCTGATTTTATTGTAACAATCCGTTTCCTTTTAATGAGTTGGTTTCTTAACATATCTGTATTTACAATTGCCAATCGTTTTGTATTTTTTGCAATAGCATTTACAATCTCTTTTTCAACATTAAAATGCCATTGTTTTTTTGATTGGCTCCACGTAGCACCTTTAATTGACCTGATAATTTTGTTTATTTCAGCATCATACTTAAACTTTACAAACAATCTTTCTTTGTTGTTATGAAAAGCTAGGTATAGCCTTATTTCTATCATCTCCTTTTTTCTGCGTAATATTTATTGGTAAAATAACTAAGCGGCAAACCGATCATTATCATAAGTATGGGAGCTCCTTGTAAAAATGAGGTTAAAGTAACCGGTGGCCGATTTGGAAATACAAGGGGAAGCACAATCATATTCATAATTACCCATATAAAAATACCATACAATAAACCGCCAATAATTTTTTGCTTTCTAAAAAAAGGTATGTAAGGAAATATGAGAAAGTAAAATATAGTAAAGGCAAAAGCTATCACGTAATGAATTGCAACCCCGCAAATCACCATTTCGGGTCCTCCTGAGAAAGCCCGTGTTTTAAATATTCCACTGGCAATTCCACGCACTAATTTTTCAGCAGCAATTTTCTTAAGTATTACTGAGTAAATTAATATTGCTCCCAAAAGGTCGAGAGTGCCTGCAACAAAACCTGCCAATAATATTGTTTTGCCAGGCGATCGCCAATAAGAACCATATTGTTTTGTCATTGCGTTTAATTGATATTTTTTTTATTTAAAAACATCTGATCATTAATTTTATAATATTCTTATTTCTTGCTATATATTTCAATCATATTTGCTAAAAAATAAATAGGTATAGTTTAGTTTACTTTTGATATACATTATAAATTTACTTGTTTTGGAGTTTGTAGAACTATGAATTCAATTTATATGTAAGCATTCTTTCGTTTGAACAACAAAAAAATGACCCTAAAATAATATTATGAAGAATTTATTCCTACTGGCTTTTTATAGTTTACTCGCAACAATTGCCGGTGCTCAAAAACAAAACACATCCCTGGAAGTTCAATTAAATAATAATAGGGTCAGGCTTCCCAACGGATGGCATCTTTCACCAGCAGGACGTTCTTTACAATTAGGAGATTTCCCCCTTAATATTGCTGTTTCTTCTTCTAAAAGATACATGGCAGTTACCAATAACGGGCAAAGCATACAAAGCATTCAGTTGATCGATCCCAAAACAGAAAAAGTATTTCATACTGTGATCATTCCAAAATCGTGGTATGGTTTAAAGTTTAGTGCAGATGAAAAATTTCTTTATGCATCAGGTGGTAATGATAACTGGATATTTCAATATGCTATAGTTAATAATAAATTACAACTAAAGGATAGCATTATTCTAGGCAAAAAATGGCCTGTAAAAATATCTCCGGCAGGTATTGATATAGATGATGCTGCTAAAATAATGTATGTAGTTACAAAAGAGGATAATTCATTGTATGTAATAAACCTTGTTAATAAAAGTATTATTCAAAAGGTTGAATTGGGTAAGGAAGCCTATGCCTGTTTGCTATCGCCTGATAAAAAGGAATTGTATATTTCATCATGGGGTGGCGATAAGGTTTTAGTGTATGATACAAAACAAAAAAAGTTACAAGGGGAAATTGTTGTAGGTGATAACCCTAATGAATTATTATTAAACAAACAGGGAAACATTTTATTTGTTGCCAATGCCAATGATAACAGTGTTTCTGTTATTGATATAAAAAATCGGAAAGTGCTGGAAGTTTTAAATGCCGCTTTATACCCTGATGCCCCGGCTGGTTCTACATCTAATGGCCTTGCTCTTTCGGCAGATGAAAAAGAATTATATGTAGCCAATGCTGATAATAATTGTTTGGCAGTATTCGATGTATCAGTACCGGGAAGAAGTAAATCGAACGGATTCATTCCTGTGGGATGGTACCCCACCAACATAAAAATAATTGGTAAAAAAATATTTGTTTCCAATGGCAAAGGCTTTTCCTCATTTGCAAACCCCGATGGGCCTAACCCTACTAAAGCCTACCAAAATGCTATCCGGCATTTGGGTGATACCTCTGCATTGGTACGTACCGGTTATATTGGAGGATTAATGAAAGGAACTATGTCTATTATAGATGAACCTTCTGATGCGGAACGTGCTATATATTCAAAAGCAGTTTATAAAAACACACCTTACTCCAAAGAAAGAGAAATGATAAGCCAGGGGGAGAAAGGAAACCCGATATCAATGAAAGTGGGGGATAAATCACCTATAAAATATGTGTTCTACATCATTAAAGAAAACAGGACATACGACCAGGTGCTGGGAGATATGCCTGAAGGAAACGGGGATATCACCTTAGTTTTATTTGGAGAAAGAATTACACCCAATCATCATAAGCTTGCAAGAGAATTTGTATTGCTTGATAATTTTTATGCAGATGGAGAAGTAAGCGCTGATGGACATAACTGGAGCACATCTGCGCATGCTACAGATTATCTTGAAAAAAATTGGGTAACAAGTTATGGAGCCCGGGGGGGCACTTATCCGGGCGAAGGGAAACGGGAAATTGCAAACCCTAAAAAAGGTTTTATATGGGATTACTGCAGCAGGGCAGGAGTAAGTTTTAGAACGTATGGTGAGTTTGCAGATGATGGCAAACCTAATATTCCTGTTTTGAAAAATCATTTTTCCCCTTCATATACAGGTTGGGATTTAAGCGTTCGTGATACTACACGCTTTTATCAATGGCAAAAAGAGTTTGATTCGTTGGTTAACGCAAAAGCAGTTCCGCAATTTAATTCACTCCGTTTTGGTAACGATCATACTCAGGGATTGCGGCGTGGAAGTGCAACTCCTTTTGCCCAGGTTGCTGATAATGATCTGGCAGTTGGTTTATTTATAGAGCATCTTTCAAACAGCCCGATATGGAAAGAAAGTGCAGTGTTTATTGTTGAAGATGATGCCCAGAATGGGCCTGATCATGTTGATGCACATCGCACTACTGCCTATGTTGCGGGGCCTTTTGTAAAAAGAAATTTTGTTGATCATGCCATGTACTCCACTTCGTCAATGCTGCGTACAATGGAATTAATATTAGGGCTGCCGCCTATGAGCCAATACGATGCTGCAGCAACGCCTATGTTCAAGAGCTTTACTTCCAAACCAAATTTTACTTCTTTTAACTCGTTGCCTTCAAATATAGATCTCAATCTAAAAAATACTGCAACAAATGCAACTGCAAGGCTTAGCAATCAAATAGATTTGAGTAAAGAAGACAGAGTGCCTGATATGCTCTTTAGCCAAATAATCTGGAAGGCGGTTAAAGGTGAGTTTAGCGAAATGCCGGCCCCACGACGAAGCGCATTTGTGAAAGTTGCAGATGAAGATGATGAAGAAAAAGAGGAAGAAAAAGAAGGAAAGAAAAAAGGTAAAGTGAAAGTTATGAGATGAATTTTCAATTCAGGAACATTTAATACAGCTCAAATGAATTTTAAAAAAAGTTTTGTATGCATTGCTGCTTTTTTCTGCATACACTTTACACATGCGCAACAATTTACAGTTGGTACTTATAATATAAGGTATGATAATTCCAAAGACACCGGAAATATGTGGGTTAACAGGGCGCCGGTGGTTGCAGCGCTGATACGATTTCACGACTTTGATATTTTTGGTACCCAGGAAGCCTACAAAAACCAGTTGGAGGACATAGCTAATACATTGACACAATACAGCTATTACGGTGTTGGAAGAAATGATGGTAAAGATAAAGGCGAGCGCTCAGCAATTTTTTATAAAAAAAATGATTTTAATTTATTGAACAATGGAGATTTCTGGTTATCTGAAACACCGGACAAACCAGGCAAAGGATGGGATGCTACCTGCTGCAACCGGATTTGTTCATGGGTGTATTTGCAGCACAAAAAAAGCAAAAAGAAATTTTATGTCTTTAATGCACACTACGATCACCAGGGCGTGGAGGCTCGTAGAGAAAGCAGCAAATTAATATTGCAAAAAATAGAAGCAATTGCCGGTAATGATGCGGTAATATTTACAGGAGATTTAAATGGTTCACAAAGCAGCGAACCTTATATAACAATTATTAATTCAGGTAAATTGAAAGATACCTATAATGAAGTGCAATACCCTTATGCTAACAATGCTTCATTTAATGGTTTTGGCAAAACAAAAAATACTAAAGATATTATCGACCATATTTTTATTACAAATCATTTTACAGTAAGCAAATGGGGTGTTCTTAGTGATACTTATTATGGCAAATTTCCTTCAGATCATTTTCCTGTGTTGGCAGAAGTAAGTTTTTAATAATGTAAACCCGGTTGCGAAAATAAAAAACCTTCAAACTATTGAAGGAGTGCAACAATGCTCTTAGTCATAAATAGTTTTTATAATTGGGCCAAAGCCCTTATCAGCGGCTGTTTTCTCTTTCACTCTTGCAGCATGTTTTAAATTTATTTTTTATCAGCTATGAATTTATTGCTTTCCACATCTTTCAAAAATGCAATCAGATTTGTAAAATAATTTTGCTGATCGTCATACATCGCAAGGTGACTTCCGTTAGGGCAAATATAAGTGCGACTGTTTGGAATTAGTTTTCCTTCTTTCCTGATATCATCTGGATTCATTTCGTCATACTTGGCTCCAATTACAAGGGTAGGCACTGTTATATTGTGCAGCCTGTCCCACATATCCCAATCTTTAAAATTTCCTGTTACGTGAAATTCATCTACTCCCTGCATTTGAATATAAATAGTTTGGTTAGCTTTTTTAAATGCCCTCATCAATGGTTCGGGCCAGCTTTCAAGCGGTATTCTGCATACAACCTTTGTATATAATTTATTCATCATTAAACTCTGGAATTCAGGGCTATTATATGCTTTAAGTTTATCAAGTGAATCATAAGTTGCTATGTCTTGTGGTGAAAGAATTTGCTCTTTTAACTTTGCAGTATAGTTTACATAACTTTTACTGCTTGCAGTCATATTAGAAAGTACGGCAGCTCTTACATGGCTTTGGTATTTCTGTAAATATTCCATTGCAAGCATACTGCCCCATGATTGCCCATACAGATAAAAATTATCCAAGTCAAGACCTTTTCTCACTTGTTCTACTTCTTCTACAAAGCGTGGAATATTCCAAAGAGTAGTGTCAGTTGGAATATCAGAGTTACCACAGCCCAACTGATCGTAATAATAAAACTCAATTCCCTCCTTTGGTAAAAAATCTTCAAAACATTCAAAGTAGTCATGAGTAAAACCAGGTCCGCCATGCAGCAGCAATACTTTTATCTTGCCATCTCCTATTTTTTTTGTCCAGACATTGTACTTTCCGTCAACTTTAATCATTTTAGCCCCACCTGTTTTCACTTCATAAGTTGTGTCTTTTGTATTTGAAATGATTGCCTTGTCAGAAGATTTTGGCGATTGGGTGCATGAGTATATGCAAGCTGCAACAAGAATAATAAGTATAGATTTTTTCATGTTAACTTTAATGTTTGGTATTAATGGAGCTTTTTTACTCATGTTTGGTCCTTGTTTTTTGTTGACTTATCCCGTATTGTGGAGTTGATCAAAGCCAATTACTATTCCAAAGTAATTGATTTATTTAATTCATCCAAAACTTTGGAATATTTACTATTGCTTCCTTTTTTATCGAAAAATATCTTTTATCACCTAAACTCAATTGCGGTAACCGGATTTATTTTTTTAACCAATATGGTAGGTATGATCAACAAAATAAAGCTCACCACTAATGTAGCTACATCTACAGCAATTACCTGCCACCACACTACATCTGCATGGGCAACATTCATATAATAGGCTTCTTCATTTAGTTTTATAAAACCTGTTTTTTCCTGTAGAAAACAAATTCCCAAGCCAAGTAAGGTGCCTGCAATAGTTCCTGTTATGGCAAT
>DASYOS010000126.1:0-2895 GCA_036007525.1 Chitinophagaceae bacterium | reverse complement strand
TTGGGCATCTGCAAAAGATGTTATTTTAAAAGTTGCCGGCATACTTACAGTTAAAGGCGGTACAGGTGCTGTTGTAGAATATTTTGCGGAAGGGGCCGAATCAATAAGTTGTACCGGCAAAGGAACTATTTGTAATATGGGAGCCGAGGTTGGTGCTACTACTTCAACTTTTGGATATGATGACAGCATGGAGCGTTACTTAAGAGCAACCGGAAGAAGTGATATTGCTTCGGCAGCCAATGCAATTAAGGAACATCTTAACGGCGACCCCGAAGTTTATGAAACTCCTGAAAACTTTTTTGACCAGGTAATTGAAATTAATTTAAGTGAATTAGAACCTCATCTTAACGGGCCTTTTACACCTGATCTTGCTACACCTATTTCAAAAATGAAAGAGGCAGCTGCAGCAAACGGATGGCCTACAAAAATTGATGAAGGGTTAATCGGCAGCTGTACCAACTCATCATACGAGGATATTAGCAGGTCTGTTAGTCTTGCTAAACAGGCAATAGCTAAAGGGCTCAAAACAAAGGCAGATTTTTCAATCAATCCCGGTTCTGAACAAATTCGGTTTACAATAGAGAGAGATGGGTTTTTAGATACGTTTGAAACATTTGGTGCAACCGTTTTTGCAAATGCCTGTGGCCCGTGTATCGGCATATGGGAAAGATTAGGTGCAGAAAAGCAGGAAAAAAATACAATTGTACATTCTTATAACTGCAACTTTGCAAAAAGAAATGATGGCAACCCTAATACGCATGCCTTTGTTGGTTCGCCCGAATTAGTAACTGCACTTTCTATTGCAGGAGATTTAAATTTTAATCCGCTTACAGATACTTTAACTAACGATAAAGGAGAGCAGGTGATGCTTGATCCGCCAACAGGTGATGAGCTTCCTACAAATGGTTTTGCTGTTGAAGATCCCGGCTTTCAGGCGCCTGCTGCAGATGGAAGCAATGTTGATGTTATTGTTGATCCCGAAAGTAAGCGCTTGCAAATTCTGGACCCCTTTCCTGCATGGGAGGGAACTGATTTAAATGACCTGAGATTATTGATAAAAGCAAAAGGAAAATGTACAACAGATCATATTTCAATGGCGGGACCATGGTTAAAATTCAGGGGACACCTTGATAACATCAGCAACAATTTATTGATAGGTGCTTTAAACTATTTTAATGAAAAAACGAATCTTGTAAAAAACCAACTTACCGGCGAATATGGAGCATTGCCGGATACACAAAGAGCATACAAAGCTGCAGGCGTGGGTTCTGTAATTGTGGGTGATGAAAATTATGGGGAAGGTTCATCACGGGAACATGCTGCCATGGAGCCAAGACACTTAGGTGTAAGAGCAGTATTGGTAAAAAGTTTTGCAAGAATTCATGAAACTAATTTGAAGAAACAGGGAATGTTGGGAATAACCTTTGCCAATAAAGAAGATTATGATAAAATTTTAGAAGATGATCTAATCGATATTGATGGTCTAACATCTTTTAGCGTAAATAAACCCCTCATCATTCACCTTCGTCACAAAGATGGCACACAGGATGTATTCGCCGTAAATCATACCTATAATGAACAACAGATTGAATGGTTTAAAGCAGGTGGTGCATTAAATATTATTAGAAAGGAGTTTGCCGAAAGAATGAAAGGGAAATAGTAGCCACGATTACAAGGCATTGTTTTTATGCTGTGAGAATCTGTATAATTCGTGCCAAAAATAAAAACCGGGCGACTAGAAAGAAGCCCGGGTTATCAAAAATCTTAACCATTTATCTTAACACTAAGAAACCAATTAATAGACAATGTGCTTGTTTAATTAGTTGCAGTATAATTTTAATTTGCGATTTTTTAACATGTTCGTGTAAATTACCAGGTTGATTTAAAAGTTCTTTCAAAAGCTGGATAATTCTTTGTTTTATAAGCTCCCTCGCCAAAATATTTTAATATAGGCTCAATCTGTTTGGGCTCCATAAAGCCGGCAATAGGAATAGGTGCAGATTTTTCATCAGCAATAATTACAGTGGTGGGAAAAGCAGGCCTTCCATACGTTAGGAATAATGTAAAATCATTTACTCGGTATTTATCATTGTATTTGTAGAGTTTGTTTTTCCAGCTTATAGTATCTTTAGTTTCGGCATTAATTCTTGCTGAATAAAAATGTTCATTTATATATTCAATAACCTTACTGTTGCCATAAGTTTTTTTATCCATCACCTTACACCAATGGCACCAATCAGTATATAAATCAATAATAACAGGTTTGCTTTGCTCTTTTACCTTTGCTGATATATCTCCAAAGTTTATCCAGTTAATTTCTTTATTGCTTCCGCTTTTAAGGGTAGCTGAAGAAAAAATAACCAAACAAAAGAATAAAACAGGTTTTAGTTTTTGCATATCTTGTATCAATTAATCAACTCATAATTTATTTGCAGTTGAAATTAAATTATTATCTGCTGTTACAGAGATTTATAAACTTAAAAGATGCATAAAATTGTTTTAGCAATTACCGGCGCAAGTGGTTCAGTCTATGCAAAATTATTACTGGATAAACTATTAGCTCTTAAAGACCAATGGAATGAGCTAAGTGTGATTATGACAGAAAATGCAAAACTGGTTTGGCAAACAGAATTGGATAATCATCCCGATAGTTATAAGGATAGTAAGTATAACGTTAAGTTTTATTCCCAACAGGATTTCATGGCACCCTTTGCATCCGGCTCAGGAAATTATAATACTATGATAATTGCTCCCTGCAGCATGGGCACTTTAGGCAGAATTGCATCCGGCGTTTCCAATGACCTGATTACAAGATCAGCAGATGTTATTCTGAAAGAAAGAAGGAAACTGATTTGCGTAATAAGAGATACTCCTTACAATCTTATTCATATTCGT
>DASYOS010000125.1:0-7342 GCA_036007525.1 Chitinophagaceae bacterium | reverse complement strand
CACCAAAGCCGAAGTCACAGCAGCACAAAAGCCTCATCAGGGAATAATCCCGAAAACGGGGTGTTATCGTTTTCGGGCTGCTTTTCTTTGGTTCTTTCTTTTGCAGCCAAAAGAAAGAACAAGCAATGATAATGAGGTACTGAAGAAAAGAAACTTACACATGGACAACTTCCGTAGTCTCCTTAATCCTCCCCATCACAAACACACTTTGCACATGCCCCATATTTTCAATAGCACTCAATTTATTCACATGAAAATCATAATACGCATTCATGTCACTGCAAACAACCTTAAGCATAAAATCAAACTCCCCGGAGATGGAATAACATTCAATCACTTCATTCAATGCATGAATAAGTTTTATAAACTTCGTCCCAGCATTTTTGCTATGCTCTTTTAGCGAGACATAACATATCACCATCAAACCCTTATTAACCTTGGTATGATCAACCAATGTTGCATATTGTTTTATCACACCACTTGCTTCCATCCGTTTTATACGTTCATGAACAGGCGTAGTGCTCAAATGCATTTTCTCACTAATTTCTTTTACAGTTATCCGGGCATTCTTTTGCAGCAGGTGCAGTATCGCCAGGTCCTTGCTGTCAAGCGCAGATTGCAGCGTAGTTGAATCTTCTTTTTTAATTGCTGTAGCCATGACAAATTGGTTGTTTTTTCTTTTAAAACATGTTTAAAAGGATATTTCACCAAAGTTATACAAAACAAAAGAATATTTCACTATCTACTTTATATTTGCATTCAACTTATAACGTAAAACTTAAAACGTATAACTCAATGAGTACAACAACAACAAAAACACAAATCGACTTTAACTTAAAGTACAAAGTCGCAGACATCTCCCTCGCTGAATGGGGCAGAAAAGAAATCAGATTAGCCGAAGCAGAAATGCCCGGGCTTATGTCGCTACGTGAAGAATACGGAAAATCAAAACCTCTTGCAGGTGCACGCATTGCAGGTTGTCTTCATATGACAATTCAGACCGCAGTACTTATCGAAACATTAACAGCCCTGGGTGCAGAAGTTACCTGGAGCTCATGTAATATTTTCTCAACGCAGGATCATGCTGCTGCTGCTATCGCTGCTGCAGGCATTCCCGTTTTTGCATGGAAAGGCGAAACGCTTGAAGAAGCTGATTGGTGCATTGAGCAAACATTGTTCTTCGGCAGCCCCGACCGTCCTTTGAATATGATATTGGATGATGGTGGTGATCTTACCAACATCGTATTTGATAAATATCCTGAGCTTATACAACACATCCGTGGGTTGAGCGAAGAAACAACAACAGGCGTTCACCGTTTGTATGAGCGTATGGAAAAAGGCACATTGCCTATGCCCGCTTTTAATGTTAACGACTCAGTTACAAAAAGCAAATTCGATAACAAATATGGTTGCAAAGAAAGTTTGGTTGATGCTATCCGCCGTGCCACTGATGTTATGATGGCAGGTAAAGTTGCCGTTGTAGGTAGTTATGGCGATGTGGGTAAAGGTTCTGCCGCTTCATTAAAAGGTGCAGGCTGCAGGGTTATCGTTACCGAGATCGATCCTATCTGCGCATTGCAGGCTGCTATGGATGGTTTTGAAGTTAAGAAAATGGTTGACGCCGTTAAAGAAGCCGACATTATTGTTACCGCTTCCGGTTGCCGCGATCTTATCACAGAAGTACATTTCCGTTCGATGAAAGATAAAGCCATCGTTTGTAACATCGGTCACTTTGATATTGAAATTGACATGGCATGGCTGAATAAAAATTATGGCGCTACAAAAAATACCATCAAGCCGCAAGTTGATATGTACACTATCGACGGCAAAGATGTTATCGTTTTGGCAGAAGGACGTTTGGTGAATTTGGGTTGCGGAACAGGGCATCCAAGTTTTGTAATGAGTAATTCATTCACTAACCAAACCCTTGCACAGCTTGAGCTTTGGACAAATTATGAAAAGTATGAGAACAAAGTTTATGTACTTCCAAAAATTTTGGATGAGAAAGTTGCAAGGCTTCACCTTAAAAAAATTGGTGTTGTGTTAGACGAACTTTCACCCGAGCAAAGCGCTTACTTAGGTCTTCCAAAAGAAGGACCATTTAAGCCTGAGCATTACAGATATTAATATTTTGTCATCCTGAGCTTGTCGAAGGATCATAATAACGAAACCCATTTTGAAAGAGATGGGTTTTCTGTTTTGGGGCTGTGAACATTTGTATTTCAGTTAAACTTCAGTTCCCGCTTTACATTACAATCCGCCGCAAACCATTGCCCAAAACCTTCAGCGTGTTTCCATTTCAATCGGGCAGCCCGTGAGCAGATTAACATGCATCAACAAAACAAAACCTCAGTTTATGATATGAAGACTGATAAGAACAAAGAGATTGAATTTAATTCGTGCGTTTATTATTTATTTTGTGGCTTTATCAAAAACTATGGTATTCTTCGTGTCTTTAAAATTAAATGTCTTAAAGCGCTCACTACGATAATCACTATATCTGTATTCAATTTTAGATTCTGTAATAAACCTCACAATTCCTTTCATAATCGCTTTTGAATCTTCTTCTCCTTTTTTTCTAATAGAAATATCCAACCAAATAGGGTTTTTAGTGTGATCAATCTCATATATGCATTCTAATTGCATTCCATCTTTTTCAATATCACCTCCAAGAACTTGGTTCTTGCCTACAATAGTTGCATGACCAGTTTTATCTAATATCAAAGTAACGGAAGCTCCAGTATAATCAGTACCATTCCATTCCCCCCAAAATTTTATACTCTCACTATCAACATTTTCAGATTTCTTATAAAAAGATTTTAAATGATCAAAAGCTTTAATTAAGTCCTTCTCGAAATTTTTTTCAGTGTTATAGTCTATTTTCATTATTATTCCAGTCACTGGACGATCTAAATATTTTATTAAAAATGTGGAATCACTTTGGCGAACAGTTTCTCCAATATTTTTATTTTTTGTTGAAACTACTATCCGATCTGAACGATTAGTTCCATCATATTGCCAATTTGATTCAACCATAAGACTATCATTTCTAAAAAATGCATTCTCTTTTGAAACTTGAATTGCACCTGTTTTCCAAGGCAAACTATGCTCACTTAATTTTTCTGAAATAAAATCTTCTGTTTCTTCCTTTGTTGCCGTATTAGAAAATTCTTTTTTAGTAATATCCTGATTGGAGGCTTTTTTATTATTAGAATCGCAACTTGAAGTAATTAAAGCAATGGTGATAATTATTATGATGTGCTTTAGCATAATACATTATAGGTTTGTTGATTTACCCTTTTCAACTTTTTCCAACCTTTTTTTAGTTGCTCGATTTCTTCTAACAATCTCTTCAATGTTATTTCAAGATTTTCATTTTCAATTCCTCGGATTTGTTTTAAAGCTAATTGTGTTGTAGGCATAAGATAATTTTGCTTAAAGTTAATTATTTATTAGAACTAGCGCAACCTAGTCCTTGTTTTGTAATGAGGACTTATAAATAAACCTTCTTTTCTTATCTTAATTTGTTTGCCTTTTCGCAATTGATTAGTTTAGATGTTGACAACAAGATATATAAGTACAAATGAATTTCTTTAAAAATATTTGGGTTAATATAAAAAACGAATGGCCCATTATAATAACCTTAGTCTTTTTTCTCGGATTTGGACTTTTTTGTTGGCTTTTTTGGAAACCAGCGGAAGAGTTTGGATTAAACTTTTTTACTGAAATCTCTGGAGCGGCAATAACGGTCGTTATTATTGATCGCTTAATTAAGAATAGAGAATACAGAAAAACCATTCCGCAAAAATTAGCATCATATGAAGATGTAAGACTGTTTGTAACAAGATATATTTCTTTTTGGACAGAAACTTATTCCTTATCAGTTCCCGAAGCCGAACCTGAAAATTTTATGGTGTTTTTCTCAGAAGAAGGTATGTCTAAAATCCTATCCTATCTTTATTTAGATTCTGAGCCAAATATAACTCCGCCAAGAACTTGGTGGGACTGGATACCCAATCAAGCAAAAGAGTTTAAAAATATGGGGGATAAAATATTAGACAGGCATTCAAGCCTTCTTGATCCAGAAGCTTATGGTTATATTCATCAACTCACTGAAAGTTCTTTCAATAATCTTTTGATAATGCTTCCATCTTTAAGGCAAACTGATATTTTGTATAAGTTTCCAAGAGTAAAGGTCTTAGGAAGTTATTCAATTAATCCACAAAAGGAAGATTTTGAAGCCATACTTGGAATAATTAAATGGTGCGAAATTGCACATGAAAAACTTAAAAAATATAATCCAGATTTAAAAAAAATTACTCAATATTCTATGTCAAAAAATCGAAAGCTTCCTTTAAAATGTATGATACCGCCAGAAATTGCAGAAAGTCAAATAAAAGAGGTATTGGACTTTAGAGAAAAAAGTATTTAGCCTCCCAAGCTATCCTTAGTATGTCCAAATAATAAAGTATCCACCTTAATTTGCAAATTCCCTTCAACCACGTTGGTCGGAGCAGTTAAATTCCCAGGGGGCTCACTCTCAGGAATTTCCACTTATAGAACGAATTGCCTCAATCGCTGAATGGTTATTCTTAATACCTCCCCAGTTGTATATGCATAAGTATTTTATTTTAGTAATGGCAAGAGTCTTTTTTAGTGCGGATGCCCATGCTTTTTCTGTATTACCTTCTTTTGCTTTTTCATCATACAACCATTCAACAGCACCCCAGTAAGGCGCATTACTTTGCTTAAGCGCTTTCATGGTAGTAGTTTCTTTTTGTGGGTCGTACGCGTACTTATAAAAGCTCCATCCAGGGCAGGAATAGGAATTTAATGCAGCGGAATGAAGAGTTTCGAGATGGCTCCATCCACCGCAATGAGTAAATAGCCGTTCCCTCGGAACACCAAGATCGGCACAGGCTTTACTTAAATCTTTAAGATGCAACCGAACTACTTCTGTAAGTTCTTTTTCCGTTAATTTACCAGAAGCTGACAGTCCAAGCGTACTCACAGCAGCATATCCTATTGCTTTAACTCCCCTGCCAGGAAGGCTATCCACTTTTAGCCCATATTTAGGATCATTTTTCTCCGGTTGCCCAAGCAAATCATTTCCATTAGGGTAATACCAATTATTTACACCAATAGCGGATTCCCATCCTACTTTTATTCCTACCAATAAATATTTCTTATCTTTTGGGAGCAACTGCCACCAATTCATAACTATGGAAACAAGTTTTTTCATTTCAATATGGCAGGCCTTCCGATATAAGGGACTCATTAGATTGGGCATTGGACCTACCCTAAGCTGTCTTCCCCAGTTTCGCCAACCTATTTTTACAGCCGAATCGGAAGTCCAATCTGTCCACTCAACATTTTTCTTATTTTCCGGATTGTACCCGGGTTTATTCTTATCCCACCAATTCCACAAATCTGGCCGGTTTTGCCACCATTGTTCTCCATCCAATTGCACTATAATGGGCAGATCAAATTTTGCCGAAAGATCGAGGTATTTTCGTAATTGAGTGGCTGCTTCTTCCGGGAGAACGGCCAAATAGGAAATGATAAACCCAACACCCACTGCTGTTTTTCTACCACTTGTATTGCCAAAAACCGATACAATTTCCTGAAATGCTTCAGGGGTTGCGGCAACTCCATTTAACAAAATAAATTTTGAAGGGGAATGAGTTTTAGCGCCCAATAATAAACTTTTAGAATGACACGTGTTTACTTGAAAAACAATTTGAAAACAGATAATAAAAATAATTTTAATAATAAAATAAAAGATATTTTTTTTCATAAGTGTATTTTGATATTCTTTATTTGTGAATTTAAATAATAATGTTCAGGCGGCACGACAAATATGGGAATTACTATAGGAATTTTCACGGAATTATTGAGCATACCCATTACCATTTGGGGCAAATTGCGCTGATAAAAAAAATACTCTTGCAAGCTCCATTCTCTAAAGTATCTCCTTAAAAACAATTTTATGCAAGGGAGATTGCTGTACATTACCATATCCCTAGCGGGAATAAAAAATCCCATTTTACCGTTAGGCAAATGGGATTTAAGAAAATGTCCTTAGAATTATCTTTTCCCGTCTACAGCGTCTTTAATTTTCTCTCCTACTTTATTAGCGCCTTTCTTTACAGCTCTTCCCGCATCACTTACCCCTTCTTTTGTTGCTTCCCAGGCATTTGAAACTGCATTACCCGTTCTGTCAAAAATATCCCCTGTCCTGTTTACAACTTCACCATCCCTGATCTCAACTTCATAATCACCTCTTTCAACTCTTCCATTTCTGTACACAGTAACACCGTTATCAAGTTTTACATCAGTGTCAGCCTGCACCCATCCCCCATTTCTCATTACCATCACCTTCTTTCCTTCATACTTTACATCACCCTCTACCGGGGTGTAAGTAGTAACAGTAGTTGTGTTTTTGGTGGAATCTACTGTAGTTTTATCAGTAATTGCGCTGTCGTTGCAGGCAGCCAGGGCTAAGGTGGCTGCAAATGCGATTGCAAGAATCTTTTTCATAATATAATTTTTTTTACTAGTTGCATAAAATTTCATGCCAGATGTAAAAGTTTTTTAGATAAGTTTTTACCTTGTATTAACTTCAAAAATATCACTTTAATTGTTGCCCGAAGATCAGACATTACATGTTCCTCTATTAACTTTACTAACTTCATTAAAACAATACCGCATCCGTAATGGTAGATCCCACTAAAAAATTTAATAAAAAACAAGTTGATATAATAAACACTGTATTAGAAGAATGTATCCTTGCTTACCCCGTATCATCATTTGTAATAAGTATTTACAAACAATACATGCAGCGGGGAAGCCTTAGTAAAAAACAGTTACAAGGTGTATATAGTAAAGCCTCCCAAATTCAAAACATACAACAGTCAAAACTAGCCACCCTGGAAGCTATCATAAAGAAAATGCCAACAAAAAACAAATCAGAACTCCCTGAGAATAAACCAATGTTTGAAAGGGATGAAAGTGTAGGCAAAATAATAACAACCATCCTTACAAAATATCCCCAACATAAAAGGGTATTATTCCTAAAGGCAAAGTATGAAAATAATGATCTGCTCTCAATAATAGAGATCGATGAATTAAGAAAGTTTGAAAAAGTAATAAAGCGCTGATCCTGTAAAACGGCTTAAAAAATGGAAAGAGAAAAGCTAACCTTCCAACATACAAATGGGAATGTAGAAGGAATTTATATTAATGCGGGAATTAGTTCTCCGCTAGTAATAATTGTAAATGGTCACAATGGTTTTTACAATTATGGGATGTTCCCATACATACAGCAAAAACTTTTTGAGAA
>DASYOS010000124.1:0-3159 GCA_036007525.1 Chitinophagaceae bacterium | reverse complement strand
GGAGATCATCGCTTTTTTGATTGTCATTTTCATAAAGTTTGTTTTAGATTATTAATAAATAGTTCCTTCCAAATAAAATGTTTGATTCCCAAATTGACAATTGCCAATAGCAATTATACTATTACTCTTAAAACCTTTCTGATTTTTAATATTAACTTCATAATTAACTTTTAAACTATCATTTGCAGCAATTTTCTTTGCTTCACCATATTCAGTTATAATACAGTCACAATTTGATTTTATTGAAATTATATTGAAGTTAATATTACCAATATTTTTGATATAAAAAAAACCTTTTAATTTTTCTGAGTTCATCTTTTTTCCAAAATAATACTTCTTTGGTATTAGTTCTATATTAGTTTTTAAGGATGAATCTAAAGATGCCTGTTGTTTTATAGTGTTCATGAATTTATAATCAGGTTTTTTTGTTTCTGTGTAACAGGAGTTAAGAAACATTAATATTATTAAAACCCTTTTCATTTTTATATTTTAGAATATTGTTTTACGCTAAACTATGCGTTATAAATTATCAAATTAATAATAGAGCCAATCTATTACAAGGCCGGGGAATATGCCTAAAAGTATAATAATAGCAGCAGTAAAAATCAACAAATATTTAAAAGAAGGGGGAATGTCCATTTGATGATCGACATTTTCAGCAGGCTCTTTAAAGTACATTGCCTGAATGATTTTAAAATAATAGTAAGCACTTATTGCAGCACACAATACAGCAAGTATTACTAGCCAAAAGTGGTGACCATTTTTAAGGGCTGCTAAAAGCATGTAAAGCTTTGCGTTAAACCCTGCTGTTAAAGGAATGCCTGTAAGAGATAATAAAAATATAGTAGCTGTAAATGCCAGAACAGGATGCGTTTTACCCAATCCATTAAACCCTTCAATTGTATAATCATTCATTCTTACCAATATTGCAAACAAACCGATCGAAGCAAGACTGTAAGCCACAGAATAAAGTATCAACCCTTCTTTTGCAGTAGCATTTAATGCAAATAAAGCAAGCAACATAAAACCTGCCTGTGCAATGCTGGAATATGCCAACATTCTTTTTACACTTTGCTGAAATACAGCTGTTAAATTACCAACTATTAAGGTTGCAGCAGTAATAATGGTAATAAGCATTTGCCATTGTGCCTGCATAAGCCCTAATGCATTTTGAAACAAACGTATGAATGCAATAAAGCCGGCAACTTTTACAATGGTTGCCATAAAAGAAGTAAAAACTGTTGGAGCTCCATCGTAAACATCCGGTGTCCAGAAATGAAATGGTACAGCAGAAACTTTAAAAGACATGGATACAATCAATAATACCAACCCAATTGCTATCATCACAGGCAAACTACCCATACCAAGTTTTATTGTATCAATATTAAAAGATCCAAGTTCATTACCTCCATAAAGAAATGCAATACCCATAAGCATTATACCCGTAGAGAAAGCACCCATCAAAAAATATTTAAGCGAAGCTTCATTGCTTTTTAAATTCATCTTATCGCTGCCCGTTAATATGTACAAAGGGATCGACATAATTTCAATTCCCAAAAACAACATCAATAAAGATTTATATGAAGAGGCAATAGCAACCCCGCATAAAACAAAAAATATTAACGCAAAATATTCGGAAACATGCTTACCTACTTTCTCAATATCCCTACCATTCAACAAAAAATAAATTATTGTGCAGAAAAAAACGATTGTATTAAAATGCAAGCCAAAATTATCAAATTGCAGCAGGCCTTTGGTATCGATATTAAAAAAACTGAAGCCCAGGAACTCCAGTATATTTACAGTTAAAATAATTATCAAACCTGTAATAGCCCAATATTTTGGCGTGGCAGCTTTCTTAAAAAAAACTCCTCCGAACATCATAACTACGCCCCAAATTGCAGATAATATAATTGCGCTCATTTTTTGTTAATCCGTTAATTGGTTTATTAGTTAATCTGTTTTGTTACCATTTGCCTTTTACCTTGATGAAGGATCTTGCAAATAGCTTAAAATATTTTTTACTGTTGTTGCTGTTAGATCGAATACAGGTTTTGGATAAATACCAACAACAAAAATGAAGATAACGATCAGCGTTAAAACAATTTTTTGCTTTGTGGTAACAAGTGAAACTACTTTTGTTTGAATATTATCTACTCCATAAAAAACTTTCTGCACCATATTTAAGGTATACACAGCCGCAAGAATAATACTTATGCCTGCAAGCGCTGCATACCATGCATTATATTGATACAACCCGGTGAACATTGCAAACTCACCTACAAATGCATTGGTAAGCGGCAAGGCAATATTAGCCAGCGCTATTACAACAAAAAATATTGCAAGCAATGGAGTGTGAATTGCCAGGCCGCCAAGTTCTGATAATTTTCTTACGCCTGTATGCTTTTCAATAATATCAACAACAATCCATAAACCAATTATGTTTATGCCATGATTAAGCATTTGAATCATCACACCCTGAAGGCCTGTCGTATTTACCGTAAAAATTGCAGCACACATTAAACCAATATGGGCAATGGAAGAATAAGCGATCAATCTTTTGAGATCGTTTTGTACCATGGCGATACAACTTGCATATATCATTCCTGCTACAGATAATCCAATAACAATATTGTCAAATTTAAAAACTGCTTCAGGAAAAACGGGAAGTACCCATCTTATTACAGCAAACACGCCCATTTTTACCATGATACCACTTAGTACCATTGTTACAGGTGCAGGCGATTGTTCATATGTATCGGGCTGCCATGTGTGGAACGGGAATACCGGCATTTTAACAGCAAAGGCGATAAAGAATAACCAGAAAAGCCATGCCTGATCATCGGAAGAAATATTTGTGTTGTAAAAAGCCACAAGCGAAAAAGAATGCTCAGAGAATTGGGAAGGTTGTGTTTGCAGATATACATACAATATTCCCACCAGCATTAATAATGAACTTACAAATGTATAAATGAAAAATTTCCATGTTGCCTGTATTCGTTTTTCACCACCCCATTTGCTGCATAAAAAGTAAACAGGTATTAATGCAAGCTCCCAGAAAAAATAAAACACCAATGCATCAATTGCAACAAATACTCCCATTAAACCCGCCTGGGTCAGTAACATTAATCCATAAAACGCATTTGCCTTTTTATAATC
>DASYOS010000123.1:0-6692 GCA_036007525.1 Chitinophagaceae bacterium | reverse complement strand
GGAACACATATCCAATGGATAGTTTTATTGGTTTCATCCTGGTGGCTTTCCCCATACTCATTAAGCCATTGATCTATTGTTTTCATTCATTATTTTTAATAATTAATTAAAACTTGCATTGTTTTTGATAAGTAGGTAGTTAACCTTAAAATTATTCACAATTTAAAAATAAGATTATGAAACGTATTGCAATTTTAACCGGTATTTTTTTATTAATTCTTGCTGGTAACCAAAGTTTTGCGCAAGATAAAATTAAAGTAAAAACTGACAGTTCTAAAGTTAAGGAGAAAGGTGATAAGACTAAAATTAAGGATGGTGATGATAAAACCAAAGTAAAAGATGATAAGACTAAAATTAAAGATGGTGATGATAAAACCAAAGTAAAAGATGATAAAACTAAAATTAAAGAGGGTGATGATAAAACCAAAATGAAAGATGATAAGATTAAAATAAAAGATGAAGAGGGAAAGGTTAAGATGAAAGGTGATGAGGGAAAGGTTAAGATGAAAGGTGATGACGTCATGAATACTCCGAATTCCTACACTCCCACCTATTCTTCTAATTTTGTAATTGGTAATCCTGCACATTCAAAAATGATTGTTGACCTGTGGAAAGATTGGGATGATAATGCTTTTGACAGGCATGATTACTATGCTGATGATCTTATGATGATCTTACCTGATGGCACTGTTATGAAAGGGAAAGCTGCAAATATAGAAGGAGCTAAAAAATACCGTAGTGGCCTTACAAGTTCCAGGAGTACAATTGATGCATGGGTACCTTTAAAAAGTACAGATAGAAATGAGAATTGGGTTGCTATGTGGGGTACAGAAACGAATACCTGGCCTGATGGTAAAGTTGAAGTAAGGGACATTCACGAAATATGGAGAATAAATAAAGATGGCAAGGTTGATATGATGCGGCAGTATGGGGCCCAGCATTTACAACAGTAAATCTGTATTTTTCACATAATAAATAAAGCCGAATGATTTTTCATTCGGGCTTTATTTATGATTTCTTTCCACTTACTATTATATTATTATCATCGCATCTCCATAACTAAAGAAGCGATATTTATCTTTTATGGCTTTTTTATAAGCTTCTGTCATAAGATCATACCCGGCAAAAGCACAAGCCATAATCAATAAACTGGTTTTTGGTAAATGAAAATTAGTTACCAATGCATCAGCAATATTAAATTTATAAGGAGGATGGATAAAATGATTTGTCCATCCTTCTGATGGCTTTAATAATTTTTGTGCTGTAAAAGAAGATTCCATTGCCCTCATTGTGGTTGTTCCTATAGAACAAATTCTTCTACCGGTTTCCTTGGCTTTATTTACAATGTTGCAGGCCTCTTCTTCAATACGGTAATATTCTGCATCCATTTTATGCTTGCTAAGGTCTTCCACTTCTATGGGGCGAAAAGTACCCAAGCCTGTATGGAGCGTAACTTCTGCAAAGCGGATACCTTTTATTTCTAAGCGTTTTATTAGCTCAGGGCTAAAATGCAAACCTGCAGTAGGGGCGGCCACAGCACCTTCATGCTTGGCATACACAGTTTGATAGCGTTCTTTATCTTCTTCTTCGGGCTTGCGTTTAATATATTTTGGCAAAGGAGTTTCTCCCATAAAATATAGCATCTTCCTGAATTCATCTTCTGTGCCATCCCATAAAAAACGAATAGTACGTCCGCGGCTTGTTGTGTTATCAATAACTTCAGCCACCAGCTCATCATTTTCTCCAAAATATAATTTGTTACCCACCCTGATTTTCCTAGCGGGGTCCACAATCACATCCCACAGCCTGTTTTGCTTATGTAATTCTCTTAATAAAAAAACTTCGATTTTGGCGCCTGTTTTTTCTTTGCGGCCATACATACGTGCAGGAAAAACTTTAGTGTTGTTTACTACAAATACATCTTTGTCATCAAAATAATTAAGTATGTCTTTAAAATGTTTGTGCTCAATTTTTCCTGTCTTTCTTTCGATAACCATCATACGGCTATCTTCTCTTTGTTTAGTAGGATTTTGAGCGATAAGATTTAAAGGAAGATCAAATTTGAATTGTGATAATTTCATGTGCAATTATAAGTTTAATGTTAATTGTCACATGCCAGAGTACTGTGTTAAACAGCGATACGTCCCCGAAATTTCGGGACACTTATCATGTTACGGCATGATTTTTTAAGTGTGCAAAGGTACGTTTTCTCTGGGAATTTATTAATTGATTTTACATGCTAAGCAACTAACCCTTTTGGAATAGAAGCAATCAATTTTTTAGTGTAATCGTTCTTGGGATTAAAATATACCTCATCTGAGGTTCCTGTTTCAATTATTTTTCCTTTATTCATCACCATAATCCTGTCGCTGATATAACGTACAACTGATAGATCATGGGATATAAATATTGAGGTGAAGCCGAATTCCTTTTTAAGATCATTTAATAAGTTTAAAACCTGAGCCTGTACACTTACATCCAGTGCAGAAACACTTTCGTCGCAAATTAAAAAATCAGGGTTCAATCCTAAAGCCCTAGCAATGCATATCCTTTGCCTTTGTCCCCCGCTAAATTCATGAGGATAGCGGTTAAAATGTTCGGGTTTTAAATTTACTTTTTCCAAAAGGTCCATCACTTTTTCCCGGCGTTGTTTATTGTTTTGCAACATTCCATGAATCTTCATAGGTTCCTGTATAGCGCTGCCAATTGTTATTCGTGGATTAAGGGAGCCGTATGGATCCTGGAAAATGATTTGGATATCTTTCCGCATCCTTCTCATTTCCCTTTTTTCAATATGTGCAATATCTTTTCCTTCGAATAAAATTTTTCCTGCCGTAGGTTCAATTAATCTTATAAGAGCTCTGCCTAATGTAGTTTTTCCGCAGCCGCTTTCACCAACAAGGCCAACAGTTTCTCCTTTCATTATTTCAAAACTTACATCATCAACCGCTTTAAATTCCAAAAGCGTTTTGCCAAAGAAATTCTTTTTTATAGGAAAATATACTTGGAGATTATTTACTATTAATATCGGTTTTGATGATTGAATGTCCGACGTCCGATGTTCGATGTTCGATGTAGTTAATTTGAATTTTTCTTCCTGACTATTGACTATTGACCATTGACTATTGACTTTTTCCTCATGCAAAAAGTCACTCACCACAGGCAATCGTTTTCCTTTTGAATGTAGTACCGGTCTGCATGCTAAAAGGGCTTTTGTATAGGGATGTTGTGCATTTAAAAAAATTTCTTTTACACTCCCGGCTTCTACAACACTTCCTTTATACATTACAATTACTTTGTCGGCAATTTCTGCAACAAGGCTAAGATCGTGTGTAATATAGATAACACCCATTTCATGTTGCTGCTGCAAATTTTTTATCAGTTGCAGAATGGTTTTTTGTACAGTTACATCCAAAGCTGTTGTTGGTTCATCGGCAATTAACAAAGAAGGATTACAACTCATTGCCATTGCGATCATCACTCTTTGCTTTTGTCCGCCGCTTAACTGATGTGGGTAGCGGTTTAAAATATTTACAGGGTCAGGTAGTTGCACCTGCTCAAATAATTCTATCGTTTTTTTCTTTGCTGAGGTGCTATCTGTATTCTCGTGTAATTGTATAGCTTCCATTACCTGGCTTCCGCATGTTTGCACCGGGTTAAGCGATGTCATCGGTTCCTGAAATATCATTGCAATTTCATTTCCCCTGATATCCCTCATTTTCTTCTCTGATAATTTAAGAAGATTGATTTGCGTATCCCCATTTTTGGAAAATAAAATTTCTCCGGATGTATATTTTGCAGGGGGGACTTGGAGTAACTGCAATATTGATAAAGAAGTAACTGATTTGCCGGAGCCGGATTCCCCAACAACAGCTACAATTTCTTTTCTATCAACTTCAAAGGAAACATTTTTAACAGCAGAAGTGCTGCCATACTCTGTTTCAAAATCAACAGACAGATCTTTTATTTGAAGAAGAGGGAACAAATAAGTGATAATTGATCAAAATTTCAAATGTCTAACCGTTAATCCATTATTCATTAACTGTTTTAATGAATCTACACCAATTTTTAAATGCCTTTCAACAAATTGTGCTGTAACACTAACATCGCTAGCCTCTGTTTTTACACCTTCAGGAACCATTGGAGAATCGCTTACCAGCAGTAATGCTCCTGTAGGTATCTTATTATAAAAGCCAACTGTAAAAATAGTAGCAGTTTCCATATCAATAGCATAAGCACGTATTTTTTGCAGATATGCTTTTAATTCATCATCATGTTCCCATACACGGCGGTTGGTTGTATAAACAGTGCCTGTCCAATAATCATATTCATACTCTCTAATTGTTGTAGAAATGGCTTTTTGCAGAGCGAAAGCAGGTAATGCCGGAACTTCAGGGGGGAAGTAGTCATTGGATGTTCCTTCGCCTCGTATGGCTGCAATAGGTAATATCAAATCCCCAATCTTATTTCGCTTTTTTAATCCGCCGCATTTGCCTAAGAATAATACAGCTTTGGGTTGTATAGCGCTAAGCAAATCCATTACGGTGGCAGCTGTAGGGCTTCCCATCCCAAAATTAATAACTGTGATATTATTGGCCGTAGCACACTGCATCGGCTTATCAATACCCGTAATTTTTACTGTATTCCACTCTGCAAACATGGTTACATAATTACTGAAGTTGGTGAGCAAAATATATTCACCAAAGTTTTCCAGTTTCTCTCCTGTATATCGGGGCAGCCAATTCTCTACTATATCTTTTTTTGTTTTCATCTATGTTGAGTAATGCAATAGTTGTTTATTTGTGATAGTTGTTCCGCATTTGCTGGAACCTGTCCCGAATTTTCGGGATTGATAAAAATACAAAATAATTACCTTGGTTCATTTATGATTAAGATCGATTATCCAAAGCATACTTTTAGAATAAAAAAAGAAAAGGATATTGAATCAATATTCGATGCTTTTCGTAAACGTTGGATCGTACTAACAAAGGAAGAATGGGTAAGGCAAAACATATTGCAATATCTCACTGAAATAAAAAAATATCCTGCTTCATTAATTGCAATTGAAAAGGTGATATATATAGGAGAATTGAAAAAACGTTGCGATGTGGTTATCTATGACAAAAATGCCTTGCCATGGATGATAATTGAATGCAAGGAAATGAATACCCAAATTAATATAAAGGTGCTGGAACAAATTCTTCGCTATCACATCACGCTGCCAGCAAAATATCTTGTAATAACAAATGGCAGCTATTGCTTTGGATTTGAAAAAAGAGATGGGCAATTTTTTGAATTAACTGATTTGCCTGAGTTTCAATAAATAAAAATGCCTTGAATTACAAATACATCTTGCATTATGGAAATATTCCTAACTCTGCATAAGAAGTCGCAACTTTATTTATCGCACAAACATAAGCAGCGGTACGCATATCAGGAATATTTGGGTTGGTCTGCCAGATATCCATAATTTCTTTGGTTGCTGTTATCATTGTTTCTTCTAATCCACTTCTTACCAGATCAACTTCATCAGCACCATGCATTATAAATTCCCGCTCTGCAGTGCTAACTTTTTTATTGGTAAGCTCTTCCATTTGCCCAAGAATATGATGATTCATATTTTCAGTAAAACGTTTTTCCATACGTCCGTAACGAACGTGACTGAGATTTTTTAACCACTCAAAATAACTAACCGTAACACCACCTGCATTCAAATACATATCAGGAACAACAATAGCTCCTTTCAATGCTAATATTTCATCTGCATCCGGCGTTAACGGGCCATTAGCACCTTCACCGATTATTTTTGCTTTTATGCGTGAAGCGTTTTCTCCATTAATAACATTTTCCAGTGCAGCAGGAATTAAAATATCACAATCCATTTCTAATGCATCACCAGATTTTTTAAAATTTGTTGCACCCTTAAAATCATGAATTGATCCTGTAGTTTTTCGATGTAAAACAACAGCATCCACATCTATGCCTTCGTCACTCCAAATAGCGCCTTCATATTCTGCCAACCCTACAATTTTTGCGCCTGCCTGTTGAAAAAATAATGCTGAATGATATCCCACATTTCCAAGCCCCTGTACACAAACACGCTTACCTTCTACACCTGTGGTTAAACCTAATTTATCCATAACAGACTTCATATTACAAACCTCACGTAAACCATAAAACACACCTAAGCCTGTGGCTTCTGTACGCCCTCTTACGCCGCCCTGGGACACCGGTTTTCCTGTAACGCATCCGGCAGCATCAATTTCACCGGGGTGCATTGCAACATATGTATCAAGTATCCACGCCATTTCTCTTGCTCCTGTTCCATAATCGGGAGCAGGCACATCAGTACCGGGGCCGATAAAATTTTTCTTAATTAACTCTGCTGTATAACGACGTGTAATTTTTTCAAGCTCATATGCTGAATATTTTTTTGGGTCAATTTTTATTCCGCCTTTGCCACCGCCAAAAGGTACATTTACAATGGCACATTTATATGTCATTAATGCTGCAAGCGCCATCACTTCATCCTGGTTTACTGCCAGGCTAAAACGGATACCGCCTTTACAAGGTGTTTTGTGATGTGAATGTTGAACCCGATACGCCTCAATAGTTTCCACCTTGTCGCCAATTTTTACAGGAAACCGCATTTGATAAACACTGTTGCATTGTTTTATCTGCTCTAAAATGCC
>DASYOS010000122.1:0-7493 GCA_036007525.1 Chitinophagaceae bacterium | reverse complement strand
TTTTATGACTTATAAGATACTGCAATGCTAATGTATGTGCATGAGCAATATCGCAAACATGTATGTAATCCCTAACACATGAACCATCACGTGTGGGATAATCATTTCCATACACTTTCATTTGTGGTAATTTTCCAATCGCCACTTGAGTTATGGCAGGCACAAGGTTTTCGGGTTTTCCTAAAGGCATTTCACCAATCAGGGCTGAAGGATGAGCACCAACAGGGTTAAAATATCTTAATAAAACACTTTGCGCAAGTATGGTTTTTGTCGCTTCACTTACAATTTGCTCACCCATTTGTTTTGTATAGCCATACGGAGATTCTGCGGGTTTTGTTGGTGTACTTTCTGTTACCGGAATTTTATCGGGATTACCATACACTGTGCATGACGAAGAAAAAATAAAATGAGGTACTTCAAACTCCTTTACACATTTCAAAATGTTTATAAGAGAATCCAGATTATTCTCAAAATAAAGTAAGGGCTCGTGTACAGATTCGCCAACCGATTTATAAGCAGCAAAATGAATAATGCCTTCTATATTATTGTTCTCCTGAAAAACTGCATGCGTTTCATCGAAACTGCAGAGATCAACTTTATAATTCTTGATTTTTTTGCCTGTAATTTTTTCAACTCCTTTTAGTAAGGCCGGTGTAGATCTTGAATTATTATCAATACAAATCGGGTCAAATCCGTTTTCAATAAGATCTACCAGTGTATGTGCGCCTATGTAACCGCAACCACCTGTAACTATAATCTTCTTCATTTTGCAAAGAAAGAACAAATACTAATATTCAAGAAAAGAATAAATAATTGGGAAAGGCTATGTACGAAACACCACCCAATAAATTAATGCAGCAAGTCCGGCACTTATTGGTATCGTTAATACCCATGCCCAAAGAAGACTTACGGTAATACCCCATCTTACAGCAGAAAGCCTTTTAGTGGCACCCACACCCATGATAGCACCTGCAATTGTATGTGTTGTACTAACTGGTATTTTCAGTGCTTCAGTTAAAAACAAGGTAAGAGCGCCGGCGGTTTCAGCAGCCACACCTTCAAAAGGAGTTACTTTGGTTATACGTGTGCCCATTGTTTTTATAATCTTCCACCCTCCTGTAAGCGTACCTAATGCAATAGCAGAATAACATGCAAGTGGAACCCAAAAAACCATATGGTCTAAACTGTATTTTGTTGGATCGTATGCAATTAAAGCAGCCATAATGATGCCCATAACTTTTTGGGCATCGTTACCGCCGTGGCCAATACTAAATATTGCAGATGACAAAAGCTGCAATCGTTTAAAATAATGGTTGGCTTTGGCAGTGTTAAGTGTATTTAAATAAAAAGTAAAAACAGCAAGCGAAATCAAGATAACGCTCATTAATATCCATTTAAAGTTTTTGGTATAAAATATTACCTGCCATATGTAGGTTTCGTAATGTGTTTTTTTAGACAGCACTTCTCTATCCAATTCGAGGGTTTTATACAAAAAAAGAAAAACCAACAAAATCACAAGGAGAGAGATTAGTTTTGGGATAGGCCCTTTTCTAAATGAGTTTAAAAACCAGACCGAGATAGTATAAGCCATTATCATACCTACAAGAGGAGCAAGAAAGATAAACCCAATTGTTTTAAATACAGGATCACTCCAGTTTACTGAACCAATACCTGCATGAGCAATTGCAGCACCTGCAAACCCTCCTATTAAAGTGTGCGATGAAGATGATGGAATGCCAAACCACCATGTTAACAAATTCCAAAGTATAGCCGCAATAAGGCCTGCACAAACAACCTGAAGCGTTATCGATTCTGCCTTTACTGTTTTAGCTACGCTGTTGGCAACCCCATGATCTTTAAAAATAAAATAAGCAACAAAATTAAATAGGGCAGCCCAAAGAACTGCTTGAAAGGGTGTTAACACTTTTGTAGAAACAATTGTTGCAATAGAATTTGCGGCATCATGAAATCCATTGATGTAATCAAAAATTAATGCGAGGGCTATTACGATAATAAGAAAAGTCATATGCTAATTTGCGGATGTGATAATTGACATTATAATTACCGTATTGATTATGCGTATTTAATGATAATTGATTCTATTACATTGACAGCATCTTCGCATTTGTCGGTAACAATTTCCATTACCTGGTATATTTCTCTTTTCTTTATTACCTCTTTTGCATCAGGCTCAGTTTCAAATAATCTTTCAATGCTCATGTCAAAAACATCGTCCGCCTGGTTTTCTATACTATTTATCAGCACCATGGAATCGGTAATTTTTCTAAGGTTCTTCATATCACGCAATTCAACAACAACCTTTTGCACTTCGGTACATGCACTGAGAATCAATTCACTTAATTTTTGTATCCCAATATCACTAGGGTCTACTTTATAAAAATTTATTTTTTTGGCCGTTCCGTAAATGTAATCAGATACATCATCAAGGGCAGAGGCTAAGGCATGGATATCCTCTCTGTCAAAAGGCGTTATAAAATTTCTGCCCAGTTCTGTAAATATCCTATGGGTAAGATCATCATTTACATGTTCCATGTCCTCAATTTCTTTTATATACACAGCCCTCACTTCAAAGTTGGGCTCTTTTACTACTTCCTTTAATTTGTTTGCCATCTGCATTACCGTTTCTGCAACACTTTCAAATAATTGAAAAAATACTTTATCCTTAGGAAGAAAAAATTTTAAAAATGATGCGGATGCCATGTTATATGATTTAGAACAAAAATAAAGCTATAAAAATTGAATTGCAATGATTACAATTTGATAATAATTTCTTAACATACGCATTGTATGCTATCTTAAATTTAAATTTATATACGCTATGAATACACGATTAAGATTTTTATTCACGCTTTTGTTTTTAATTACAACATACGTGGCTAAAGCTCAGTTTCTTATGGATTTGATTGATACTACAACTGATATGGGTAAATCAGTATTATCTGTAAGTAAAAGATTTGATAATATAAGGATTGGAGGCTATATACAGCCGCAATTTCAGTTAGCAGAAAGCAAAGGTGCCAAAAGCTTTAGCGGGGGAGATTTTGCGCCTAATGTAAATAACCGTTTTATGCTTAGAAGGGGAAGAATACGGTTTGATTATATTCACTTCAATAAAAATATAAAGCCTTCTGTTCAGTTTGTATTTCAGTTTGATGGAACTGAAAGAGGTGTTTTTATCCGTGACTTTTGGGGAAGGATATTTGAAAATAAATACAAACTTTTCGCTTTTACTGCTGGCATGTTTGCCCGGCCATTCAGTTATGAATTAAATCTATCATCATCTGACAGGGAAAGCCCCGAAAGAGGAAGGATGAGCCAGATATTAATGAAAACAGAAAGGGACCTTGGCGCTATGTTATCCTTTGAACCAAGGATAAAAGATCATCCATTGAAATATTTAAAAATTGATGCAGGTTTTTTTAACGGTCAGGGCTTATCGGCTACCACTGATTATGACAGTCATAAAGATTTTATAGCACGAGTGGGTTTAAAACCCTTTCCCCTTACAAAAAACATAAGACTTTCGCTTGCTGCATCGCATCTTAACGGCGGTATTTTACAAAACACAAAGTATTTATATAAGATTGACAACTCAGTAAATAATAAAATATTCATTATCGATTCCTTTAATAATAATATAGGCAGAATTGCACCAAGAAAATATTATGGCGCTGATATGCAATTGAAAATAAAAAACAATGGCAATGGGTTTACCGAGTTGAGGGCAGAATATATTTTTGGAACCCAAACTTCTTTTGCCAATACAACTGAAACACCTGCAGCATTGCCAACAGATAATACCACTGCATTTTATATAAGAAGATTTAATGGCGCATATTTTTACCTGCTGCAAAATATTTTTAATATAAAACACCAGTTAGGTATTAAATATGATTGGTATGACCCCAACAGTGATGTAAAAGAAAATGAAATTGGTAAGCCAGGCAGTAATATAAATGAAGCCAATATTAAATTTTCCACCCTGGGCTTTGGGTACATTCATTATATAAACGATAATCTAAAACTTGTTTTGTGGTATGATAAGGTATGGAATGAAAAAACACAAATCCCGGCTTATGCTTCTGATATAAAAGATAATGTTTTTACCTGCAGACTGCAATTCAGATTTTAATTCAGTACCAAAAAAGTATTTTTGAAATACTTTTTTTAAAATTATTTGTAGAACAGCGCCTGCCGATTATTTTTTTCAGTGCCTGTATATCTTGAAACAAATTCTTTTTGATCTTTAATACGGGTTAATAAGGTATTTATCCTGTCTCTCACGTGTTGAGTGCCAATAGTAAAAGTTGCCGGCGATCTATCAATTTGGTCTAATTTCTTAAACGATAAAAGCAGTTTATTATCTATGCCATAAAGCAAGGACAGTATATGTTCATCACTTTTTTCAGGAATAAACTTATTATTCCGGTATTGAATAAAATTATTAAGAATAGTTGTTGCATCATTAATATCCGCTGCGCATGAATTGTATAAATCAACATCCTTATCCTCATTTATTATTTCAACATTCATCCGGAGATAGTTATAATTATCCTTTACCAATTTATTGCTAAGCTCATCCCTTTGCATTCTGGATATTGAGGATTGCAGTTTATGCAGGCTGTCCATTTGTAAATATGCATTTATAGAATCAGCATAACTAAAGTATGGCGTGTCTTTGCTTTTATATATATTGCCATGCGCAAATTGCTGCTGAGTAATTGGGTAATTTAGTAATTGCCATTGTGGATCATACGGGATATGCGTTTCAATAAATTCCAAAGGCGGCATCATAAAATATTTAAGATTCATTTGTTTTCCTTCATCCCATGTAGGATCAAATAAATGCCAATTATTATCAATCAATACCGCACACCAGGCATGGCCTGTTTTATCAATAGATCCATTTTGTTTGGTATATCCACTAACTACAAATGAAGTAAGTCCAGTCTTTAAAGCAATGTCATTAAAGATGGCAGCATAATTTTCACATACACCTTTTCGCCTTCTTAAGGCAGCTGTAATTATTGCCTCTTTGTTCTCGCCCATGTTAATTGAATTGGCACTATCTGTAGAATACCTGATATTAGTTGTAATCCATGTATAAATGGCTTGTGCTTTTTGTGTGTCAGTTTCAAAATTAGTTTTTATGTAAGCTGCTATATCGGTTGTAGAGTTAGTTAGTTCCCTGGGTATATTAACAGAAAAGTTTTGCGCCTTTGAAAAGACCGTACCAAGTAGAAGAAGAAAGAAAAATGCAATTTTTCTCATGCTGATAAAGTTACTATATATTTTGGCTCAGTAACAATTACATAACATTCCGGTAATGATGCGATAACATGCATTTTGTCTCTTTGCATAAAATATTATTGCATGAGATTTATTATTACTTTAATCTTTTCTTTTCTTCTTTTTTCTGAGTCATTTTCGCAAACGGGTAAAATTGAAGGAAAGGTCACAGATTCAAAAACAGGTACAGCTTTATCTGGTGTTTCTGTAACTGCCACAGGTTCCGAAAGAGGCGTAGCAACAGACATTGACGGCAGGTTTGTAATTACTTTAAATGCCCGTACTCATACACTCAGGTTAAGTTCAGTAGGATATGGAATTAAAGAGGTATCGGGTATAGAAGTAACAGCAAATACGGTAACAAATCTTGATATAATTTTAGAAACATCTGCCAAAACTGAAAATGAGGTTGTGGTTACCACTACCCGTCGCCAGGAAACAACAGCCGCTTTAATATCTTACCAAAAAAATACAAATACAGTTGCACAGGTGGTTTCTGCAGAAGCCATAAAACGCTCTCCTGATAAAAATACAGGAGAAGTGCTTAAAAGAGTACCGGGCACAAGCATACAGGATGGAAAATATTTAGTAGTAAGAGGCCTGGCAGATAGGTATAACCAGGCTATGCTTAACGGCATTTTGCTTAGCAGTACTGAGCCGGATAGAAAAACTTTTAGCTTTGATATTTTCCCTTCTTCTATCATTGATAATATCATTATAAATAAAGCATTTGTGCCAGAGTTACCCGGTGAGTGGGCTGGTGGTATCATCCAGGTAAATACCAAAGATGTACCTGCTAAAAATTTTCTTACGCTACAAATTGGTACAGGCTTTAATTCACAAACAATAGGTAAAGATTTTTATACATATCCCGGAGATAAATACGATTTCCTGGGGTTTGATAATGGTACCAGGGCTTTACCCGGCAGTTTTCCTAAAAAAGCAGATTTTAATAATATGACCGCCGGACAAAAAACTGCATTCGCAGGTTCATTTACAAATGTGTGGAAGGCAACTTTAAGCAATGGCAACGTATTACCATTATTAAGCGAAAACCTGCAATTAAGCGGAGGTTTTAATAGCCGTTTTAGTAAGAATAAATTGGCTGCAATTTTTGCAATAACCTATAACCGCAGCAGCAAAATGACGGATTATGAAAACAGGATCTATAGCATACAAAATAATGTGGCCAGCTTAAACTTTGATTATTTTAATAAAAAATATAGCCAGGATATTCTCGCTGGTGCATTGGCTAATATAACCCTTCAATTAGGCGCTAATAATAAAATTTCTTTCAAAAATATTTTGAATGTTAACAGCACTAATTACACTACCTTAAGGACCGGAAAAGATTTTGAAACAAACACAACTGTAGGTGATAATATACGTGCGACCGAACTTGCTTTTAAAGCCAATACATTTTTTAACACTCAATTATCAGGTGATCATAATATTACAAAGTATAAAGCCAAACTTCACTGGTATGGCAGCTTTAATATTTTAGACCAATACGTACCCGACCAACGTAGAATTCAATATAATCAGGATGACCCAACCGTTTCTACTTCTCCTTATTCATTATTAATCAGCGCATCGAATGCATCACAAAAAAGTGGAAGCAGGTACTTTGGATATCTGAATGATTACATATACACTGCCGGAGGGGATGTTACTAAAAGTTTTGCTGTAGGCGGTGTACCTCAATCAGTAAAAGGCGGTTATTTTTTTCAGGTAAAAGACAGACTGTTCGATAGCAGGCCATTTTCAATATATCTCCCTACTGATAATAAAATTTTAAGACAGCTGGATGAATCGGAAGTTTTTAATACCGCAAATTTCGGGAATGGGTTTGACAACAAATTTGCACTTAATGAAATTACGGGTAATCGTTACCGGTACATGGCTAACTCAATATTAAATGCAGGGTTTTTACAATTTGATAACCTGATACATAATAACATTCGTGTAGTTTGGGGCTTACGTGTTGAAGACTTTGATCAAATAGTCGGGAGTGTTAAACAAAGTGATCCACGTCATTTACATAGTAAAAAAACAGATTATCTGCCTGGTGTAAATATCACTTACAAATTAAATAATAAAACAAACATCAGGCTTTCAGGTTCTCAAACTGTGGTTCGTCCCGAATTTAGAGAATTAAGCTCCTTTAGTTTTTATGATTTTGA
>DASYOS010000121.1:0-6341 GCA_036007525.1 Chitinophagaceae bacterium | reverse complement strand
TAAAACAATTACTGGTTGATAATCCCGAACTTAGTGCTGAACTGGAAGGAAAAATAAGAGCTAAAATTGCAGAAGTAGCCGCTGCATAAAATATTACTATGGGTTAGTATAGCCATTCACATTGTGGATGGCTTTTTTATGCCTGAATTTTTCTCTGTCACAGGTTACAGTACAAAACAATTTAACTATTACACAATTAAACAATGTAGCATCAATTATCTTTGCGCCATGTTAAAATCAACGTTGCTGAAAGCAACAGAAGCAGGAGCAAATGAACTTAGAAGGTTTTTTAATGGCTCTTTTAAAATTTCAAACAAAGAAGGCGTTAATAATTTAGTTACAGAAGCCGATCATGCAGCAGAGAAAGCAATAATTGATGTTATCCAACAGGAGTTTCCTGATCATTTAATTTTAAGTGAGGAGTGCGGTGCAAAAGGAGATGTAAGCGATTATAAATGGATAATTGATCCCATTGATGGGACGGTAAATTTCGCAAACGGTATTCCCATTTGTTGTGTAAGTATCGCTGTTGAGCATAACGGAAAAATGATATTGGGTGCAGTTTTTAATCCTAATATGAATGAATTTTATTTTGCAGAGAAAGAATGCGGTGCAACTTTGAATGATAAGAAGATCAAAGTGAGTGATAAAACAGAAGTTGTTAAAAGCTGTTTGGTAACCGGTTTCCCTTACACTTATTTAGATGAGCCCAACGGCCCTTTGAAGGTATTTGAAAATTTGATACGGCAAGGCATTCCTGTGAGACGATTAGGAAGTGCCGCTATTGATCTCTGCTGGGTTGCGGCAGGAAGGTTTGACGGGTTTTATGAACATAAACTAGCTGCGTGGGATAGCGCAGCCGGCTTTTTAATTGTAGAAGAAGCAGGAGGAAAAGTAACCGACTTTGAAGGCAATTATTATTCGCCGTATCAACCGCACCTTGTTGCAACAAATGGAAAAATTCATGATGAATTGCTGGATGTAATAAATAACAGGAAATAAACATGAGTACTGACCGCACAGAAATATCAACCCTTGGTGAATTTGGCTTAATAGATCATCTCACTAAAAACAATGAAATAAAAAACGCCTCGACTATATATAGCATTGGTGATGATGCTGCAGTGATAGATCATTTTGGGAAGCAATCAGTTATTACGACTGATATGCTTATTGAAGGAATACATTTTGATCTGATGTACACACCTTTAAAACATTTGGGATATAAAAGTGTTGTTGTAAATGTGAGTGACATCTATGCCATGAACGCTATACCAACCCAGGTAACAATCAGTATAGCTTTTAGTAATCGGTTTAGTGTAGAGGCTTTGGATGAGTTTTATGAGGGCGTATATGCTGCCTGCGATAAATATGACGTAGATCTTATTGGCGGCGATACTACCACCTCTCAAAAAGGATTTATAATTTCCGTTACTGCAATTGGTGAGGTTGCCCCTGATAAATATGTAACAAGAAGCGGCGCAAAAAAAGCAGACCTTCTTTGTGTTTCCGGCGATCTTGGTAGTGCCTTCCTGGGATTAACTTTACTGGAGAGAGAAAAAAAAGTTTTTTTAGAAACGAAAGGGGTACAACCCGACCTCGAAAATCAAGATTATATTATTGGCAGGCTTTTAAAGCCCGAAGCAAGAAAAGATATTATAGAATTTTTTGCTGCCAATGAGATCATGCCAACATCTATGATAGATGTAAGTGATGGATTAAGCAGCGAAGTTCTACATATATGCAAGCAAAGTGATGTTGGCTGCGTTTTGTATGAAGAGAAAATTCCGGTAAATGATCTTGCACGTCAGTATGCTTATAAGCTTGAACTAGACCCCACAGCATGTGCTTTAAGCGGAGGAGAAGATTATGAGCTTGTATTTACACTTCCGCAAAACGACTATGATAAAATAGTTTTGAATGAGCAGATAAGTGTGATCGGTTACATCACAGGGGAAGAAGAAGGAAAAAATATTATTAGCAAAGGCGGCAACAAACACCCTATAACTGCACAGGGTTGGAATGCCTTTACATAAATTACGTATCTTTATAAAAACTTACGTGAATGTTTACTAAACTTACCCTTAATATATCTAAACCGGTAATTGAAATGGCTAGAAAAACAGCCAGAAAAAAAAGAACAAGTATATCAAGGCTTGTAGAGGAATATTTAAAAAAAATATCTAATGATCAGGAATCGGTAGTTTCTGCAATCATAAAAAACGCACCGGTTATAAAAACACCTTACGGATCAGAAAAAAGACTGTTAAAGAGGAAGCTTGCTAAAAAATATGGCTCTTAAAATTTTTACCGACACAAATATTGTAATTGATTTTCTTGAGCAAAGACCGTTTGAATTAAATTATGTTAACCGGATATTTGAACTTGCAGAAAATAATGAAATAACAGTATTTGTAAGTGAAAGTGTAATTACAAATGCACTTTATCTTACAGAATTAAATCAACAAATTGACAGGTTGCTGACCATTATAGGTATAATATGTATTGATACTAACACTTTTAAAAGTGCCATGAAAAGCAGTTTTAAAGATAAAGAAGATGGAATTTTATATTATGGTGCTCTTCATCAAAAGATAGATTATTTTGTTACCAGAAATAAAAAAGATTTTTTAAAACATAGTTTACAACAACTTCCGGTTATGGGAGCAAAAGAATTAATAAACACTATCCGGTAAATTAAATTTTTTTTTGATTAATGAGAGGCTGGATATTTTTTTTATTGGCGGTATCAATAACCGGCTGTTCCGTTGCAAAGTACAATCCTGATAAAAAATATTCAATAGAAACATTACAGTCGGACTACACTCTCCTGAGAAATATTCTTGAAAAAAAACATCCTTCTCTGTATTGGTATACCTCCAAAGACAGCATGGATTATTATTTTAATGAGGGCTACAGTAACATTGCAGATTCTATGACCGAGCTGCAATTTGGCTGGAAAATATTAGCACCATTAACCAATAAAATTCATTGCGGCCATACAAGCTTTAGCATGAGCAAAGGATGGAACCGATTTATTAAAAACAAAAAGATACCTTCTTTTCCATTGTATTTGAAAGTTTGGAAAGACACGATGGTGGTAACATCCAATGCTAATAGAAAAGATTCAATTATAAAAAAGGGGACGCTTATCACTTCAATAAATGGAATAAGAAATACAGATCTTATAAAAAAAATGTTCGGACATATGGTGCAGGATGGTTATGAGGATAATGTGAATTACATACGTTTAAGTACCAGCTTCCCCTATTTTCATAGAAATGTTTTTGGGATATATAAAAATTACTCCGTGGGCTATATGGATAGTTTTGGTAAAGAGAAAAAGGCAATACTACCGTTATTGGGCATTAAAGAAGATACCTTAAGTAAAATAAAATCCTTTCCTCCGGTAAAACAGAAAGACATCTCCCGCAAAGAAAAATTAGAAAATGTACGTTCGCTTCAAACCAACAATGGCACATCTGTAATTACGCTGAATACTTTTTCAAAGGGTAATCAACTCAAAAAATTTTTTAGGCGGTCTTTTAAAACAATAAGAAAAAATAACACCAGGGATATCGTTATTGATCTTCGTGCAAATGGGGGTGGTGATATTTTCAATTATGTTTTACTAACAAAGTATATTCGTAACACTCCGTTTAAGGTGGCCGATACTGCTGCTGCGATTAGTAAAAGTTTTGGTCCTTACACAAAGTACATCAAGTCCGGTTTTTTTAATAGCCTCGGATTATTGTTCCTTACCAAAAAGGGAAGCGATGGGCGTTATCATTATGGATATTGGAAAAGACGAACGATGTATCCAAAAAATAAAAATCATTTTTCAGGTAATGCGTATGTGCTTACTAATGGCCTCACTTTTTCTGCATCATCTTTATTTTGTAATGCTGTTAAAGGGCAAGCCAATGTTACACTTATTGGAGAAAATACCGGCGGCGGCTGGCACGGTAATTCCGGGATAATGATCCCCGATATTACTTTGCCCAATACCAAATTGAGGGTAAGGTTGCCAATGTTCCGATTGGTACAATATCAACATTCTCCAAAAACAGGAACAGGTGTTGTTCCTGATATTTATGTAGGGCCAACGGTTGAAAGTTCACGAAAAGATATTGATAGAAAAATGGAGTTTGCAAAAGAACTCATTAAACAAAAGAATTCTGTGGCACGTCCTCAATAATACTCAAATCATCATCAAGAAAAACCATTTGCGCTTTATACCCTTTTTTTATCATTCCCAAACTATTGCTCAGCCCTAATAATCTTGCAGGATATAAAGAAGCCATTCGCAATGCTTCTGATAATTGAATGTCCGTTTTATCAACCAGGTTTTTTACCCCTTTTGTCATAGTAAGTGCTGAACCACTGAGTATTCCTTTCGATTCATATTTGTCTCCTTCCAATTGATGCGGATACAAACCTTCTTTGGTCTCTGTTACAGCGTCTGTAATAATGAACAGCCGCTCTTTCAATATTTGCTTTGCAATGCTAATCATTTCAAAATCTATATGATAACCATCGGGAATAATACTTGCCATAACTGACAAATGTTGCATTATTGCTCCCGGCAATCCCGGCTCTCTGTGATGCAGTGTGCTCATTGCGTTGAATAGATGTGTGGCAGCTTCAATACCATTATCAAAAGCTTTTGTTGCTTCTTCAAAAGTTGCATTGCTATGCCCTGCAGAAATAATAATATCATTTGCTAAAATAAGGTCAACAATTTCTTTGCTGCAAATTTCCGGCGCCAACGTTATCATTTTGATCACACCTTTTCCATAAATCAAAAGTTCTTTTACTTCCTGCAAAGTTGGTGGGTGAATTAAACTTTCAATATGGGCGCCCCTCTTTATTGTATTTATCCAGGGCCCTTCAATATGTAAGCCTAAAACACCTTTGCCATTTTGTTCCCAATAAACTTTTATTGCATCTATACATTTATAAAAAACTTCAATTGTATTGGTGGCTGCTGTTGGCAAAAAAAAATGTGTTCCGCCTGCAACACAATGTTCATATAACTTTATGAGGCTTTCAGGAGTTGGATAGGTTGCAAATAATTTTCCGGCAGCGCCGTAGATCTGCACATCAATAAATGCTGGTGCTATTATTTTGTAGTGCTTAATACCCGCAGAATCTGAGGGCAAAGAAACCATAGGAAGTACATCAACAATTAATTCATTTTCAACTATAATAGAATGATCCGGAAGCCAGTCGGTTCCGCTAAAAATTTTATCAGCAGTAAATATGTTTTGCATAATTTATTCGGGAATAATAAAACTATCAGCATCCTTCCAGAAAGGAAATTTTTCTCTCACTTCATCCAGTTTTTCTTTTTGCAAAGTATAAGTAAAAACATCTTCTTCGTTTGCATTATGATAAAGAATTTCTCCTAAAGGATCAATTATCATGCTATCGCCTGCATAATGAATATTATTACCATCATCCCCAACACGGTTTACACCAACAACATAACATTGATTTTCTATTGCTCTCGCCCTAAGTAGAGTTTTCCATGCAGTACTTCTTCTTTCGGGCCAGTTTGCAACATACACTAACAAGTCATATTCACTTGCTTGTTCCTCTCCCCCTGGGGAGAGGTTAGGTGAGGGGTTTTGTCTGCTCCAAACCGGAAACCTTAAATCATAGCAAACCTGTAAATTTGTTTTCCATCCTTTTACCTGTGCAATTAATCTTTTATTGCCTTCGGAATAATGTTTGTGTTCATCAGCAAAAGCAAATAAATGCCGCTTATCGTATACTCCATATTCGCCATTTGGTAACATCCAGATAAGGCGGTTATAAAACTTCCCTTCGTCTTCAATAATAACACTTCCTGTAACAATTATTTTTTTAGAAGCAGCAATTTTTTTCATCCATTCAACAGTTTCTCCACGCATTGTTTCTGCCAAAAGCTTTGGCTGCATACTAAAGCCTGTGCTAAACATTTCAGGAAGAATAACTATTTCTGTTTTCTCTTTGATGCTCTCAATTTTTTGAGTAAGCATTTCAAGATTTGCCTTTTTATTTTCCCAAATAAGGTTGGGTTGTATAAGAGTTATGGTAAGAGAAGACATGATAATTATTTTTTGAATTCATCAGTTTGCAATCCCGATTGTCTTACTATAGATTTGAATGTACCAAAAGGGATTTGCTTTCTATCAGCAGGCACAATCACGGTTAGCGTTGGGGTTCCTGTTCTGCGATATTTTTTATGACTTCCTTTTTGAGAGATAAAAACAAATCCTTTTTGCAAGAGAATTTTGATTATCTCATCAGAAGAATATAATTTAGGCATGCTCTATTTGAGAGTAAATAATTTCAGG
>DASYOS010000120.1:0-2260 GCA_036007525.1 Chitinophagaceae bacterium | reverse complement strand
GTGATAGGCGCATCAATGGAGTTGGGGAGTGTTATAGATTTTTCAGACGCCATGATCTTTGCCATGAGTTTTCCTAATATAATTGCTATGTATTTGCTGGCTCCGGAAGTGAAAAGAGATTTACAATCGTATATGCAAAGGGTAAAATCGGGTGAGATAAAAAGACATAAATAATTTTATTTCATTAAATATATATTTTAAAATCAAAAGATATATCCGAGGCAGAGTTGCCTCCTCTGGCTCCCCGGTTTTCTAAAGGTTGCTCATTGTTTAGTAGAGAAGAGGTATTACTTAATTCTTATATAAACTAATTTATGATTGGTTTTTCCGGTATCTCTTTCATCCACCTGGAATTTATCAATGCTTTTTATCAGGGGCAGCATTTTATTGAAACCATAATTTCTGGGGTCAAAATCAGGTTGTTTTTTCAAAAGCAAACTACCTAATTCACCAAGGAATGCCCATCCATTTTCATCTGCTAAATCATTAATGGAGTCAGTTATTAATTTAATTAATCCTACTTTGTCATGTTTAAAAATATAGGCAAAGAGTAGGGACAGACGGCCTGTACACCTATCTTTGCCATATAACATTTAGACACAGACAAGATAGCCGTTTAAAAAAGGACGGCCAAAAAAAATGATTTTTCTTTTTCCAACCTTCTTCGTGATTCTGCAGAAGGTATCTATGGGTTCGCTTTAGATTTCTCCGATGTTTTCTGCTCCCAGACCCATGATTGTTTTGATAAATCGCTGACCTATATTGAAGGTTTATTCAAAAGCCCGAAAGGCAGGGCTACCTGCTTGTATATGGGCGATCATCAGGTTGGAACAGACTCCCAATCCATCCATCACATGCTTACTACATCTCCCTGGAGCTATCAAGACTTGCTTGACAGGATATTAAAGCGATCTGTAAAGTTGCTTAGTACACACAAAAAGAAAATATACCTTCTCATAGATGAAGTAGGTATTCGCAAAAAAGGGAAAAATTCGGCCTGTGTGGGAAGGCAATATCTGGGATGTATTGGTAAACACGACAATGGTCAGGTAGCAGTGGTAGCAGCATTAAGCTCACAAGATTTTTATACTCCCGTAGATATTGAACTTTTTATGCCCCAAGATTGGCAAGAAGATCATAAGCGAAGACAGAAAGCAAATATCCCGGAACACATACAGCATCGAACTAAACCGGAAATGGCTTTGGCCATGATTTTAAAATTATACAAGAAGATAAAAGAGGTTGAATATGTTGTTTTCGATGCCCTGTATGGCAGCTCTACTGAATTGCTTGCTGAATTAATAAAAAATAAAATACCATTTGTGGGGGATGTAAGAGAAAACATCATTGTTTATTTATCCCCGCCGCAGATGAAAATTCCGATAAATAAAGGCCGGGGGCCAAAGAATAAAATACCCAAGCCTGATAAAAAGGGGATATATATTCGCAATTATGAAAAATCACTTACTCAAAAAGAGTATCAAACGATTGATATACGGAAAGGCTCTAAAGGCAGTCTTGTCGGCCTATTCCATAAAAGAAAAGTATGGGTGCTATGCCATAAAAGTAAGGATTTTATAGCTCTGAATTTATTAATAAGAAAAAATCCGGACGGAAGTATTCAGTACGCTTTAGGCTATCACCCTATAAAGGCTACCCTTAAAGGAATGGTAAAAGCCCAGGCTCAAAGAGTATTTATAGAAAGGGTATTTGAGGAAGGAAAGAATATAGTGGGAATGGCAGATTGTCAAGTAAGAAGCTGGCAAGGTTTTCATCGACACATGGCATTATGTTCTTTAGCATTACTATTTTTAATGGAACAAAAATTATTATTGGGGAAAACAATTGTAGGAAAAGTTACCGCATACCAATTACAAGAACTTGTAAATGCTACTATTCAAACCGTGAATACCCTGGACGAAATTATTGTCTGCCTCATGGATAAAATACCTCGATACCAAAGTCAAATAAAAAAAAGATTTGAAAATTCTGTAACTTGACAAAGTAGGATTAATATAGTTTTCATGTTGTGTTCTTTAATTATTTATAAAAGTGTTACAAAATTATTTGAATAAATAAATGGTTTCATCGAGATTTAACTTGTATCTCCTGCCTATACCGTTTATGCCTACAATTTGATCACTTTTAAATAAGTAAGTCTTACATTATATTAGAAAATAGTTATATAATTCACAGGTTAGAATTTATGCCCTGATTATTTTTGATACTTGTGAGTTCTTTAACCCTCCATATATTCTTT
>DASYOS010000119.1:0-15573 GCA_036007525.1 Chitinophagaceae bacterium | reverse complement strand
CAGATAAGGAGTTGGATAAACAATTTGAAAAATCTTCATCATGATTTTTTACTATTATTATGATGTGGTAAACGCTTTTCGCGTTTTCCACATCCAACAAAAAAAGTCCACTGTCTGTCTGATTAAATAGTAGTGATTACACATAAATCCTGCTTTCTACAAATGGATTTCCATTATCATCAAAATTTATTAAACTTAAGCTGTCTTCAATACCCGAAATTTTATTGAGCATTCCATCGGCATAAACAGAGGCAAGCACATCGGCATCAGAAGCTACTAATATTTTTCCTTTAAAGATTGATGGATGTTGAAGTGTTTGTGCAGATACTTTGCTTGATACAATATCAAATTGTAAGAAGAAGATAATTCCTGTTATTATTGAAAGTACGCCAAAGCTAAATAGGATTTTTTTGCCCCAACCTGTTTTTTTCTTTTGCTGTTGCATTTTTTTATGTTTTAAAAATTATGAGGACAAAAGTCCGCACATAATTTTTGAAAGCATGTGCCATTTGGCAAATAATGAAACTCAAAATAATAGTTTGTGCTTTCAATTTAAATTGAAATCAGCATTTATTTTCACATGGTACATTTTTTAGAATTAAATTGTTGTTGAAATTTAAACCACTTGTATTTTTAAATATCATCTTGCCATTTTTTACTTCTGCATCTCCGTATCCCTCCACAAAATCATTCCCTATTTTTAAAAAAACAACTTCTCTGATGGATTCAGTTCCTTCAGACATAAATTTATATTCTGCAAAAAGGGCATCTCCTTTCGTGGTGCCCTGTATGGTTCCGGTATTTTTATCTTTTGCAAAAAACTGTAAATCAAATCGCCGGTTACTTTATTGTTGGTGATAGTGATATGCAACAATACTTTGTCTTTTATCATTGCATAACAGGAAGCAGGCTGTGTAATAGGTACAGCCTTTGCTGGTTCAACTTCCGGAACGGTGGTGCTTTGTTTAGTATTCCCGCTACAGGATAGTAATATATTCCGGCAAGGGCTGTATAACTTATGTAAATATTATTTTTCATTTTTTTATTTACAATTAAAAAGAATTTTAAAAAAAAATGCTGTAAAACTGATTGGTCTGAAATACTCTGCAGGCTCAAGAAGTTTATCTGCCCAGAGAATTACATAAAAAAATCTGGTATTTATTTTCTTAACTGAACTTCCCCTGTTCCGGTATCTGGCAGCTTGTCGGCTAAATACAAATAAGGTGAATGAATATGATTAATAAAATTTTGTCGCTGCTTTGCGGAAATGATTTGTAATATAGCAAAGTATTATAGGAAAGAAAATCCATGAAATCAATCAATCATTAAGAATAAATCCTTCTTTCTTCATTTTTCTATACACTTCTTTTGCAACCCCATGCATCATTTTATCAGCATTTTGCGGATCAACAGAACTGGTAAGGCCGCTCCATACTAATTTATCTCGTATAAGCGAATACACATTTGTTTCTACTGTGAACGTTTTTGTTGATTCATAATATCCCGGCTGGTAAAAATTGCTCCGTGTATTCCAGTAATATGGCCAGAAATGCCCGTAATAATGAGGGAAATTGTTGTTAGTTCCGGGTACATATCTAACATCTTTGTTAACATCGGCTAAGCGCATAATAATAGCGCCATCAAAACCCTGCTCTTTCAGTTTTTGTTTGATGTCATTTTCACTATCCTCCCGTATTTCTTTAGTAAGATAATTATAAGAGGCAATGCCTTTACCTTTCAGCATGGTTACAAGTTGGTCTTCAGTAGCACGGCGATTGATTTCATTTTTTAGCAATGCAACTACCAATACTTTATTTAGTTTCGACATGTCAATAGTAACTTCTGGGTCACGCCAGCTTTTTTCAATATGAGCTGGTGAGCCGCAGCTAGTAAATGATATTACCGCAATCGCCAAATAAATAAACTTTTTCATAACAAAAAATTTAATAGATGATTACTAATTTAATAAAAATGCTTTTAAGACATTATTTTTTAAAAATATTAAAAACTGGTTATTCCTAATTTTCTACCCTGAAGGAGATCTGGCATACGGCACCAAAGGTAGTTACCTTACCATCTTTTACATGTGCTTTAATATCTTTTACATAAACGGAATCAATATTTTTAATTGTTTTAGATACTTCCTCAACTGCATTGCGAACTGCATCATCAATACCTTTTTCTGAAGAGGCAATTACTTCAATTACTTTTACGATTGACATAGCTTTAAAATTTTATGGTTAAAAATAAAAAGAGAAAGATACGGTTTGGATGATAAAAATTAATCTACTTTCCTGGATATAAACATAGAATCATTTCCTATCCTTAAATATAGTTTTCCAGGTTGGATGTTATATCTTACCGTACGTCCCGACAAACTATTAATGTAAGTATTTTCAAAATCCATATTGGTGCAGGCCAATCTGGTAGTTATTATTCTACCAAAAAATATCCTTTGACCCAACACTTCAACCGAGCCATTCAGGTCGTTACACCCTGTGTGGCCTAACACTTTTTTTCTGTAGGATTAAGTTCCAATAGTGGGAGGCCTTTTATAAAATCTGCTGATTTAAAAGTCTTGTCGTTTATTTTTTCCAGCACCCATTTTTCATGAAGGCGGTAATCAGATACATATTGTCCGCAGCCTTTATAAGTTTTATAATCTTTATCCGTTTTATTTTTTACATTAATTAAAACATTATAATCAGATTTTTTTGCAGCAGCATACAGGGTTGAGACCCTTGTTGCAACCAGTTCTTCTTTTAGTACCTGACTTTTAAAGCAATGTGACCTAAATCTTTTATTTCATCCTGACTTGTAAATACTGCCCTGCCTTTTTTAGAGATCACGTCCCATGCTATATTGCTGGTAATGTCGTCTATCACTTCAGGCTGGGTGACATCCTGTACTAACTCAAAAGAAACTCCGTCATTGATTTTTACAGCCTGACTAAAGTCCTGATGCGTAATCAACAATTCTCCCCGCCCTTCTTTGGCTGCACGGTATATTTCCTGCAAGTCAGTAAGTACCTTACCTTGTGATACTGCTTCTTTCATTTCGCTGATGGCTTCTGTTCTTCGTTTTCTTTGCAGTTCTTTGATAATATCCCAGGCCTGGGATACAATTTTGTGATTAGCTGTATTGTTATAGTCAATGGCGGCATAACCATGATAAATGGTTGGCTTATCAGCCACCTGCATCAAACGGCTGTAATTGTCTTCGGTACAAATAATGACACAATTTAAACCGGTTTGATGGTGCACTTTTACCACCGCTTTATCAACCTTACTTAAAAATTCACGAACCATGTTATCAGCCGCTTTTGCATCGCTGATTTTTAATGAATCTGTATGGTAGTGGCTGGTTTCTTTGAAAGGGAAATCATCATTTCTTATTTCTTCAACAATAGTATCATTCAATGCTTCAAATAATTGAACACCGCTTTGAGATAAAAGAAGTATTAAATACTCTTCACTTCTGTTGTATGCTTTAATTAGAGGACGAATGGCAAAACTATCGGCAATATGTACTTTATCGTCTTGCGTTGGCCACGTAGATTTGATGATTTCTTTCGTGTCGTTGGAAAGAAAAATATGTAAACTGTCAAGGTTGTAGTTTACATCAATTTCATCAGGAATCTGCTCCAATTTTTCCAGCAATGAGGCGATAGGCCTTTTTCCAAACGCTGTAATCAGCCGTCCTTCTGCTTCCTTACATAATTTTTTCAGAACAATGCTGTCCTGTGCATTATCAGGGTGTGTTCTGTGTGTATTTAATGAAATGGTCAAACAGGGATTGTTTGTTTCGCTGCCAAGTTTTATAAGTTTTTCTTTTAGCATGATCTTTTATATTGATCTTTATTTTTGAAATATTTTCGTGAGTTTTAAAAAAATATTTTTTTAATTGCAATGGTTACATCCCTCCATAAATTGCCAGATTGCCTTTTTTCAAAACATAGCCTTTCCATGGAATCAATTTCAAATCCTGGTATTGCCATGACCAGTTTCCTTCTTTGCCTTTTCTTTCCAGCATAAGAGCGACATTATTTCCTGGCAAATAAAGCTCAGCCTGCGATTTATCGTCGGAAAAAATAACATACGCAGGAATTTTGTCCTTATCTTTTATTTCAATTGGGTTGAGCACGTTAGCGGTTACAGAAAGGTCAACACAGTTGTTTTTAAGAACAGACCATGCTGTTCCAAATAAAGGCATACACCCATGCCCATCTTTATTACAATCTGTTTTTTTAAGGATAACATTGCCTTCAAATTTTATGGCGGCTTTATCAGTAAAATCAGGTTGACCAGTTGTTAAATTTACCTTTCCATACCCTTCGGTAAATTGATCTCCATTTTTTAAAAAGAGCACCTGCCTGTCAGATACTTTTCCTTCAGACATAAATTTATAATCAGCATTTAATGTATCGCCTTTCATTTGGCCGTTAATGGTCCCGGAGTTTTTATCTTTCTCAGAAAAACTGTAAGTCAAATCGCCGGTTACTTTATTTTCAGTGATAGTAATATGCAACAATACTTTGTCTTTACCCGTTATCATAGCATAACAGGAGGCAGGCTCTGTAAGAGTTACAGGCTTTATCACTTCCTCATTAGGAGCCGTGTTGCTTTGTGTAGTATTGTTGTTGCAGGATGCTAACATTATTCCGGCAATGGCTGCATAGCCAATGCAAACATTCATTTTCATTTATTATTCAGTTATAATTGAAAATTTCTTATGAAATAATCTGTTGTAAAATTGATTGCCAAATTACCTACACAGAAAAAAAATAAAGATTGTTCGTTTCGCTGCCAAGTTTTATAAGTTTTTGTTTTAGCATAATCTTTTATATTGATAGTTAATTTAAAAAATTGCTGGCGTAACGGTTAAACAATTATTTTCCTGATTGAAAAATACCTCATGCCAGATAAGTTTCCTGTTCCCTCTATTTTTTGCAGGCTTATCAAAACATGTATCCTATAGTTAATAAAAGAATCACTTAAGCTTCCCTTAAATTGTCCCATAGTTGCTCCTATCACTTTTGCAGCTAACTGATATTCTGTAGAGCAATTGCTTAAAATCAGATCGTCTATATAATCGTCATTTACAAAAACAATTTTATTATTTTCTAAAACCCGCAGGTTCGTTTTACCCCGTTTCAATGCTTCCCATTGGTGGGCATATTTTATTTGTGTTTCTATTTCCAGCTTTCTTACAAAAGAAATTACCTCTTTTATCTTTTCAAAAGGATATTGTGCCAGGCAATTGACTTTATAATCCATTACTGGCAACAGATCCAGATTCACTTCATATAGATTGTCATTTTTTAGCAGGCTGCAATACCTGCACAGCATTATCTTTTCGTTTATTTCACTCCCATGCCATATCACCAACGGCTTATCTTTTGGAAAAGAGAGGTTGTATTGATTGTCTATATTTGGAAGCAAATACAACTCTTCTTCCGGTATATTTGTAAAATATGCTTTGTCGATCATCTTCCAATAATCACTGCAAGCATCCTGCTCATTTGTTGTAATAAAATCGGATAAAGGGCCAACTGATAAATCAATATACATCGTTTGTATAGAGACATGTGTGTAAGGGAATACATTTTCAAAATAATTTTTTAACCCACCCCTTGCCGGATTAGACCATACCAGGTGAACAGCATTTTTTATATCTATCATTATTTTTCTGACTTTAAAAATATCTTTACTGTAATAATTCTTTTCACCGTGGATAAAATTACGCCGCCTGCATTAACCTCAGTAAGGCTTAATTTTACAAAAAAGATGTGTCAAGCTGAGTCTCCAACTGCAAAAGAAAAGACACTAAAAATTGCTGCTATTCATTCACAACGAAACCTTCCTTTTTCATTTTTTTATATACTTCTTTTGCCACTGCATCCATCAGCTTTTCTGCATTTTCTGGGTCAGCAGAACTGGTAAGCCCACTCCAGATTAATTTATCCCTCAGCAATGAATATACATTTGTTTCCACCGTATATTTTTTGGTGGTTTCATAATGACCTGGCTGGTAAAAATTGTTCATTGTGTTCCAGTAATAGGGCCAAAACCTGTTATAATAAGTAGGGAAACTGCTGTAATTGCCGGGTACATATTTTACATCTTTGTCTACATCGGCCAGGCGCATAATTATTACCCCATCAAAACCTTCGTTACTCAAACGCTGTTTTATTTCGCCTTCTTTTTCTTCTGATACTTCTTTTGTAAGATAATTGTAAGAAACTACACCCTTGCCTTTCAGCATGGCTACCAATTGATCTTCGGTTGCATGGCGGTTGGTTTCATTTTTAAGAATTGCTACAACCAATACTTTATTCAGCTTCTGCATATCAATGGTAACTTCTGGCGAACGCCAGCTTTTTTCAATATGTGCTGTGGTGCCGCAACCGCTAAATAATGCTGCAATAAATGCAAGGCAAATAACTTTTTTCATAAAAAATTAATTTTACATTAAGGAGGATGATTTACTATATTTAATAAAATACGGCAGGATTAAAAATGGGGCAATTTTAATCTACCCTGATAAAAATTAATCTGTTTTCTTAAGCTTTAGTAATTCACCCGCAGGGTTAAAAAGCACTAATCGATTATTTTCTAATTTATAACCTGTGGCCGATTGAAGGTTTTTTATAAAACCATTTTCAGCAGCAGTTAAATTTAGCGGCACTGCAATATCAGTAAACCGCAATAGCCCTTTTTCAAAAATTATTTTACCGCTTATTTCATGGCTGCCGGCAGAACCCATGAAAGTGTTTTGTGAAGAATTGATTTCAATGCGGGGGCGTTCTTTGCCATATTGCGGCACATCTATTGGCTTCCCGTTCATTTCTTCCAGCGACCAAATATCGTGCAGGCGGTAATCAGTTATATAATTGCCACAGCCTTTAAATTTTTTATCAATGCTCCGTTTCAATTCTACCGTTACCTGGTATTTATTCTCTTTGCCAGACATATCATCAGTGCAGGACTGTTGTGCAATTTGAATTTTCATCTCACCTAATTCAGGCATGGAGCGGTACATTTTTACATTCGCATCCATTGCCCAAATGGGTTCTGTATGCGGTGCATTAAATGCTTCAAAACCTTCACTAAGCGAAGTGAACCTGAAATTTTCTTCTGTTATTTCCAATCCCCAGAAAGGTTCATTGCCGCTTGCTTTAAAATAAATGGTTTCATCATATTTATTTTTGTTTGGCATAGACCCAGTGCCGGTAGTAACTGCAGCGCCAGGTTTTAAAATGCTGGTGCTTTTGTTTGCTGTATTTTTTACAGGGTTGCAGGCAACTAATAAACCAACAGCAGTTATTACAACTTTAAAAAAAATATGCTTTTAAATTTCATAACTACTTCCTTTTTGTAAAACGCATTACTGCAACATCATCAATCATAAACGTAAGTGTACTGTCGCTTACAGCATATTTATTTATTTTTTTCAGCATGTTTAAAAATGTTTCTTCGCCACCTCCCTCACAAAATATCATTGTTTTTAATGCGTCGGCAAATTTTATATTATTTCCATTGATAGTATATTTTGAGCTGAAACCATTGCAAGTGGTATTGCCGCCTAACTCTTTTGCAGAAAAATTAAAGGATATAAATGGTTTTTTATCAGGATAGAGTCCTTCAAAAGCAATTCTTGGCCCTGAAATATAATTCAGATCCCAGGTGCCGCTTAGTTTATCAGTTTCCATTGACACTGCGTTTAGTTTGGCCACTACTATTTTCCCGTTACTCAACAGTAATTGTTCATTGGAAATGCTCCAATTATTTACCTGCCCTAACGCTTCAATAAATTTTGCTTCTGTATTACCCGGGCAGGCCATCCTGGTAGTAGCCAGAGGAGAGAATTTTATAAAACTTACACCGGTTAATTCTATAGTCCCATTTAACCTGTTGCACCCTGTAGAACCGGCTACCTTGCTGGGTTTCCCAGCAATAAATAAAAGATGTGCATAGTTGTCATTTCCGATAAAGGTAAATGGCTGGCCTTGCAGTTCAGTTAGATACCATTTATATTTATAGAGCATTTCACTTCCACCGGGTGTGCCGCTAATAATGGGTTTGCTGGTATGGCAACTGTTAAGCATAAAAAATAATGTTGCTGTAAAAAGGGATAAAAAGATTTTTTTCATTTTTACAAATTTTACGTGCTAAAGATGTTGCTGTAAAAAACATTTATACTTATTATTGTTTAAAAAAAATTCCTTTTATAACATAAAATATATTCCTGCATTTGCGGGTAAGTTTTTTTCATAACTATTTCATAAACTGATTAAACTTTCATTATTCCCTTACCCCAGCCCAGGCAGCGATTATTTTAGCATGTGGGTTGGTTTGCAATTGCCAGGTATCGTTAATCAGCATTGTTTTTCGTTCACTTGTGGTATAAGCATCCCAGCCGGGATTACCTGTTTTTGCAAATTTTACCCAGGCATCCTGCGTTTTATCCGCTAAAGTTTGTGGTGCACCTTTAGGGCCGAGCATTCCTCTTTCGCCAGTAAGGTTATCCAAATTATTAAAAACAAAAGGAAGTTCAATCCCATGATAAGCGCCATAATCCCCATTTTGAAAAGATGATGGCCAGGCAAATTCATACATATAGGTTTTAGCGCCCAATTTTGAATGTGCATTTGCATAACGAATGGCAGGCATCTGCGCCTGGTAAGAAGTAAGGATGGCCGAAAAAAGTTCGCCCTTATTTTTTTTAGGGTATGTGTTTTTAAAAACAGCAATCAATGCCGAAGGAGCCGGATGTACCTTCTTTACCGCTATATTTAAAATAAAATTTGACTTAATCTTTTTAAGCACCCCTGTAGGGATTAGAAATGTATTCATCTCATCGGTATTATACCCAATGAGCAAATCTTTATCCCCCGCTGTTCCGTTTTGTAAAATCTTTGATGGCATATCCGGAATAATGTCCCCATCAATAACAGGTAAAAATAGCGATACGCCTCCGGATGGATCAGCATGCTCTTCTGTTTCAAGGCCAACCATTTTTGGGGTTACTTTTGCTTGTGCTGCAATTAATTCTTCAGGGGTAAATTTTGTATAAGCCTCCCTGTTGTTTTTTATTTTAAGTGTCTTTGCATATTGGTTTGAAATCCTATCTGCCTGCTCGCCACTAAATACTGCCTGCCCGCTGCCGCTTTGCATAATAGCTCTTTTAAATAATCCTTTGGCAGCAGGGCTTACCAATAATACACCTACACTAATAGCCCCTGCCGATTCGCCGAAGATGGTAACATTATCAGGATCGCCTCCAAATGCAGCAATATTATCACGCACCCATTGCATTGCAGCTATCTGATCCCGGATGCCAATATTTGTTGGTACTCCATTTATCTTCATAAACCCTTCAATGCCCAGGCGATAGTTAAAGGAAACCATCACTACCCCTTTTTTTGCAAAGTTGGTACCGTCAAATAATGCAACATTGCTGCTGCCAATAACAAACGCCCCGCCATGTATGTACAGCATTACCGGCAAATGCTCTGCGTTTACATCAGGCGTCCATACATTAGCCGTAAGGTAATCATCTCCTTTTACCCAGCCATTGCCATATGCCGGGCTTTCATCCAGGCCTTCCTTTTTAAGCTGAAAAGGCGAAGGAGGTGTAGGCCCGAATGTAGTTGCATTGCGGATACCGTCCCAGGGTGCAGGTTTTACCGGGGCAGCAAAACGAAGATCTCCAACAGGCGGCGCTGCATAAGGAATGCTTTTAAAAATAGAAATACCATCAACAACTTTACCCTGCACCTTACCTGCCTCAGTTTTTACAATAGCATTATCTTTTGAATTATTTGCTACTTGTGCATTGGCAGTGTGAAAACTAACCAGCGCAAATGATGTTATATAAATTAAATAATTTTTTATCATGGTGAAGGAATTTTTTGTTTACGTTTCTTTGAAATTGAAAACTGATGTGGCTCTTTTTATTCCTGCACTCCAAATAAGATTTCTTTATTTCTATACCATATAGCCCTGTCTACTAATTCTGTAGATTGCTTTTTAAAATGCAGGCTGCCTAAATTTAATCCTAAACCAACAATCGGAAATACCCAGGCACCCTTGGTATCATTTATATTAAGTATGGCACCGGTAACAAGAGCTGCTACAGAAGTAACTGTAAACATGCGGCTAAGAATTAAATTTCCCTTTGATTTTTTGTAAAGGTCTTTTGCAATACCGCCATTAAATTCAGGTTTTAAATCTGCAAATGAAAGACTTTTACCTCCCTTAACATAAGACTTGCCAAAGCTGTGAATGGTTTGGGTGTTATAAACTTTTAGCAACGAATCTCTTGATTGTGCATGAGCGTTGAATACAGTACAGCATGTTAGCAGTATAACAATTACAAATGGCAATGTAAACTTGCATAAATGCTTTTTCATAATAACAGTTTAAAATAAAAATAATTATTCTTATCGGTTCATTTGTCAATTTGGAAGATAAAATGCAAACAACGGTTCCTCTCAGCCAACTACACACTAATCCTACAATGGAACTCAAATTAGGACACCATGGCTAAGCTGGTTCTTTTACCGGTCGTTGTCTATTAAAGAGCTTTTTGAGTTTATGTTTAAATCCCTCCATAAACAGCCATTCCATTTTTTTTAAAAACGTATCCTTTCCATGCGATAAGCATCCATTCGCCTTTGATCCACGGTTGACCTTCTGCTCTACGTTCAAGAATGGTTGAAGATTTGCCAGCGGACAAAAACAATTCTGCTTTATTATGATCATCGCTGAAAACAATATAAGCAGCGGTTGTTTTATCGGCTACAGCTTCAACTGGGTTCAACCTTGTGCCATCTTCAAATATTCTGATACATTTATTTTTTATAGCTGACCACTGATAACCGGAAGATGTTTTGCACCCATGTTCATCTACATCATTTCCTACTGTTTTATTTTTTGCGGAAGTATCTGTTTGCATCTTCGGGGATTCATCTTTCTTTATTGAACTACCTGTACAAGAAAAGAAAACAGGCCACACTAATATGCCCAACATTAAACAAATGTTTTTTTCACATAAACTGATTAACTATAAAATCAAAGACACAGTTAAATAAAACTACGGAATGTAAATCTGACTATACTAAATCTACACGAAAAGAGATCTGGCAGACTACTCCGAAAGTGGTTACTTTACCATCTTTTACATGCGCCTTAATATCTTTCACATATACTGAATCAATATTGTGAATTGTTTTAGCTACTTCTGTTACTGCATTGCGAACAGCATCATCAATGCTATTTTCTGAAGAAGCAATCACCTCTATTACTTTTACAATTGGCATAATAATGTTTTTTATTGGTTTAAAAAGAACAAATAACTAATCTATTTTTTTATAAGTAAATACAGAATCAGCAGTAACCTGCAAATGCAGTTTTCCAGGTTGAATATTGTAGGGAATAGTACGGTTGACTAGCTTGCTGAGATACCTGTTTTCAAATTGCATATTCCCGCAAGCCATCCGTGTAGTAGCAAGATTACCAAACCGGATTTTCTTTCCCAACACTTCGATAGGCCCATTCAGATTATTACATCCTGTATGGCCAAACACTTTTTTTTCTGTAAGATTTAACTCAAGTAGAGGCAATCCTTTCATGAAATCCGTCGGAGTTAATTTATTATCGTTGATACTTATCAACACCCATATATCATGCAAACGATAATCAGAAAGGTATTGCCCGCAACCTTTATAGCGTATTAAATTTTTATCGGTATTATTTTTTGTATCAATGGTTACGCTATAATCGGACTTTACTCCTGACATATCATTGATACATTCCTTTTTTGCAAGCTGTATTGTTAATGTTCCCTGCTCTGTTTTTGCTGAATAACGTGTAACATTTGCATCCATCGCTTTCATTTTTTTGGGAACAGGAGTGGTTATTTCAAATCCGCTCAGCGTTTTGAAATGCATGGATTTGTTGAAATCAATTTCCAGACTCCAGAATGGTTCATTACCTGTAGCGGTGAAATCAATTCCCTGCCTGAATTTTTTTGCAGATATATCAAGTCCGGAAGTATCTGGTGAGCTATTTATTTCTTTGTTTGAGGAACTGTCATTTTTCGTAACATTAATTTTTTCGGGCTGATTGCAATCAAAAACAACCATAAACGGAAAAAGAAGGATTAAAATATTTTTCATCCAATGTTTAATTAAAAATAGTTTTACTTCTTTGCAAACCTCATCACAGCCACATCATCTATCAAAAATGTAAGTGTGTTGTCGCTAACGGAATACTTGTTTACTTTTTTCAGCATATTTAAAAATGTCTCTTCGCCTCCGCCTTCACAAAATATCATGGTCTTGGCAAATGGTTCAGCAATGTTTATTTTATTTCCATCGATAGTTACTTTACTGCTGAATCCGTTGCAACTGGTATTTCCAGCCAACTCGTTTATAGTTAATTTAAACTGATCTGTGGTTTTTTATCAGGATATAATCCTTCAAAAGCAATTCTTTTTCCTGAAATATAATTTAACTCCCATGTGCCAGGCAAGGCAGAATAGTCGGAGGCAACGGGTCTGGTTATTGGTTTTATTGAGCGGTGAAATTTCACAAGCATTATTTTTCCATTATTCAATAACAACATATCATTTATAATACTCCAGTTATTTACTTGTCCCACCGCTCCAATAAACTTTGCTTCTGTATTACCGGGGCAAGCCATCTTAGTAGTAGCCAACGGGGAAAACTTTATAAAGCCTACACCCGTTAATTCGAAAGTTCCATTTATCCTGTTACACCCGGTTGAACCAGATACTTTATTCGGCATTCCTGCTGTAAATAAAAGATTTGCATTTTTATCGCCTGAAGTTATAACTGGCTACCCCTGAAGTTCAACCAAATCCCATTGATATTGGTATAAGATTTCGCTTCCGCCGTATTTATCGCCGTTTATCGGTTTTGTTCTATTACATGCTGCCATTAAGATAATTGTCAAGATAAAACCCGTTGCCGATATGGTTCTCTTCATAATCATTTTTTTTACAAGTGAGATTTTATATTCTATTGCATAAACTAAAAACTCATATTGTACAGGTTAACATTCTTTTTAGTAGCTACTTAATAAAAACTATTCCAAAGGGCATTGCACTTTGCGGAGTTTTATCCCTTTCGTAAAATCCACTTCACTTAAATTTTTGAAAACCATCTTGCCGTCTTTCTCTTCCATGGAGGCATATCCTTCAATTGCTGTGCTGTCTTTTATTAAAAACACAACCTGCCGGATAGATCGTTTCCCTTCTGACATGAATGTAAATTCAGCAACAAGCGTATCGCCATTTAGTTTTCCATTAATATCTCCTTTGTTGCTATCTTTTTCAAAAAACTTATATGACAGGGTTCCTGACACCACATTCGGAAAAATTTCCGTTTTTAATAAAACAGTATCCTTCCCCGCTATACTCGAATAACAAACTGTGGAGGGTATCATTACTTTGTTTTCAACCGGTTTTGAAGTATCCTCATCTTTGGATGATGACCCCGTTTGTTTTGAATTATCATTACACGATGCAGTAAGTATGATCACAAAAAATAGTACTTGTTTCATGTTTTTGTTTTAGTTATTTAAATTAATAAATAGATAGGATAATATAGCAGATCAATTAATTTTCTTTTGAAAGAGAAAGATTGAAGAAAGAGCAAGCCTTCCCCTTGGCAAGATTTTTTTTAACCAACGTACTTCAGCTTCCCTGTCCGTTTGGTCAGGCGGGGACCAAAAAAATATTTTCTTTAGCTGTGGTGGCTATCGAAAATATTTTTGCCGGCGCACAACAAAAAACTTAATTAATCGACCTTATTCAGGATGAATTATCCTAGTCAACCAATAAACGACAGGAAAACGAATTTCAAATTAATTCGCTATTGAAAGCGGCAAAGGGCGCATAATTAATGGTTAGCAGAAATGATAAATAACACTCCAGTTTTTAACAATGAACGCTTTCCCAATTCGGGAACTTTATCTATCTTTGACTAAATCTGAGAAGTGAGAATTATTGCAAAAAAAATATTAAAAGATTTTTGTGATATACATCCGGATACCGAACAACAATTAAAGTCCTGGTATCAGGAAAATTCAAAGGCTGAATGGGCAAATCCCAATGAAATCAAAAAGGAATATCCAAGTGCAAGTTTCTTATCTGACAACAGGGTTATTTTCAATATTAAAGGAAATCATTACAGGTTAATTTTGAAAATCAATTATGACTACCAAATGATTTGGATCAGGTTTGTTGGGACACATTGCTGAGTATGATAAAATAATGCTAAAACGATTTAAAATGAATATTAAACCAATTAAGACAAAAATAGATTATGAGCATGCTTTGGCAAGACTTCAAGTAATATTTGATGCAAAAAAAGGAACAGCAAAAGGTGATGAATTAGAATTGCTAGGAATGTTGGTTGACAATTATGAAAATGAGAAATTCCCAATTGGCTTTCCTGATCCGGTTGAAGCAATTAAATTCAGAATGGAACAATTAGGTTATAATCAAACAGATCTGGCAAATGTAGTCGGGCTAAAAAGCAGGGCAAGTGAAATATTGAATCGTAAAAGAAAACTTTCACTCGAAATGATAAGACAAATTCACGATAAGTTAAATATTCCAACAGAGGTTTTAATTCAAGCTTACTAAAATTACTTCTTCCAAAAAAATATTTGCATATCAGGGAGAGGAATGTTAACACCAGCCCTGTTCAAATATATCTACAATTGTTCTGCCAGTAGTCACTATTATTAGATGGCTTGTCGTAATTACCCCCTTTATTAGCCGCATCTACACACTGTCAATATTGAGTGATAATAGTAGGTTTGCTCCGCAATTAATAAATCACCAAAACAACATTAAAATGATAAAAGACCTTTGGATTAACCTTCCTATTAAAAATCTTGCTGCATCAAAAGCATTTTTTTCAGCACTCGGATTTTCGTTTAATACGACACAAGGTAATACTGCTAATTCCGCCAGTTTACTTATCGGTAAGAAGAATGTGGTTGTTATGCTTTTTGACGAAGCTACTTTTAAAGGTTTCACCAATAGCGCTATTGCTGAAACAAAACAGGCAACCGAAGTATTGCTCTCCATTGGTGTAGAAAGCAAAGATGAAGTAGACGAGATCGCAAAGAAAGCAGCAGAAGCTGGCGGAAGCACTAACCATAAGCCTGGAGAAATGCAAGGATGGATGTACGGCTGTGTATTTACTGATGTTGATGGACATAAATGGAATGCGTTGTATATGGACATGGCTAAAATGGGCTAGCACCATTCTGCTTGTATTATGAAAAAAAATATCTCATTTACTGGGTTGCGTCTACCTTTGTCTTACTTTCTCACGGACTAATGGATAGAAATAAAGCCAATACGGAAAGCAAACCTAATGAGACAAGCCGGTTAGATGTAATCACTACTATTTAATCTGACAGACAGTGGACTTTTTTTGTTGGATGTGGAAAACGCGAAAAGCGTTTACCACATCATAATAATAGTAAAAAATCATGATGAAGATTTTTCAAATTGTTTATCCAACTCCTT
>DASYOS010000118.1:0-3466 GCA_036007525.1 Chitinophagaceae bacterium | reverse complement strand
CCCGTAACTAATGCAGCACCTAAAAATAAACCAGTTGTTATAAAAGAACCCAGAAAATCGGAAAGTGTTTTAGTAACATCAGATGCTGACAGGGTACTGGATGCCAGCTTTGAAAGAAACAGAGGTTCATTGCCATGGCCTGCTGATGGGTTTATTTTAAGTGGGTATGGATCCAATTCACTACCCGGTGGAGTTGACTATAACAATCCCGGCGTAAGCATTGGCACTGCTATAGGAGCATCAGTAAAAGCAATATTTGATGGTGAAGTAACCTTAGTAAATCCTATGGATGACAAACAGGTAGTGTTTATAAAACATGGAAAATATTTTACTGTTTACAGTAATCTCTCATCTGCCAATATTAAAAGAGGGCAAAACGTAAAAATAGGCCAGGTTATTGGCAGGGCAGGAGTAAACGATGATGGGCAAGGCCAAGTAGATCTTATTATTATGAAAGAGAGCAACAATGTAAATCCTCAACAATGGCTCCGAAGAAAATAACTCTCTAACATAAGAAGATTAGGAAAAATAAGTTTTGAACTAACTGATTTATGAGGGCCTGTTGATAAACTGATTGTACAAAGCTTCGTATTCCGGTACAATAGTTTGTATGTCAAATTTTTTTGCCTGCTGCAAGGCATTATGTTTAAATTCTTTTAGTTTTTCTTCGTAAGATAAAATATGAAGTGCGTTTTTACACATATCATCTATATCTCCAACATCGCTTAAAAACCCACTATAATTATTTTGATTTATTTCTGGCAGCCCCCCCGCATTTGTTGATATTACAGGAACTGCCGCGGCCATAGCTTCCAATGCTGCCAAACCAAAACTTTCGTATTCACTTGGTAATATAAAAAGATCAGTAACTGGTAATATATCTTCCATTTGCTCCTGTTTGCCTAAAAATCGGATATCATTGTGGGCACAACATTCTCTGCACAGGTTTTCAATTGCTGATCGTTCTGGCCCGTCACCTACAAACAATAATTTTGAAGGAATTTCCACATTTACTTTTACAAATATTTTTACAACATCATCCACCCGCTTTACTTTTCTAAAGTTAGAAGCGTGAAGTAATATTTTTTCACCATTGGGAGATATAACTTTTTTAAAAGCATCAATAGGCTTGCGGTTAAATCGCTTTACATCAACAAAATTGTAAATAACCTGAATATCTTTTTCAATTTTAAAATTGCTGTAAGTTTCATCACGTAAATTTTTTGATACAGCAGTAAGCGCATCACTTTCATTCATAGAAAATGTAACAACGGGAGAATAGGTTTTATCCTTTCCTACTAATGTTATATCTGTTCCATGTAAAGTGGTTACTACCGGTATATTTATGCCCTGCTTAGCTAAAATTTGTTTTGCCATAAAAGCTGCAGAGGCATGGGGTATTGCATAATGCACGTGTAAAAGCTGTACATCGTTGTTTAATATTACATCTACCATGGTGCTTGCCAATGCTGTTTCATAAGGCGGATAATCAAACAAAGGATAGGTAGGCACCCTTACTTCATGATAAAATATATTGGCATGAAAGCCACTTAATCTAACAGGTTGCTGGTAGGTAATAAAATGTATATTATGGCCTTTATCTGCTAAAGCTTTACCTAATTCAGTGGCTAAAACACCGCTGCCGCCAAAAGTAGGGTAGCATACAATTCCAATATTCATATTTTATATTCTTGTGAAATGAGGTGCAAAATACATCTTCTTTAATCTTTTATGAACGCCTTTTCATTTACGTGTTATATTATATATAAGTTTGTACAAATATTTTATGAAAAGATTTTTAGTTTGGACAATTTTTATAGTCGTTTTAGTTTTTATTATTTATTTTTTATTTGCAACTGTTTATACCTATAGTGATGGTAACCGGGCAGGACGCTTAATAAAATTTTCTCACAAAGGATATGTTTTTAAAACCTATGAAGGGGAATTAAACCTTGGAGGTATAAATACAACAAATGGTGGAATTCTTATAAATAATATGTGGCAGTTTTCGGTAGCAGATAAATCCGTTGGCGATTCTCTATCAAAATTAGAAGGAAAAGACGTTACGCTGCATTACAAAGAAAAACTAATTGCTTTTCCCTGGCGTGGAGATTCCAAATATATTGTTGATAAAGTAATTGAAATACGATAATCCAAAATAATAATAGATGAACAGATTTATTTTAATAACTGCAATTTGCTTGTGTAACCAGTTGGCGTTTTCTCAATACGCCGATTCTGTAATGATAAAGAGGATAGTGGATGAAACCATGACTCACAGCACTTCATATGAAAATTTAAGAAAACTTTGCAAGCAGGTAGGGCCAAGACTTTCCGGCTCTATTAAATATTTAAAAGCCGTTACACTCGTTTCGGAAATGATGAAAAAAACCGGTGCTGATAATGTATATCTGCAACAATGCATGGTGCCTCATTGGGTAAGGGGTGAAAAAGAAAAAGGGCAAATAATTTTATCAGGCAACAAAAAATATGATTTAAAATTATGTGCTTTAGGTAATTCAGTTGGTACCGGAGCAAAAGGCATTACTGCTGAGGTGATTGAAGTTAACACAATGCAGCAGCTGAATCAATTAGGTACAAATGGTATTAAAGGGAAAATAGTTTTTTTTAATTTCCCCATGAATCCCACATACATAAAAACTTTTATAGCTTATGGAGAAAGTGGAGTATCCCGTACAAGGGGGCCATCACTTGCAGGAAAATATGGTGCTGTTGGTGCCATGGTGCGGTCTCTTGCTAGTAACCTTAATGATTTTCCGCACACCGGCACTACAGTTTATAATGATTCATTTCCAAAAATTCCCGCTGTGGCAATAAGTACTAATGATGCAGAATATTTTAGTAAAGAATTAAAGAAAGGAAATGTTACCAGAGCTTATTTCAGAACTACAAGTAGAATGCTGCCTGATACTTTAGCTTATAATGTTGTTGGTGAGATCACAGGCTCACAGTTTCCCGAAGAAATAATAACGGTTGGTGGACATTTGGATAGTTGGGATTTAGCAGAAGGCGCAAACGATGATGGCTCAGGTGTTGTACAGGCTATAGAAGTACTGCGAACTTTAAAGGCGCTTGGTATAAAACCAAAAAGAACCATCCGTGCAGTCGCATTCGCCAATGAAGAAAATGGAGGACGTGGGGCTCAAAAATATTTGGATGAAGCAAAATCAAAAAATGAAAAACACATATTTGCTTTGGAAAGTGACGCCGGTGGTTTTACACCAAGAGGCTTTGGTTTAGATATGACGGCATCGCAAATGCAAAAAGTTATTCAATGGAAAAATCTTTTTTATCCTTATGGCGTTTATGAATTTGCTGTTGGTGGCGGCGGGTCTGATATCGGCCCATTAAAAACTATCGGTGCTGCATTAGCAGGCTTAAGTCCGGATAGTCAGCGCTATTTTGATATTCATCATGCTGTTACAGACGTTTTTGAAAATGTAAG
>DASYOS010000117.1:0-5184 GCA_036007525.1 Chitinophagaceae bacterium | reverse complement strand
GATACCGCCTTCAATATCTACCCAGCTGTCTGCTCTTGTAGCCCCGGTTTTATAACTGATGGCATAAAATATTTCTTTTTTTTCTGTAAGATGTAAAGCCAAAGCCCTTAGCATCCTTCCTCTTTCCTGGAAGGTCATATTGCATAATGCCGGGCTGCCAAATGTTCTTCCATACTCAAGCATTCCTGCAAAATCTAATCCCTGGGTAGTTGCATTAGCAATCGGTTCTGCGTTAAAAGCATTATAAAGTGTTTGCCCTTCCCCATCGCCTTCAATCCATTTACCTGTTATATAATTTGCTAATTTCATTGTATAAATTAAGTAAAGTTAGCAATCACCTATAAAAATTTAAAAGTAATAATATGAAATTTTTATTATCAGTTATTTTTATTTTCCTTGTTTTCCTTTTTACATCCTGCACAAAAAATACCATTAATTGCAAAGGAACACCCATTGCAGATTGCATGTGCACTCAGCAATACGATCCCGTTTGCGGCTGTGATGGAAAAACCTATGGTAACGCCTGTGCTGCAAAATGCGCCGGCATTAAAAGCTGGACAAAAGGCGAGTGTAAATAAACTTAGTGGAGGCTTTTAAACTTTTACCAGGTATCAAAGTCCTATACCTTGTCATTAATTATTACATTCTTATTAAAAATCTTAATATGCAAAACAGGATAAGGCAATTTGCCAAACTTCTTATTTTTTCTACCAGCTTCCTACTTCTTTCTTTTTTTCCGGAGCCAACCTATAAATCCAGGTTTAGTTTTCCGTATAAGCAAGCGGGGCTTACTGAGCGAGAAGCAGCAGCTCATTTATTAAACAGGTTCAGCTATGGTGCTACACCCGGGCAAATAGATGAAGTGGTAAGCATGGGCCTTGAAAAATGGTTTGAGCAACAATTGACCGGCTCGCTAGCAGATGATTCTGTGAACCAAAGATTAAGTGGCTATGATGCACTAAAATTTAGTAATACACAGATAGTAAATACTTTCCCCAGAGGAGCACAGGTTATTCGGATGGCAATAAAAGATGGGGTTGTTAATAAGGATTCGGTTAAAACTGATAAAAAAAAATACCGCCAGCAACTAAAAGCTTACATGGATAAGGAAAACATAAGACCGGTGCAGGAACTCTACCGTCAATTTATTAACCAAAAAATTGTAAGAGCCGCATACAGCAATAATCAATTGCAGGAAGTTCTTACTGATTTTTGGTTCAATCATTTTAATGTTTCCATGACAAAGAATGACTGTGCCCAATTTATTCCCAATTATGAACGTGATGTAATACGCCCGAATGTTTTAGGGAAATTTGAAAATCTTGTGCTTTCTACAGCAAAATCTCCCGCAATGCTTTTATACCTCGATAATTTTTTAAGCTCAGGGGAAAATACAAATGCAAATATTCAGCAGAATCCTAAACTACAAAAGAGAATGCAGCAGCAAGCTATGATGGGGGATTCTGCAAAAGGAAAAATAAAGAAACCCAAAAAAGCTGCAGGGTTGAATGAAAATTATGCCAGGGAAGTAATGGAGCTGCATACTTTAGGCGTTGATGGGGGGTATACGCAAAATGATGTAACTCAGGCTGCACGTGTGCTTACAGGCTGGACAATTTACCCGATGAGTGATAAGGGATATGGCAATGCTATGAAAAAAATTGTAGATAAGATCGGAGAAGATAAACTTACTGATCGTGGTTTTGTACATGATGGCGATTTTATGTTTGCTGCTAACAGGCATGATAATAAAGAGAAAATTGTATTAGGAAAAACCTTTGCCGCAAACGGCGGATATGAAGAAGGAGTACAGCTTTTAAAAATGCTGGCTCATCATGCATCAACCGCAAAGTTTATTAGCAGAAAAATAGCTGTAAGGTTTGTTAGCGATAATCCCAAGCAAAGCCTTATTGATAAAATGTCTAAAACATTTTTAGAAAAAGATGGAGATATTAAAGAGGTATTAATAACCATGGTAACAGCTCCCGAATTTTGGAGTAAAGATGTTATAAGGGAAAAAACAAAATCTCCTTTTGAGCTTGCAATAAGCGCTGTACGGGCACTTGATGCAGATATTTCTCAGCCTTATCAGTTATTTACCTGGGCCGATAAAATGGGACAGAAGATGTATTCCTACCAGGCACCAACAGGGTTTCCAGACAGAGGACAATATTGGATAAACACCGGAGCCTTGCTTAACAGAATGAACTTTGGGCTGGCAATTGCCTCTCAAAGAATTCCCGGTACAAAAGTAGATCTGCTTGCTTTGAATCAAAGGCATGAACCCGAAAGCGCTACAGATGCATTAATTAAGTATAGCAAACTAATTATGCCTGAAAGAAAGCTCGATTCAGCAATAAAAAAATTAACGCCGCTGCTAAATGATCCAGAGCTTGTAAAAAAAGTTAGCGATGCTGCTGATAGAAATGCTGCACCGCAAACAATGATGAATACCGATGTGGTTATGAATGATGAGATGATGGATGATGATAAACCGGGCAAAAAGGCAGCTAAAGGAGCAAAGGGATTAAAAAAAGGTAACGGGCAGATTCAATATGCTACGGGTACTAATACTATGTTATCTCAGGTGGTGGGTATAATTATAGGCTCTCCCGAATTTCAAAGAAAATAAGATACCCTCTAAATCTCTCTTAAGGGAGACTTTGAAAAGGCTGTCTTATTCCAGTTCTCTTTAAAAAAAAATAAAATAAGAAGTACCGAATTTAAATAAAAATATTTCATAACAAAGTTTCAAAAACCTGTATCGGAGTTCTGAAAAATAAATTATTAATAACACTCTTTCGGAAGTCTCCCCTTCAGGGGAGATTAGAGGGGTAAAAACTTAAAGTCATGGTATCAAGAAGAGGTTTTTTAAAAGGCGGCGGACTTGCAATGTTTGGAATTGGTGTCGGCGGAGTTCCCGCATTTATGGCTCGTGCTGCCCAAAGCAGTAAAATATTAAGTCCATATAAAAAGAGAAAAGTACTCGTTTGTATTTTTCAACGTGGTGCAATGGATGGGCTTATGGCAGTAACTCCTTTTAATGATCCATATTTAAAGGCTGCAAGACCAACCTTATTTATGTCGCCAGTTAATGATGGTAGAAAAACTCCTCTGATAGACCTTGATGGAAAATTTGGATTGCACCCGGGATTAAAATCTTTTGAGCCAATGTTTCGCAACAAACAGCTTGCAATTGTACATGGCATTGGTTCTCCTAATAATACACGCAGCCATTTTGATGCACAGGATTATATGGAATCAGGCACACCTTTCAACAAAGGAACCAATAGCGGATGGCTTAACCGGGCCGTGGGATTAATGGGTCATGATGCTACACCATTTCGTGCGGTGAGCCTTACATCTTCCATGCCGCGTTCTTTTTACGGCGATAATCCATCTATTGCAATAAATAATTTGCAGGATTTTGCAATCCAGTCAAAAGGAAACCAGATGGGCGCAAACATGGCAGCAAAAAGTTTTGAAGATCTTTATGATCAAACTTCTTCAGGATTATTAAAGGAAACCGGAAAGGAAAGTTTTGATGCAGTAAAAATGCTCAAGAAAGTTGATGTAAAAAATTATAAGCCTGATAATAATATCGTTTATCCCGGCACTACGCTTGGCAATGCATTAAAACAAATAGCACAGTTAATAAAAATGGACGTGGGATTAGAAGTAGCCTTTGCCGAATCAGGAGGATGGGATACACACTTTAACCAGGGAACAGAATTAGGTGTTTTTGCACGCAATGCAAATGACCTTAGCGGCAGTATCACAGCATTCTGGAATGATATGGGTGCCACATTTCAAGATGATGTAACTGTGATGACCATGACAGAATTTGGACGTACCGTTCGCCAGAATGGAACTGGCGGAACTGATCATGGACGGGCATCATGCAACTTTATTTTAGGAAATGATGTTAATGGCGGCACTGTTTATAATAATATGAAACCATTGTCAGTAGAGAATCTTGAAGACGGCAGAGACCTTGCTGTTACTACCGATTTCAGAAGTGTTTTCAGTGAAGTGGCAGATAGGCATCTTAAAATAAATAATGATAAGATTTTATTTCCCGGCTGGGATGGAACTAAGATCGGGGTGATGAAGTCATAATCTCATTAATTTATAATCGCAAAAATTTTTCTTGCCTTGATCTTTAGGTCAGGGCTTTATTTTATAGCCTACCCGGCTTAGCCAAAACAATAGATTAGAAGAAAATTTTGTATTTCAATGTGACAAGTGTAGCTTTACACTCTGAATGATAAAAAGTTTCAGGGATAAAAGACTTCGATTGCTTTGGGAGACCGGGAAAAACAGCAAGCTACCTGCCGATCAACTTATCAGGATAAGGCTAATGCTGGAAGTAATAGACAGTGCACAATCAGTGCCGCAGGATTTTGAATTTTTTCGCAGTTGGAAAATTCATCCGATGAAGGGAAACTTAAAAGGATACTGGAGCCTTACCGTTAAAGAGAATTGGAGAATCATATTCCGGTTTGACGGAAAGAATACTTTTGATATTGATTATTTAGATTATCACTAAACATATTTTATGAATACAATTAAGAGAGAAATGCCTGTTATTCACCCGGGTGAATTTATAAAATCTGAACTGGTAGAGGCGAACGGATTAACTGTTTCCGAAGTCGCTGATATGTTGCTGGTGTCCCGGCAGGCAGTTTCTAATATCGTTAATCAAAAGGCAGATATCAGTACAGAAATGGCTTTGCGTATTGCAACTGTTTTTGGCGGCACCGCAGATATCTGGTTGCATTTACAAAGTAAATATGATTTGAATCTGGCTGAGCAAAAAATAAAACGCTTAAAACTTACACCATACCAGCATAAACGTACCGCTTAACATTTTTCAAAAAAATTTGTCCGTTCTAAAAGCTTATCGTAATATTGCGATATAATTATGGGAGCCACAAAAACATTTGAGTTTACAATCAAGGATAACAGGCTGGCTAAATATGCCAAAGCCCTTGCACATCCTGCACGGATAGCAATTTTACAATTACTGGTTAAAAAGCAAACCTGCATTTGCGGGGATATTGTAGACGAGATACCACTTTCACAAAGCACAGTTTCTCAACATTTAAAAGAATTGAAAGAAGCTGGATTAATTAAGGGAGATATAGAAGGAGCAACGGTTTGTTACTGCATTGATGATAAGGA
>DASYOS010000116.1:0-4585 GCA_036007525.1 Chitinophagaceae bacterium | reverse complement strand
CAGGGTGTACTTAAGGGTGCATTATACAAGTGATGTGCTGGCGGGCTTTTGCATTGGGCTGATGTGGTTATTATTATCACTTTGGATTTTAGGGAAAATTGAAATTTATAGCCGCCGAAAAGTTCAACCGGTACTTGAGGAGGAAGCTAACTGACATCTCTCCCATATTTTCTATATTTGAAAATATAATATTTAGCTGCAATGAAAATCACAACTGCTTTTAAAAAACAATTTGAACTTGAAACCCTGCAAAGCGAAAAGCTAAGGTCTGCAATTTTAGCCTGGTATGCATTATTTACCGGTTTATACATTGTGGCAATAAGCTATTTAATAAAGAATGACAGCATATCTACAAAAGCAGGTGTTGAACAGCCGAATACGCTGCTCGTACTTTTAGCCGGTTTATTTATATATGAAATTATTACCAACAGAATCTTAAATCACAAAGCATTAAAAGATGGCAAATCGCTACATTCCAATTTTAAATACATAAATGCATTTATTGAATTGATCTTCATAACAATAATGCTTTATATATATACAGTATACTTTAAGCATAACTCCTTATTATCTGATATAATAATGGTGAGTTTATTTTACCTCATTGTTTTTTTATCAGCATTTTATCTTGATCCTTACATAAGCGTCGTTACAGGAATAATAGCGGCAACCGGATACACTGTTTTACACTTACTCAATAAAAAAGCAGGTAACTCTTCTATAATGATTGAGGAAATATTATACAATAAATACTTTGTTTACGCAACCGGTATTTTGCTTTTTTTATGTGGGATTGCAGCCGCTTTTATGGCTAACCAACTACAAAAAGGTATACACCGTACTATACAATTAGTGGAAGAGGAAAACACACTATTTAATCTATTCAGCAGGCAAATATCCAGGGAAGTTGCGCAGGAATTATTGGATAAAGACGGTAAAGTGCCGAGTGAGCTAAGGTTTGTAAGTGTAATGTTTATTGATATACGAAATTTTACAGTATATGCAGAAACACAACAACCTGAAGCCATTGTGGAATTTCAAAATACTTTTTTTGCCATAATTACAGACGTTGTACATAAATACAAGGGGATTGTAAACCAATTTTTAGGGGATGGTTGTATGGCAACTTTTGGTGCGCCGGTTTCTGTAGACAACCCGGCAGCAAATGCAATTAATGCAGCGCTTGAAATAAATAAAATTGTTGATGATAGAATTGCAAAAAAAGAAATACATCCCTTTACCATAGGCATGGGCATACATTGTGGAAATGCAGTTACGGGTAATATAGGGACGGTTTTAAAAAGTGAATATTCAATAACCGGCGGGGTAGTAATACTTGCTTCCCGAATTGAGTCGGAAAATAAAACTTACCAGTCAAAAATTTTAGTTTCAAAAGAAGCCCTGCAAGCGGCTTCTATAAAAGATCTTAACCCAGCATTTTTGGGAGCATCGCATTTAAAAGGATGGAGCCACACGGTTGATCTATACAAACTGGCATAGAATTACAAATAATGTCTTATTCCTTTTATCTACACAATATATTTCCACTTTAGAAATATATCCTGCTACATCTGGGCTTCAATTCATACAAACTACTTTATTCTGTAACTGCTAAACAATCCATTTTTAATTACTGTATTTTCATAAAATGAATTTCAAGGGTTTAACTATTTCACAATTAGGTGACACCGCAATAATAATAAATTTTGAAAATAAAATTGATAAAACCCTTAACAGTAAAGTATTACACCTTTTTAAAAAATTAAAAAAAATTGCATTGCCATTTGTCAGGGATATTGTTCCCGGATACAGCTCGTTAGTTATTTTTTATGATTTGTTAATTATGAAAAGTAAAAATCCCATTAACAAAACTTGTATAGAAATAATTACTGATCAATTAAAAAAAATAATGGAGGAAGATTTAGAAATTAGTTCATTATCGCGAAGAATAAAAATTCCTGTTTGCTATGCCGAAAAATATGCATGGGATATAAACGAAATATCAAAAGAAAAAAATATCCCTGTGGATGAAATTATCCGTTTACATACAGCAAAAAAATACAGAGTTTATATGATAGGCTTTTTACCTGGCTTTGCTTATATGGGAGAAGTGGATAAACAAATTGCTATTCCCCGCAAAATGCAGCCCCGAAATAAAGTAGAGGCGGGATCAGTTGGAATAGCAGGGTTGCAAACAGGTATTTATCCATTAGACTCACCAGGTGGATGGCAAATAATTGGAAAAACACCATTAAAACTTTTTACTAAAGAAAATGATGACCCTGTTTTGTTACAACCCGGTGATGAAATAGAATTTTATTCAATAACAGAGGATGAGTTTACAAATTATTAAATCTGGTTTACTTGATAGTATTCAGGACAAGGGCAGACATGGATACCAGCATCTGGGTATTAACCCGGGAGGTGCGATGGATAGTTTTTCTACACAAGCCGGCAATGCTTTATTAGGCAAAGATCTTTATTCGCCGGTTATTGAAATACACTTTCCTGCTTCCGTAATTTTATTTGAAAAAGAAACTATTATTTGTATCACAGGTGCAGATTTTTCTCCTGTAATAAATCAGAAAAAAATCCCAATTGATCAACCCATTGTAGTAAATAAAAACAGCGTTTTACAATTTGAAAAAAAAGAATCCGGTGCCCGTTGTTATTTAGCCGTGCTTCATAAGTTTGATCTGGACAAGTGGCTAAATAGTTACAGCACCAATCTTGTTGCCGGTGCAGGGGGATTTAAGGGAAGGGCTTTAAAAATAGGAGACATCATTCATTTTAAAAATAATTTTGAATACAAATATTTAGCAAAAGAAAAAGATCTTTCCTTACTGCCATGGAAAACAATTAGCACACAGGGAGCAAAAAAAGAAATAAGATTTATAAAGGGACCTGAATGGGATTGGCTTACTAATGATGCACAAAAGGTTTTTGCAGAGAGAAATTTTCAAATTTTAAACAATTCCAACAGGATGGGATATCATTTAAAAGGAAATTCATTAAAATTAAAAGAGGATAAGCAATTGATTTCGTCGGGTGTAACATTTGGAACCATACAATTATTGCCGAATGGGCAAATGATTGTTTTAATGGCTGATCATCAAACAACAGGCGGTTACCCAAGAATAGCACAAATTATCAGTGCTGATCTGCCATTACTTGCACAAAGAAATCCCGGAGATGAAATAAAATTTTATGAAGTTGAGCATGATTTTGCAGAGCAACAATTGATTGAACAACACATGCAGCTTGTACAATTACAAAATGCGTCTAAATTTAAAATGGAAAAAATATTACTTTAAAAGACAGTTTTATTATTCCAGTATTCTAATCACTTTCACAAAATGCGTTTTATAATACCCTGTTAAGTTGCTTAGTATAACACCAACATTTTTACCGGAAGCAGAATGTATAAATTGGGGAGTGTTGCTGTTTGAGGTCATAATTCCCATATGGCCTACAATGCTTGTTGAATTATCCGATCCGGTAAACAGTATTATATCTCCGGGTCTTGCATATTTGGTTTCAATTTCTTTCCCTTCATTTGTAAAATCTACGGAAGAACGTGGGGTTTTTACATTAAAATGGCTAAACACATAACTTATAAACCCTGAACAGTCCAACCCCTTTTCAGGCATAGCCGAGCCATATTTATAAGGTGTGCCCAATAATGTTTTCGCAAAGGAAACGAATGCTGTCCGATCGATCTTTACCGGCTTTGTAAAAGTTTTTGTTTTTGATTCAGGTGCTTTTGCAATAGGTCTATTATTGCTTACAGGTTCATTCTTTGATGTTTTTTTTACGGTACTGCATGACGTAATTAATAAAGAAAAAAATAAAATAAAAGCAGTATATCTAAATATCATAAAAAAAATTCTTTTGTTATAATTGTTCGCAATCAAGATAGTATATTTTTGTTTTGAATTATTTTATTAATCTTTAAAAATTTATTAAAACAGTGTGCGATCTTAATTGCGATATGGGTGAAGGAATAGGGAATGATGAATTAATAATGCCTTACATCACTTCTGCAAATATTGCCTGCGGCTATCATGCAGGTGATGAGAACACGATACAGCAAACTATTAAGCTTGCTAAAAAATATAAGGTTAACATCGGCGCACACCCATCCTTTTTAGATAGAGAAAATTTTGGCAGAACAGATATGAAATTATCTCCGCAGGAAGTTTATGAATTGGCATTAGAACAAATAAAAATTATACAAAAAATTGCTAATCATAATAATGTCCCGCTACATCATGTAAAGCCGCATGGAGCTTTGTACAATATTGCTGCAAAAGATAAAAAGTTAGCAAAAGCAATTGCTGATGCAGTAAATGATATTGATGACAACTTAATTCTTTATGGTTTAAGCAATAGCTTCTTAATCAGCGAAGCAAAAGCAATCGGGTTAAAAACAAAAAGTGAAGTTTTTGCAGACCGGACGTACCAGGATGATAGAACACTAACTCCGCGAACACAGCCGAATGCCTTGATAGAAAATGTTGATGAAGCAATTCAACAGGTTTTGATGATGGTACAAAAAGGAAAAGTAAAAACGGTTTCCGGAAAA
>DASYOS010000115.1:0-10066 GCA_036007525.1 Chitinophagaceae bacterium | reverse complement strand
GCCTTTTAGATCAAGCCCTAAATTTAGCGTAGGATTAGGCATAGGTGTTGGAAGCAGTAACATCTCCTTTAAAAAGATGAATGTGGATTTAAAATCTACCTCCGTAAAACTTCCTTTTATTGCGGTTGACTCCACCAATCACTTTAAAAAATATAAATTGTCTACTTCTTATTTAGAAGTGCCGCTTGAGTTAAGGTTTTCATCTAATCCTTTAAATTCAAACAAAAGCTGGAAAGTTGCCATAGGCGGAAAAGTGGGAACTATTATTAATGCCCATACAAAAGGTAAAGACCTTCAGAATAAAAATAATTCTTCTATCAGTAATTATACAGAAAAAGAAAGCAGTAAAAAATATTTTAACGGAACCCGTTTTATGGGTACAGCAAGAATTGGTTATGGCATTTTCTCGTTGTTTGGCGCCTACCAGTTAAATAGTGTTTTAAAAGATGTTGCAGGAGCACCTATGAAGCTTTACCAGGTTGGTATTACTTTAAGCGGTTTATAAAACTTGGGGTATTGCTCCCGGGTTTTTAAAAAATAAAAAAAGCGAACATTAGTTGTTCGCTTTTTTATGTAAGCAAATCGATATGTATTTTCGTGTTACCGTTTCAATGATCTTCACGTCTTTTTAAAAATAAAAAGGTTTAGCTTGATAGAAAAGAAAAGTATTATTCAAAAAGATATAAAAGCTGTATTGGTTGGCCTGATTAATAAAGAGCAAACGGAGCATCTTGTTAACGAATATCTTGATGAGCTTGCTTTTTTAGCAGAAACCGCCGGTGCAAATGCTATTAAAAGATTTACCCAGAGGTTACCTCACCCTGATAGCAAAACTTTTATTGGCAAAGGAAAGCTTGAAGAAATTAAAAAATACATTGGAGGAAAAGATATTGAGCTGGCCATTTTTGATGACGAATTAAGCGGCTCACAAATAACCAACATTGAAAAGGAGTTACAGGTAAAAACCATTGATAGATCAGATCTTATTTTAGATATATTTGCTGCAAGAGCCAAAACAGCACAGGCAAAAGTTCAGGTAGAGCTTGCCCAATACCAATATATTTTACCCCGACTAAAAGGTATGTGGAAACACCTGGAAAGATTAGGTGGCGGTATTGGCACACGAGGACCGGGCGAAACAGAAATTGAAACAGATAGAAGGATTGCCCGGGAGAAAATAACTCTGCTAAGAAAGCGGCTTGCAGAAATTGATAAGCAGGCTTTCACCCAAAGAAAAGACAGGGGGGAATTTATTCGTGTTGCTTTGGTTGGTTATACAAATGTTGGTAAATCCACCATAATGAACCTGCTCAGCAAAAGCGAAGTGTTTGCAGAAAATAAATTATTTGCTACGTTGGATACCACAACACGCAAGGTGGTTTTTGGGCACACTCCTTTTTTGTTAAGTGACACAGTTGGTTTTATAAGAAAATTGCCGCACCATCTTATTGAAAGTTTTAAAAGCACCCTGGATGAAGTTCGGGAAGCTGATATTTTACTGCATGTGGTTGACATTTCTCATGCACAATATGAAGAACAATATGCGGTTGTAAACAAAACCCTTCAGGAATTAGGTTCTTTTGAAAAGCCCACCGTTACTATCTTTAATAAGATGGACATGTATGAAAAAAATACATTTGATGAATGGCTGGAAGATGATGTAAAGAAAGAACTGCTTAGTGACCTAAAAGAAAAATGGCAAAGAGAAACAAATGGAAATTGTGTTTTTGTTTCAGCCACTGAAAAGCAAAATATCGAAGGATTAAGACAAACGATTTTAAATAAGGTAAGAGAAATTTACCAGGTGCGATATCCATACAAAGCTGAATTTTTCTATACCCCTAATCCCTAATGGGGAATTATGAAAGACAAAAAATACAAATGGCATAAAATAGCAGACCATGCCGGTGAATTGGATTTTTCTCCCAATAATTTATTACAAATAGAAGTGGCAGGAAGAAAGATATGCGTTGCAAAAGGAAAGGAACTGTATGCATGCAGTGCCAAATGTCCACATGCAGGAGGCGTTATAGCAGATGGTTTTATTGATAATGCAGATGTGATCACTTGTCCGCTGCATCGTTATAAATTCAGTTTACAAAATGGCAGAAACATTAGTGGCGAGGGATATTATTTAAAAACATATCCTATACAAACTACCGATAAAGGGATATATATCGGCATTGAAGAAGGAGGATTAATGAGCTGGTTAAAATAAATGTATTTCTATTTTTGTTGCAACTTAAAAACCTCTATTTTTGCAACCCAATAAATTCCTCCTTAGCTCAGTTGGTTAGAGCATCTGACTGTTAATCAGAGGGTCCCCCGTTCAAGTCGGGGAGGGGGAGCTTTATTTAACCATTAAGTAATTGATCTACAATTGTTTAATGGTTTTTTTATTTTATTCCGTTTCACTAAGGGTTTCGCTATCTATAAAAAAATTCTTATGCGAAAGATGTGGACCGACAGATGCTGAAGGTTGCATAATATTATTTTGAAATTATATTCATAAGGGCTGTATTTATATAATACATCTCTTTCTTAATTCTTATTGGGTGTAAGATATTTGCTTTAGCAAGCTGTTGTAAATAAGTGGAGGCCGTTTGTCGTTTAGCAATATTATGCGCTTCTAAAGTTTTAATTTTAACATACGGGTAACTAAAAATTAAATCAACAAAATCTCTACTGTAAGAGGCTTTCATTATCTCTTTTACTTTAGTTGCTGTACTTTCCTTTAGCTTTTGTATCGAGTCTATTTTATTTAAGGTAATTGTAGATGTCTCTGCAATGGCGTTTAACATATAGAGTATCCAATCCTCCCAATTCTGATTTTCAGTTACCTCTCTCAATAATCTATAATAATCAGTCTTGTGATTTATGATATGTGAACTTAGATAGAGTACTGGTATTGTTAATAATTTTTGCTGGACTAAATATAACACGTTAAGTATACGTCCAGTTCTACCGTTGCCATCGCTAAACGGATGTATGGCCTCGAATTGATAATGTATTAATGCCATCTTAATTAATGGATCCAATTCATTTTTTTCATCGTGAATAAACTTTTCCAATGAGAAGAGTTTTTTACGTATTAGTTCTTCTCCATCAGGTGGCGTGTATATAATTTGTTTAGTATTTGGATTCGCCAACTTGGTTCCTGTATTTTTTCTTATAGACTCTGCTGTATTTTTCAACTTCTGCATTATGGAAATCATTGTATTAGTAGTTAACAATGAAGTTTCCCGAAGCTTATCCAAACCCATGTATAATGCTTCCCTGTACATTAAAACTTCTTTAGTAGAAGATGTCACTTCATCCAATTCATCCGGGGACACTACAGCTTTATAAAGTTCATCTTGAGTAGTCACAATATTTTCTATGGCAGAGCTATCTTTACTTTCCTGAAGGATAATTGTATTGATTAATAATCGGGGGTCAGGCAAAGTCTGACAATAACCTTTTAACTCTCCTAAAAGTCGATTGGCTTTAATTGTTGCCTTTAAAATAGCCGCAGATTCCAGGTTAATTTTGGGTGGTAAATCCTTTAATTGATTATATGGTTTATTTCTATCTATCGTCATTTTATTATGTTTACGCGTTCGACATAAATAAAAGTCGTGTCGAAAATATGCCTTTTTTTCGACATGAAACTAAAATATGTTTATTGAATAAACATGACTTTAGGAAGAGAAAAACATTGCGAACATCTTCGTATGTACGTAAAAAAACAATCGGGTTGAAATCATGTCTGCAATCGGGTTGAAATCAGGCCGTAAGTATAGCGTGTATTTATACTCATTTTCAGAGTTGCAGTACTGTGTTCACTTTTTCATTCAAATATTTTTATTCTCTGCTGCGTACATCTTTTCGCAAAGAACAGCAACTATCTGGTCAATGTGGTTTACAAATACCGGCTGCAGCTCCGGGTCATCAACATCAGATAAATCAACCCCGGTTAGAGGGTCCCCCGTTCAAGTCGGGGAGGGGGAGCTTAAAAATTAAGTAGTTATGAATAATTTTCATAACTCCTTTTTATTTGTGGCTATAAATATGACCATAAAAAACTTATCAAAATTGATTTAAAAATTTTCAACAATTGCGTATAGTCTGAAGTACAGCCTTTTTACTTTACGCTGTTTTCAATTATTTGTATTTCTTCGGGAGTGAGATTGTAAAGTTTGTAAACTAAATCATCAATTTGTTTTTCTAAATTGATTGTATTAGCATTTTTATTGTATTCTTTTTGTTCAAGCATGTTATTAGCTAATGAAACAAATGTTTGTTGAAAAAAATCATTACAGTTTTTTATTGGTATTCGTGCTAAATATGTTTTAGAAAGATTGACTGTTAGTTTGGATTCATTCGTAAAAGCGTGAGTATAGAACCAATTAATAAGTTTAGAATTTAGCAAGGTAAGAATGAACTTTATATTATAGCCAGAACCTTCTTTTAGAATTAGATTATTTATTGACTCTTTATTATAATATTGTTTGTTGTCATAAGCGACTTTAAGAGGTCTGCTTCCACCTGTTATTCTTTGAATAAGCAACTTCTCAGGTACTTCAAATATTTCTTTGGTTCTTGCTCTGTGTAATAATGTTGGATCATAATTTAAATATGATTTTACTGGAGCAATATAATAGGAGCCAATTTCATCGCCTTCTAAAAAGGGCTTTGCATTTTCAAAAGAAACAGGCTTCACAACTTCAGCTCTATTATTTGTGATTACAACGCCAAAAATCATTTCTTTACAAAGTTCTCCCAATGGTACAGTATCAATTTTCATCTTCTGGAGAATATGATTTTTAGTCTTGCTTACATTAATCGTAATCACATAGTCAGCTTGTTTTATTTGTTCAGGATTTAAAGTATTAATAACCTTATAATCCTTTGTTATTGCAAATTCTTTAGTCCTATTGGGAATGCCCTTTTTAGCAATTAAAACGATAGATGTGGTTATTGCATCTTCAAAAACATCAGTACCAAAATCTGCAATCTCAAATGTTTCAAAATTGTTTATATAGAATCTTCTGGATTGGTCATATGATGTTACTCGCAAAAAAGTGTTTGGTATAATGAAAGAGAAAGCACCAGAATTTTTTAGAAGATTATGCGATTTTTCAATGAATATGGTAAATAAATTAATTTTACCAGATCCAGTTACATACATGTCTTTGAAAAACTTTTTCATACTTTCAGTAATATTACCAGTACCACCAAATACATACGGTGGATTGCCAATTACCACATCAAAGCCTACAAAGTTTCCTTCGTTATCGAGTACTTCAGGAAATTCAAATCTCCATTCTAAGGAGTGATTATAGATCACATTGTTTTGAATATCTTGAATTTTTTTTTCATTTCTGTTAAGCAGTTTTGTTGCTTTCTCTAAATCGTCTAATAACTTTTTTGGTACTGTTTCTTTCCATAACTTCATTCGATTTATTTCACTACTAATTTTTACAAGCGCAGTCTTGGATTTTACATAGGATTTTGCAACATTGTGCCGGAAGGAAAGCTCTGAAGTAAAGTCTTTTTTGATTATTGAAATCAAAGTTTCCATTTCTCGTTTCTCTTCCTTATTTTTTGCTTCACGATAAGTCTGAACGGCGCTTTTATATGACTGAATATTAAATTTACTTTTTGCAAGCGATGGTTTTAAATCTTCATCCAAAGCAAAGCGGCTAATTAAAGAATTACCGCATTTAATATTTATATCAATGTTGGGCAGGGTTTCCAATTCAGAGTAGTTGCTCTCTTTGGTGTAATAAGCATTTTTCAATAGCTCTATCCAAAGGCGCAGTCGGCAAATTTTTACTGAGTTGGGGTTTATATCAACACCAAAAAGGCAGTTCTCAATTATGGTTTGCTTTTCATGAAATAACGATTCCTGTACCCTTTGTGCTTCTTTATTTATGGCACCATTGGTTAGCCGGTATTCAAAAATATCTTCATCGGATGCTGTTACAATCAATTCATCATTCTCTATTGTAACCTCATAACCCGAAAGGCGTAAGCCTTTATCATCTGCTAAAATTGCCAGCTCACTTTTAATGGCAATAATTTCATTAAGCGATGAAACTAAAAAGTGCCCGGAGCCAACTGCAGGGTCACAGATCTTTAAACTGTTTATAGTTTCATTAAATTTAAGAATGTCTTTAGCGCTGCGCTTGTCTGCTACATAATTCCTTCCAGTTCTTCAATGCTACTGCAATCCCATTTATATTCTTCTTTAAATTTTTGCAACACTGCCTGCCTTATTGCCTGGCGGCACATGTACATGGTGATAAATCCGGGGGTAAAGAATGAGCCGTCTTTATAGCCATTTATTTTTTCAAATATCAACCCTAAAACCGAAGCGTTGATAAGTGTTTTACTTTCCTCCTGGATCTCTTCGCTGCCCTCACTTGCAAAATCATAGGCTTCTAAAAATTCAAACAAATATTGCAGTGAATTAAGTTTAACTGCAATGGGTTTATTCTTTTTATCTTTTAAAACTGTGCCTGCAATTAAATTTAATTCAAGCGTATCATCAAGGCTGTTTATCCTTATGGTCTGGTCTTCCAGTTCGCTTATCTCAAACAAAGAACTATTGAGGTAAGGAATGTTCGCAAATTTTGTTTTAACGGCGGCAATTCTTTCATTTTCTTTTTTTGCCAATACCTGAAAGAAGAGTTTATACAATTCATCGTAGTGAGGAATTTTTGTGTAATTCAAAAACTTAAATGATCGGTCACCTTTGTGGTATTTAATAAGCTGCGCTTCCAGCAACTTTAAAAAAAGTATCCGGTTAATCCAGGTGATGCAGAGTTCCAGGGCAATACTAAAAAGCCGTTCCTCTTTTGTTTCTCCATAATTATTAATATCACGAACCTTGTGCAAAGTGTCTTCCACTTCTAAAATGGTAATGGTATTTTCCAGTAAGGATCCGGGGTCTCTTTTATTTTCTTTTTTTCTGCGGATAAGTTTTTTACTTCCCTCCTTTTCTTCTTCCAATCCTATCAGGTGCAGCAGTTCGGAATAAAAACCTTTATCAAGTGTATTGCTGTCGTTAGTAAAAGGAAGATTTAATAAATGTGTGGGGCTAAATATTTTGTAGAGAGATATGAGCTTGTTGTCATCGCTTTTAATATCGTTTTTTAGCGGCTTCTCAAACTCCCTAATGTCAAACCATGTAAACGCAACCTCATCTTCTATTGAAGCAATAAATGGCTTTACAATCTCTTTGTAAAAGAGATCGGTATTAGAAGTTATTTTCTGTCCTATCTGCCACTCATTGTATTGCTTAACAAGATTAGAATCTTTTGCAAACAGCCGTTCAAACACTGCTCCATCAAAAATGAACCACTCATAAATGTTAGTAATTACAAGATGGCGAATGTCAATATTTTTCCCTGTAATCCTTTCCCTTAAAAAGTAAAGCACCAGCTCATGCATTGCTTTTTTATTAAGATCATTCTTTGTTACCATGTCTGCTTTATTAGCAGGCCGTTTCACTTCACACAATACACCTGCAGGCAGTTTCGCATCTTTGCCTGTATGGATAACAAAATCAGTTCTTCCCTTGGTTGCAATTAAATAATCTGGAGAGTACCAGGTGTTTTTAAGAAAGTCCATTAAATGAATCTTTACATTCTCTTCGCTTTCTTCCACATCAATGCGTTGCAACAAAGTATTCAATCCATCTTTGAATTTATCTATTGCAGAGCGTTGGGGCTTAACCAACCTGTAAGCTGCATTAAGAGATTGTTTAAGAGTAGTTAGTTTAATGGTCATAATGCTAAGCGATGCAACAAGTTATTTGCAAAATACGAATAAAGGGGGATGAGAAATAGAACAAAGGAAGTAACAAAGGAAAGGTAGTAACCTCGACTCTTAATCAGAGGGTTTCAGGTTCAAGTCGGGGAGGGGGAGCAAAAAGGGTTTTGTAAGAAATACAAAACCTTTTTTTAATTTATTAGTTAGCTGAACAACCCACCTTTCTTAAAGCTCCGTACTCCCTCGCCTATTTTAAAACCATTATTATAAATTTCGATCTTATAATCTCCGGGTGTAAAATTTTGGGCTTTAGCTAATTCAAAACTTACCTGCTTGCGTTCACCTTGTTTATACTCTACATCCACTTTTTTAGTTGCTGATTTTTCAGCGCCATCCCTTGTTGTAAATTTAGCTACACCTGCCTCCGGTATTACAATTGCTGAACCATCAGGCGCTATAATATTTATATAGATTTGTTTTACTCCGCTTTGAGCGATCCTGTTCTCATCCAGATCAAAAGAGATCTTTAATTTGTCTACACGTTTTGCTGTAGTTGTTTCTTTTTCTTTGCCTCCGCTTCTTTGTTTAACACCGCTTACATTTAAGTTAGAAGCATGTAAAGTAGAACCTATATCAATCACATCCTCTTTTTGTTTAATCACTGTTTTAGCTGAATCAAAATTTCGTCTCACTATATCTCTTTCTACCGTGATCACTTTTTTTTCTTCGGTTATCTGAATATTTTCATTTTTTAATTTTGCTATCTCTGCTGCGTATGTATCAATATTACTCTTTAGTTGTTTTATTAATCCTCTCGCCTGGGCCAACTGAGTACTATTGGCATTTTTATCATATATAATTTTTTGAATTCTTTGCGTAAGATCTTGTATACTCTTATCTTTTGTTCTCAATAAGCTTTCTGCGGCTGCGTTGGTACTCTTAAGTGCGTCCAGGCTCATTACTGCTTCGTTCAGATCACGTTGCAAATTATTTTTAGATGAATCGCTTGCGCTTAATTGAGTAGTAAGCTGTTGCTTTTGTTCGTTAGATTTAGTTTTGCTCCATATCAGATACGACCATGTGCCTAATAAAGCTACTATCAATATGCCCAATAAAATACTTTTAGAATGCGCTTGCAGGTAAGTATAATCGTATTTTTTAATAACAGGCTTTTGCTCAGGCAGATTGCCTGTAGGAAAGTTTTCAAAGCTCATCTTATTTAAATTTGAGGGTTAGAAAATGGATTTCAATAACAGTATAACGGATATAATTCGCCAGAATTGTGCCAGCAGAAAGATTTGATATAATTATCCTTGATGTTTAAGATTTCTTTTGGAAAAGGCTGTAATAAATTAACTGAATTTTTTATAAAAGAAATGCGGCGCTGATAATTTGACTAAAAAATCCAAAGAATAAACCCATGTAAATTTCTTTTTGCGTATGAGCGCTTAGTATGAGCCTTGAAGTACAAACTATACCTGTAATTAGAATTAAGATCATTAAAGGCAAAGTAAATGGCGGAGAAGGATTTATGTTTAAAACAACGATCATTAAACCCAGCAAGCCACCGCAGCCCAGAGAATGCATACTTATTTTAAAATAAATATTGGCAAGCAATGCGAACGATGAAGCAAGAAAAACACCAAATGTAAATGCTGTAAGGATCTTAGGTATTTCGGGCTGGTTACGAAAAACCAGATACATCCAGAAAAAAAATATTCCGGATGCCATGTATGGGATTATCCTGTCTCTTTGTTTTTTTAAAAAGATAGATTCAATAAACCCAACTCCTTTTAATAATAAAACAGTTAATGCCGGAAAGAAAACCATATTTAATGCAATCCTAAGTAAAACCCAGGTTTTTTCTTTTTCTCCAAAACCGGCAAAAAACCCATGATGAATAAATACGAGGTACCATGCAGCATATAGAGGAATAAACAAAGGATGAAAAATGTAAGAGAATACTTTTGCAAAAAATATTATAATACCTGCAGGCTTGTAAGTATTCGCTGATCTATATTCTGCAGCATGTATTGTTTCCATAATGAGAATATATGCGTTACAATTCTTTTCGTAAGCGTGCTACCGGTATATTAAGCTGCTCCCGATATTTTGCAACTGTACGGCGTGCAATATTATAGCCCTTTTCTTGTAACAGGTCAGTCAATTTTTCATCGCTCAAAGGATGTTGTTTACTCTCTGCCTCAATAAGATTGCTTAATATTTTTTTAACCTCCCGGGTACTTACTTCTTCCCCGCTATCCATAACAAGACTTTCGCTAAAGAAAAATTTAAGGCGATAAGTCCC
>DASYOS010000114.1:0-1820 GCA_036007525.1 Chitinophagaceae bacterium | reverse complement strand
TTAGCCAAAACAATTAATTGTGAAAACAGAACAGCTGATGGGGAAGCCTGTAATGTATGTAACTCCTGTACTTCTTTTGATAACGGGACATCCTTAAATATACATGAGCTGGATGCCGCAAGTAATAATTCTGTTGATGATATCCGGTCTTTGGTTGACCAGGTAAGGTTTGCACCGCAGGCAGGAGATTATAAAGTTTATATAGTGGATGAGGTTCATATGCTCAGTTCTTCCGCCTTTAATGCATTTTTAAAAACGCTGGAAGAGCCTCCGCCTTATGCCATTTTTATTTTGGCAACAACAGAAAAGCATAAGATAATCCCAACCATTCTTTCCCGCTGCCAAATATTTGATTTTAAAAGAATTACCAATCATGATACGGTTGAACACTTGCAGGAAATTTGCGGGAAGGAAGAAATAAAAGCAGAAAAAGCTGCTTTGCATGTTATCGCACAAAAAAGCGAAGGCTGTTTAAGAGATGCATTAAGTATTCTTGATAAAATAGTAAGTTTTACCAATGCTGAACTTACCTATGCAAATACATTAGAGCATCTTAATATTCTGGATGAAGATTATTATTTTAAACTTATCGATTGCATGCAGCAGCAAAAAATCAGTGATTCAATTTTAATGTATGATGAAATAAACCGCAAAGGTTTTGAAGGAGACCTTGTACTTAATGGCTTTGCTGAATTTATAAGGAATGTTTTGGTAAGTAAAGACCCTAAGGTTGCGGTGCTTTTAGAAGTGGCTGAAAACTTTAAACCAAAATATTTAGAAACAGCAGAAAAGATAAACCCGGCATGGCTGATAAGCGCATTAAATATTTTAAGCGATGCAGAAATTAATTATAAGCAGGCACGTAATAAAAAATTACAGGTTGAGTTAACACTTATAAAACTCTGCTATCTGCAACAGGCTATTGAGCTGGTAAATAATGATATCGGGTTAACTAAAAAAAAACAGATTGAATCAGTAAAAGCATTGGCTTTCAGAGCGATTGCTCCTATTGAATTGAAAGAAAAAACTGATAAGACTCAAGTTACAAGCGATGAACCGCAACTTGCTAACAATATTTCGCAGGTAGAGAAAAGTAATAGCATCGGTAATGAGGCTAAACTTATTATAGAAACAGGTGTAAAAAGCGTGGTTACCAAAGCAGTTGCTGATAAAACAAAAGTTGTAAATGGTTCACCAAAAATTGGCGCTCTGGAAAAAATAAGAAAAGAAGTAGCTAGCCGCCATCAATCAAATGCAAACATCACCAAAGAACTCAATGAAGAAGAAATATACATTGCCTGGGGACAGTACATTGAAAAACTTAAAAAGAAAAACAATCCATCAGCAGTCAATAATTTTAAATCAGCAATTTTAAAAATCGCAGATTCTAACTGCATTGAAATAACTACTGAAAGTAAAATTCATCAAAGTTTTATTGAAAATGAAAGAGCTGCTTTACTTGATCACCTCCAGCAGCATTTTAATAATCGTATCCTTACTTATAAATTTGTTATAATTGAAAGTGGCGAGAAAAAAGCAGAAGAAGAACATCTTAGCACCAAGCAGCAATACCTTAAAATGATAGAGCAATATCCTTTGGTAAAAGAATTAAAAGATAAACTAAAGCTGGAACTCGATTATTAATTTCGTTCTTTTTTGCAAGAATGATTTATGAATTCGTGAAACGTAAAACCTGAGACCTGCCTACGGGACATGCAGGAGTGAAAAAGCTTTCTCGTTTTGACCTTTCACGTTTGATGTTTCACATTTTATTCAATTTGCACTAATTTCGATTTTATACAAATAAACTAATTAACCAT
>DASYOS010000113.1:0-14428 GCA_036007525.1 Chitinophagaceae bacterium | reverse complement strand
GGATGATTTTCTGCAGTTATTAATCCACTCTTTGCATTCTCAGCCTGGTTGACGGTATAATTATTACTCTGCAGCGTTATCTCTAACAATTTTCGCATCTGCACTTCATCATCAATAATTAATATTTCCGCCTTATTCATTTTTAATGCTTTTTAAATTAGATGTTTGCGCTGCAATATGAATAGTAAATCTTGCGCCGCCTGTTTTTATATTTTGCAAATGAACAGTTCCTCCCATCGCTTCTGTATAGCCTTTTACTATTGATAATCCCAAACCGGTTCCCCCTGTTTTAGTATTTTGTAAGCGATAAAATTTATCAAATACCTGATCTATTTTATCTTCCGGAAAACCTTTTCCATTATCCTCGATAATTAATTGTAATACATTGCCGTGGCAATGTGCCATTATGTCGATTTTACTATCTGCTTCAGTGTATTGGATGGCATTGTTTACAAGGTTATAAATTATTTGTTCCATTATTGCTTTATCCAGTTTAAAAAAAGGTATATCAGGATTTATATTTATTGTTATTTTTTGGGAAATATCATTCTCTTCAATTCTTTTCACCGTATTGTATATAACTTCAATAATATCACACCAGTCCTTTTTATGTTGAAGAAATCCTGACTCCAACCTTGACATACTCAAAAGATTTTCTACCTGCTGATTGAGCCGAAAAGATGCTTTGGAAATCTCTGCAATCAAATCTTCTTTATTTTGTGCAGTAAGATTGCTGTTGTTAGATTGCAAATTATCGGTTGCCCCAATGATTGCAGCAATAGGAGTTCTAAGTTCATGTGAAAGGGAATTTAATAATGTATCATACAACTTTACAGCATTTGCCTTTTCTTCTTTTACTCTTCCGGCTTTTTCTATCTGGCGTATTTTATAGGTGAGCACTGCATTAACAAGTGCTATAACAAAGTACATCATTAACAATATAGAATCTTCGGTTGAGCCTACCTGCAAAGTAAAATGTGGAGGAATAAAAAAATAATCCCAAATTAAAGCGCTTAATACAGCCGTAACAAATACGGGAATAATATCAAATAAAACTGCTGCTATTGAAACCGTGAGCAATAAAATAAATGCCACCACAGTATAATGTAAATAGCTTGACATGGAATAACACAATGCAGAAACAATACATACCACGCTAATGCTAATTAATAATTGCTTTGGTTTACTTATTTTATTTATAAAGAGTTCCATGTGTAAGTGCAAATGTAAATTGCTATTTGCAAGTGTATTATAAAAAAACACCCGGTATGTATAAGGATTTTATAAAGATTTGACACCATTGTTGAATCTATATAAATACAAGTCGAAATTTGCAAAACTTTTACGTTAGATACTTATAGGAACTCTCGTAAAAATTTAATTAATTGTTGTGAAAAAAAACCTCAATAGAGTAACCGGCGCAGGTGTACTAATTGCTTTAGGAATTATTTACGGAGACATAGGAACATCACCCCTCTACGTTTTAAATGCAATTATCAGGGATAAAATAATTTCAGAGCAACTTATATTGGGAGCATTATCCTGCATTATCTGGACCCTTACTTTACAAACTACAATCAAATATGTTATCCTTACTTTAAAAGCAGATAACAGGGGAGAGGGTGGAATCTTTTCCTTATATGCTTTAGTTAGGCGACAAAAGAAATGGCTCGTTTATCCGGCAATGATTGGCGGCGCATCTTTACTTGCTGATGGGATGATAACACCACCAATTTCAGTAACTTCTGCAGTTGAGGGCTTAAAACAAATTCATTTTTTCAGCGGTATAACTGAATCTACTGTAGTTTATATTGTTCTCGGAATTTTAGCTATGTTGTTTTTTTTTCAGCAATTTGGCACTGCATCTATAGGCAAAATGTTTGGGCCTATTATGTGTATTTGGTTTGCAATGCTGGCTGTGCTGGGCTTTACCCATTTGTTTGATGCACTATATATTTTTAAAGCCTTTAATCCGTATTATGGAATAAGAGTGTTAACGCATTATCCAAATGGTTTCTTTCTTTTGGGAGCAGTGTTCCTTTGTACTACAGGGGCCGAAGCATTGTACAGTGATTTGGGGCATTGCGGAAAAGGGAATATTCGTATCTCATGGATATTTGTGAAGAGTGCACTTATAATAAATTATTTGGGGCAAGGCGCATGGCTGCTCGCCAATCATAGCGGTAAAATATTTACAAAAGAAATTATTGATAGCGGATTTAATTCATTTTACGGCATAATGCCCGGGTGGTTTAAAATTATAGGAATTGTAATTGCAACAATTGCAGCTATCATTGCAAGCCAGGCACTAATAAGCGGCTCCTTTACGTTGATAAGTGAGAGCATGCGCTTGAACTTATGGCCCAAAATGAAAATTAATTATCCAAGTGAGGCAAGAGGGCAATTATATATTCCTGGCATAAATACACTTTTATTTATTGGGTGTGTAGGCATCACACTTTACTTTAAAAGCTCATCAAATATGGAGGCTGCTTATGGGCTTGCCATTACACTTTGTATGCTGGCAACTTCTATGCTGTTTGCCAATTATCTAATATCAAGAAGGGTGAAACGGCCTTTGATTTATTTATACCTGGCAATTTATCTTACAATTGAAATTAGTTTTTTAATTGCTAACCTTAGTAAATTTCCACATGGAGGTTTTGTAACATTGGTGGTTGGTGGTGCATTGTTTTGCGTAATGTATATCTGGTTCAGGGCACGTAAAGTAAAAAACCGTTATGTAGAATTTGTTAGACTGGATCAATATATTCCCTTAATACAGGAATTGAGTATGGATAATACCATTCCAAAATATTCTACACATCTTATTTACCTTACCAGTGCAGATAATCCCCAAAGAAATTGAACATAAAATTATTTATTCTATTTTAAACAGAAAGCCAAAGCGTGCTGATATTTATTGGTTTGTACATGTTGATACTTTGGATGAACCCTACACTTCTGATTATACTGTTGAAACTATTATCCCTAATGAGGTTATACGAATTGAATTCAGGATGGGTTTTAGGATGGAACCACGGATTAACCTGATGTTTAAAAAGGTAGTTGAGGATATGGTCACCAATAAAGAAGTAAACGTTGTAAGTCGCTACGAAAGCCTGCAACGAAATAATGTTGTAGGAGATTTTCAATTTGTTGTGATGGAAAAATTTTTATCCCAGGATAATGAATTACCATTTTTTGAGAAGCTTGTAATGAAATTACATTTTTGGATAAAAGACAAAAGCCTTAGTGAAGAAAGAGGTTTTGGATTAGAACAAAGCAATGTAACCGTTGAAAAATTCCCGCTTATCGTTGCTCCGGTTAGCAAACTAAAACTTAATCGCTTATTTCCGGATGAAGAATGATTCAATGGGCAAATAGGCAAAAACGGCAATAGGCAAATAATGGGTTATATTGCTAATTGCTAATTGCAAATTGTCAATTGTTTTGTCTCCAACCATAATCTACATAATTGCCGGTTATTCTATTTTAATAATAATTGTGTACCTGGTGCAGGAAAAATTTATTTTTAAGCCAGAAAAATTAAAGCAGAATTTCCTTTATAAATATGATGTTCCGTTTAAAGAATTATTTTTTGATGTTGAAGAAGGTGTAAGAATTAATGGGCTTCATTTCCACGTAAAAGATTCTCACGGGCTCATATTATATTTCCATGGTAATAGTAGAAGCATAAAAGGCTGGGCTAAATATGCAAAGGATTTTTATAGATACAATTATGATGTAGTGTTGGTTGATTACCGGGGTTTTGGAAAAAGCACGGGGGAAAAAAGCGAAAAGGATATGCTGAGTGATATGCAATTTGTGTATGATACTTTAGTGAGAAAATATCATGAAGACCATATAATAGTATATGGAAGAAGCCTTGGCAGCGGGTTTGCGGCAAAACTGGCAAGTGAAAATTCTCCCCGTTATCTTATTCTTGATGCGCCTTATTATAGTTTTAGAAAAGCTGTGCAAAGGTTTCTGCCGATTTTACCTATGCGGTTTTTATTGCGGTATCAATTACAAACTGATAAATGGATAAGAAAAGTTAATTGCCACACATACATTTTGCATGGCACTAAAGATTGGCTTCTACCTATAAAAAATAGCGAACAATTGCAATTGCTCAATCCCAGAAAAATTACGCTCATTCGTATACATGGCGGCGGCCATAATAATTTACCTACATTTCCCGAGTACCATAATTTTATAAGAGATATTTTGGCTATATGATACAAAAAGGGCAATCGGCAACCGGCAACTGGACAAGAAAAAGAAAATTTTTCTTTTGGTTAAAGATCCTTGTACTTATTTATTTTCTTGTAGGCATAGTATTATATAATTTTCAGGAGAAAATCTTGCTTCACCCTGTGGCGCATCCACAAGGTTATAGATATACTTTTAATGTACCATTTAAAGAAGTTGATATTCCCATAAACAAAAATGAAAATTTTAATATTGTTCAATTTCTCCCTAAAGATTCTGTAAGAAAAGCTGTTGTATTATATTTTCATGGCAACAAAGAAAATGTAAATCATTATGCAAAATTTGCGGGTAATTTTACGAAACTTGGTTATGAAGTCTGGATGCCTGATTATCCCGGATTTGGAAAAACAACAGGAATACTAACAGAGAAAAAGCTTTATGATCAGGCGTTGCTTGTGTATAAATTAGCAAACACAAAATTTAAAGCGGACAGCATAATAATCTATGGAAGATCCTTCGGAACGGGCATAGCATCTCAGCTAGCAACAAGGATATATTGCAGGCGGTTGATATTGGAAACGCCCTATTACAGTGTCCCTGCGCTTTTCAGTTATTATGCTCCTATTTATCCAACATCATATATGTCAAAATTTAAGTTGCGGGTAAATGAATATTTACAAGAAGTAATAGCACCGGTAACAATTTTTCATGGAGATGATGATGAGGTAATTCCTTATTCTATATCAAAAAATCTTAAACAGTATTTAAAATCAACTGATGAATTTATAACCATAGAAAAAGGGAAGCATAATAATTTAAACGATTTTCCATTATTTCATGAAAAACTTGATTCGTTACTTAGATAAATTTTATAATTCTTTGAGTGACACAATTGCATCCACATTCAATGAATATTTCACACCGATCTTTAGCGCATAATTTTCTTTCTCATGACTTACCGGAAAGTTGAAACAAACGGGATAATCATATTCTTTTATAACATCCCGGATTACTTCTTCTGCAGTTTGTCCAAATGGAAGCTCCGTATCTTTCATATCAGATAATTTTCCCACAACGAGTCCTGCAAGTTTATCAAGTTTTCCGCTGCGTTTTAACTGGTACATCATCCTGTCAACATTATATATATATTCCCCTATGTCTTCAATAAATAGAATTTTATTTTTTGTTTTTATGTCTGATCCTGTGCAAACCAAATGAGCAAGCAATGAAAGGTTGCCGCCAATTAATCTGCCTTCTGCTAAACCCACTTTATTAAATTCGTGTGCTTCACATTTATAATTTGTTTCTGTGCCAACCAAAGCGTGGAAAAGGCTTTGCACGTATTCATTTTTATACTCTTCATCATTAAAAGCTGCTGCCATTGGCGCATGCAATGAAGCAATTTTATATTTTGCAAATAAATGTGAATGCAAAACAGTTATATCACTGAAACCAATAATCCATTTAGGATTCTTTTTAAACTTATTAAAATTTATATCATCAATTATTCTTCCCATTCCATAACCGCCCCTTGCACACATAATGGCATTAATATCTTTATCATCCATCATTTGCTGCAGGTCGTCTAATCGTTCATCATCTGTTCCCGAAAAATAATTTTTTGATTCACTTCCAACAGTCTTGCCTGCTTTTACTTTAAAGCCCCATTGTTGTAAGGTGTCAATGGCTGTTTGCACTTTTTCTAAAGGCATAAACCCGGCAGGGCATACTAATCCTATTGTGTCTCCTTTTTTTAAGTAGGGTGGAATTATCATAATTTAAGTTTAACAGGTTTAAAGAGATCCATAACTTTCAAACTGTAAATATCTTCCTGAAACTATTAAACCTTTGGGGCTTCTGAAAGGGTTACCGAATCTATTGAAACTATCAATTTGTGCCTGATTCCACACTTTAATGCGTAATTATTTTTTTGATGCCCAACCGGAAAATCAAAACATACCGGGTACTTAAATTCCTTTACAACTTCAGTAACAATATCAATTACAGTTCTGCCAAATTCTTCTCCTGTATCATCAGGCTTGGCTTTCATGCCTCCGATTATTAATCCTGAAAGTTTTTCAAGTTTACCGGTTCGTTTTAGGTTCCAAAACATCCTGTCAATGCTGTAAAGATATTCCCCTGTATCCTCAACAAATAAAATTTTGCCGACAGTATTTATATCTGATTTTGTGCCGGCAAGATTGTGTAAGATGGATAAATTTCCGCCGATCAAAATCCCATCTCCACTTCCAACTCTGTTTTTTTCATTTGCAACAGCAGTGTATTGCATCTTAGTTCCTGTCAAACATTTTCTGATAGAATTTATTGTTTCAATTTGCGCCGGCTCTGCCTTGCTCCAATCTGTAGGGAAGCTATTGCACATTTTTGAATGAATAGATGCGATGCCAAAATATTTATTCAGATGGCTGTGAAAAACTGTAGCATCACTAAAACCAATTATCCATTTAGGTTTTAAAATAAATTTCCTAAAATCCAATTTATCAATAATTCTTACAGCGCCATACCCGCCTCTTCCAAACAGGATGGCCTTAATTGAAGAACTATCCAGCATTGCCTGCAAGTCTCTTGCTCTTTCTTCATCAGTTCCTGCAAAGCTGAAATCTTTTGCGCCAATTGTTTTTCCTATGCTTACGGTAAATCCCCATTCTTCCAGTTTTGAAATAGCGGGTTGTATTTCTTCTCTTGTTATATAACCAGAAGGGCAGGTAATACCTATTGTATCAACTTCTTTTAAATATGGAGGAATTTTTAAGGAATATTCTGCTTTTGTTTCTTTATTACTGGCTACAGCGGTTGTTACAGCAGCCAAAGGAATAACTGTAGAAAGAAAATCTTTACGGTTCATGAAATGAAGTTATTAAAAATGAATGGTTTTGGGAGATGGAATTGATTAAGGTATTTTTGCCCACCCCCTAACCCCTGAAGGGGGAACAAGCATATTTAGGGTTAATCAAAAATAAAATAATAAACCCCTTTAGGGGTTTGGGGTATGAAAGTTTTTAAACGATACTTATTAACCGCTGCATTGCCTTATGCCAATGGCCCATTGCACATTGGACATTTGGCAGGTTGTTATTTACCTGCGGATATTTATACCCGTTACCTAAGAGCCAAAAAAAAAGATGTAAAGTTTGTTTGCGGCAGTGATGAGCATGGTGTTCCTATTACCATCCGTGCGATGAAAGAGGGAATACAACCGCAGCAGGTTGTTGATAAATACCATGCGATCATAAAAGACAGTTTTGAGCAGATCGGAATATCATTCGATATCTATTCAAGAACATCAAACGTAGTTCATCATAAAACGGCAAGTGATTTTTTTACAAATTTGTATGAAAAAGGTTTATTTGAAGAGAAAGAAACAGAACAATATTTTGATGAAGAAAAGAAAACTTTTTTAGCTGACCGTTACATAATTGGTACATGCCCTATTTGTGGCAATGACAATGCTTATGGCGATCAATGCGAAAAATGCGGCTCATCTTTAAGTCCTGAGCAATTAATAAATCCTAAAAGCGCTTTAAGCGATGCAGTTCCTGTAAAAAAGAAAACAAAGCACTGGTATTTTCCATTGCAGAATTACGAGCCATTTTTAAAACAATATATTTTAGAAGAACATAAAGAATGGAAGAACAATGTTTATGGTCAGTGTAAAAGCTGGTTGGATAAGGGTTTACAGCCACGAGCCATGACAAGAGACAGCAATTGGGGTGTTAAAGTGCCGCTGCCTGATGCAAAAGGAAAGGTATTGTATGTATGGTTTGATGCACCCATTGGATACATTTCTGCCACAAAAGAATTAACAGATAACTGGGCTGATTACTGGTGCAAGTATGATACAAAGCTTGTTCATTTTATTGGCAAGGATAACATTGTTTTTCATTGCATTATTTTTCCTGCAATGCTGAAGGCGCATGGCAGTTTCGTATTGCCGGAAAATGTTCCAGCCAATGAATTTTTAAACATTGAAGGGGATAAAGTTTCTACCAGCAGAAATTGGGCTGTATGGGTGGATGAATATTTAAAAGACTTTCCTGATCAACAGGATGTGTTGCGTTATGTTTTATGTGCCAATGCTCCCGAAACCAAAGACAATGATTTTACATGGAAAGATTTTCAGGACAAAACAAATGGCGAACTGGTAGCTATTTTTGGAAATTTTGTTAACCGCACTTTTGTATTGATGCATAAGCTTTGCAAAGGAAAGGTGCCAAAGCTACATGAAGAAATTCTGGATGCTACTGATAAAAAAATGCTTTTAGAATTTGAAATAACTAAAACTAATATTGAGAATTTATTAGAGCAATATAAATTTAGAGATGCACTATTTGAAGTAATTGATCTGGCAAGAAAAGGAAATAAATATCTGCAGGAAAAAGAACCTTGGAAGAAAGCTTCAAGTGACAAGCTGCTGGTTACAAGTGAAGAGAATCAGAAGTTAATTGATAATGCCTTGCACATATGCTTACAGCTCACCGCAAATCTTTCCATATTTATAAATCCCTTTCTACCTTTTACTGCAAAGAAGCTCATTCACATGATGAAAGTGGTTGATAAAATGCTGGAATGGGAGAATGCGGGCAACACAAAGCTTTTAAGCGTTGGTTATAGTTTAAGAGCTCCTGAATTATTATTTAGAAAAATTGAGGATGAAGAAGTGAAAAAACAAGTAGATAAGCTGCAAGCTGCAAGTGGTAACCTACAAAATAAAAATATTAATTCACATAAGATGGTAGAAAAAAATGAAACAAAAGCATCTTCGGAAGTCTCCCCTAAGGGGGGAGATTTAGAGGGGGCTAAGTCAACAATTCAATATGATGATTTTGCAAAACTTGATCTCAAAGTAGCTACAATTTTATCTGCTGAAAAAGTAGAAAAGGCTGATAAACTTTTAAAGCTTGAAGTCGATCTGGGTTTTGAAAAAAGAATAGTTGTTTCAGGGATTGCTTTACATTTTAAACCTGAAGAAATTATTGGGAAACAGGTTGTTGTTGTTGCCAATCTTGCTCCACGAAAAATGAGAGGAATAGAAAGCAACGGAATGATTTTAATGGCAGAAGATAAAGAAGGTAAATTATATTTTGTTTCTCCTGATCAAAAAATAAATGAAGGAAGTCCGGTTACTTAAATAACTGTTTATGCAAAAAAGAATAATAAGAAAAGTAGCTGTATTAGGTAGCGGTGTAATGGGAAGCCGCATTGCTTGTCACTTTGCGGGCATAGGCTTGCAGGTTTTATTATTGGATATTGCACCGAAAGATGCAACAGATTTTAAAAGCAAAAATAAAATCGTAAATGATGCTTTGGCTGTCGCATTAAAATCAAATCCTTCTCCTGTTTTTACAAAAGATGTAGTAAAAAAAATAAAAACAGGAAACTTCACTGATAACATTAAGGATATTGCCGATTGTGACTGGGTAATAGAAGTTGTTATTGAAAGGCTTGATATAAAACAATCTGTTTTTACTGAAGTAGAAAAATACAGAAAGCCCGGAACACTTGTCACATCAAACACTTCCGGTATTCCCATTAACATGATGGCGGAAGGCGGAAGTGATGATTTTAAAAAACATTTTTGCGGTACACACTTTTTTAACCCACCAAGATATTTAAGGCTACTGGAAATTATTCCTACAAAATATACCGATCCGGAAGTGGTGGATTTTTTAATGCATTATGGTGATCTCTATCTTGGTAAAACAACAGTGCTTGCAAAAGATACACCCGCATTTATAGCCAATCGTATCGGCGTTTTCAGCATCATGTCTATTTTTCATTTAATGGATAAGATCGGTTTGAATATCGATGAGGTAGAAGCTTTGACAGGGCCAATAATCGGGAGGCCAAAATCTGCAACCTTCCGTACCGCCGATGTTGTAGGCATTGACACATTGGTAAAAGTTGCCAAAGGCGTTTCTGATAATTGTGCAAATGATGATGCTAAAAATGCTTTCAGCCTCCCCAATTGGTTAGGCAAGGTTGTAGAAAATAATTGGTTAGGAGATAAAACGGGACAAGGTTTTTTTAAAAAAATAAAGGGTGGCGCAGAAAAAGAAATCCATACGCTCAACCTGCAAACAATGGAGTATGCGCCAAGAAGCAAACCGAAATTTGCAACACTTGAAGCTGCAAAACCCATTGAGGATCTTAAACAAAGATTGAAAGCATTATCTGCAGGGCAAGATAAAGCCGGCGAGTTCTATCGAAAGTTTCATTACAGTTTATTCTCATATATCTCTCATCGCATTCCTGAAATAAGCGATGAAATATACAGATTGGATGATGCTATGAAAGCAGGATTTGGATGGGAGATAGGCGCTTTTGAAACATGGGATGTATTGGGCGTAGTACAAACAGTGGAAGCTATGAAGACAGCAGGTTTTACTGTTGCTAAATGGGTAGAGGATATGCGGGTAAAGGGTGTCACCTCATTTTATAAAATTGAAAATGGCAAGCGTTTATATTATGATGTGGCTTCTCAATCATATAAATCAATACCCGGTGGTGAGGCATTTACAATCATGAGCAACAATGCAGACAAGGTAGTTTGGAAAAACGGTGCCTGCAAGTTGTATGATCTTGGTGATGATGTTTTAGGATTGGAATGGTACACAAAAATGGGAAGTATTGGCGGCGAAGTTCTGGAGGCAGTTAATAAATCAATTGCAATTGCAGAGGAAAAATATAAAGGCCTGGTAATTGCCAATGAAGGCCCGCAATTTAGCGCCGGTGCCAATGTTGGAATGATATTTATGCTGGCAGCTGAACAGGAATATGATGAGCTGGATATGGCAATACGTATGTTTCAAAATACAATGATGAGAGTGAGATATTCTGCGATACCTGTCGTGGTAGCACCTCACGGACTAACACTGGGTGGAGCATGCGAAATGAGTTTACATAGCGATAAAGTGCAGGCAGCAGCAGAAACTTATATAGGTTTAGTGGAATTAGGCGTTGGATTAATTCCCGGTGGCGGAGGTACAAAAGAATTTGCATTAAGAGCGGCCGACGAAATGCATGCAGGCGAACCGGAAACCATCACTTTGCAGAGTAGATTTTTAACCATCGGCACAGCAAAGGTTGCTACATCTGCATTTGAAGCGTTTGATCTTGGTATTTTAAGAAAAGGCGTAGATGAAGTAAGTATGAACCAGGATAGAAGAATTGCTGATGCAAAACAAAGTGTTATTGAATTGTATGATGCAGGCTATACTATGCCCGTTCAGAGAAATGACATTAAGGTTTTGGGAAGATCGGGGTTAGGAATGTTGTATGCAGGCATCAACGGAATGTTGCGTGGTAACTATATCACAGAGCATGATGTAAAAATTGCACAAAAACTTGCGTATGTAATGTGTGGCGGCGATCTTAGTGAGCCAACTTTAGTGAGTGAACAATATCTTCTTAATTTGGAAAGAGAAGCTTTTTTAAGCCTATGTGGCGAAAAGAAAACTTTAGAAAGAATCCAGAGTGTGTTAAAAGGCGGTAAGCCTGTGAGGAATTAACATGGTCTGACCGTCCCGGTCTGACCACGAAATGAAATTAATTTTAAAAATGAATTTTACTCCTGATAATCTTTATCATGTTTACAATCAGGGGAATAATAAACAGATAATTTTCTCTTCACAAGAAGAGTATTTTATTTTCTTAAGGCTGATGAGAAAATATATTTCTCCTCATGCTGAAATTATTGCATACTGTCTGATGCCTAACCATTTTCATCTTCTTATTTATGTTGATGAAAGAGTTAGTGTAATTGTAAAACAAGGTGGGTTATTAATTGATCAACTAACAAATGGTTTTAGAAAATCATTAAGCGGATATGCAAGAATTTATAATAAGCATTACAATAAAACTGGATCTGTGTTTCGGCAGAAAACAAAAGTAAAGTGCCTTTCGGATGCTCCGGACGGCTCTGCTTATAGTTTACAGGATTATTATTTTAATTGTTTTCATTATATCCACCAAAACCCTTTAAGAGCCGGTATCGTTAAGCGATTAGAAGATTGGGAATTTTCGTCCTTTAATGATTATGCAGGATTAAGGAATGGAACGCTTTGCAATAAAAATCTGGCAAAAAAATATTGCTCCTATCATCCTGAAACTTTTATTAAAACTTCTTATCAAATTATTGCTTATTTTAGTTAATCATTTTAGTTTATGGTCAGACCGGGACGGTCAGACCAGGTGGAAGTAAGAGGTGGTAAGCCGGTAAGAAATTAATTTTTTTTGGTTACCAGCATTTGTTTTTCATAGCATCATCGTGAAGTTTACCCTGAGCTTGTCGAAGAGTCACTCACTTGTACCGCATACCAATGTGGAGCTCATAGTAAAATAAGAGAGTATTTAAGTGAAAAAAAATGAACCAACTTACGCAACCTGTTTTATTTTTAGCTACGCCCACGTATTTCCGAAGGCGGATGATTCTATCGTCTAGCTGGGAACTTCTGTTCAATATTGTTTAAAAAAGTTGAAGATATAAACTAAAGCTAAACTAATAACTTCAAGCCCGAACCGATGTTGATAGCAATTTGCAGATGATGATACATTATTCTGCCCCGCTTTTGGCAATACGATTGTTGTGTGCAGTTAATTATAGTTCTATTTTAAAGTTTCATTATTTATTTTACTTCTATTTTACTCCATTTGCCGTCAAATAAATTAGGAGAAGCAAATGTTAGCTCACCTGTTTTTGACAAAGCTCTGCAAAAATGATATTGAGCTTTTATATGTTTTAGAACTTTTGGTTCAATATACAGAGCGGATTCATCAAGTTTAGGAAATTCAGCATTGGAGGATGAATCGAAAAAAACAAATTCGTACCAACGGTTATCCTTTATTTCTTCAGTTTTACTTCTGCTAAATAATATTAGAGTGTCTAAGTTTGGCTGCTGCCCACAGACATATAGATAAATATCCATGACGTCCCCTTTCCGAACTTTGATGAATTCAAAGGGAAAAACTATTGTGGTTTGAGACTCATCAACTGGGATTCGTTGGTTGAAACTGGTGTCTTTGCAAGAAGATAAGAAACATATTGCTGTCAAATAATATACGCCTACTTTAATAAATGTCACTGATGAATTTTGATGGTTCGAAAATTGCACACAACTCATAAATATAAGACGTTTTACAATTACATCAAATTTGCTACCTTATTTGTTATCATGCTATTAGCAGTAGTTTGGGACGTAATCAGGACAAAAGCAGACGGTCTCAATTATTTAAATTTAATTTTCTAAAAAGCTAATAACTTATTAATGATCTTATATTTTTTTGATGAATAAAGCAATGCTGTACAGGAGTGCGACGCCTGTGAAGCTGAATAAAGTATCTGATGTCGGCTACAAAAAAAATTTCTCCTTTCCACTCATAACATATCTTATATCACTCACAACTTTTTCTCTATCTTTAAAATCTTTACCAAACTGTTTTTGCTTATGCCTGTTTTAACTGTTGAAAATCTTTATAAAAATTATGGCTCGGTTCAGGCGCTGAAAAATGTAAACTTTAGCGTTCCATCCGGTTCAGTGTTTGGTATATTAGGACCTAATGGAAGCGGTAAAACAACATTACTCGGCATAGTGATGGATGTGCTTAAAGCCACTAAAGGAAATTTTCGATTGTTTGATAAAGAGCCAAATGCAGATCAAAGAAAACAAATTGGAACATTGCTGGAAACGCCTAATTTTTATCATTATCTATCTGCTCAACACAATCTTGAAATTGCTGCCGCAATTAAAGGCCAGGATGCAAGTGACATTCCACGTGTATTGGAATTAGTAAACCTTACGCAACGCAAAGATTCCAAATTCAGCACTTACTCTCTTGGGATGAAGCAGCGATTGGCAATAGCTTCCTGCCTTTTGGGGAATCCGGAGGTAATGGTTTTTGATGAGCCAACAAATGGTTTAGACCCTGTGGGTATTGCAGAAATAAGAGAGCTGATAAAAAAATTATATCACCAGGGAAAAACAATCATCATGGCAAGCCACTTGTTAGATGAGGTTGAAAAAGTTTGTACCCATGTTGCCATTTTAAAAAGAGGAGAGTTAATAACAACCGGCGATGTAAACGAGATACTGGCTAATGAAGATGTTGTAGAAATTGGTTCTGGTGACAATGAGAAATTGATGTTGATTCTACAATCATTAAATAATTACACAAATATTAAAGGTGGAGCTGATGT
>DASYOS010000112.1:0-3061 GCA_036007525.1 Chitinophagaceae bacterium | reverse complement strand
TATTGCCGTGTTTTCTCCATCACGTATTAAACCTAAAACCAAATGTTCGGTGCCAATAAAATCATTCCCCAATCTTAGGGCTTCTTCCCTGCTATATGATATAATCTCTTTAACCTGGGCTGAAAAATTATTATCCATTTTTCTTTTTATTTATCTATACAATAATAACGATTAAAACTCACTAAAGTTCCGAAAAACAAACCACAGTATGTTGAAAACCACCCAATAAAAGGTTAAAACTCTCATGAGCTTTTTTGTAAAACCATTTTAAAGATGATACTTTTGTTAGCATCAAAAATGTTTTTCCCGCCATCGTTTAAAGAACTTGTTCAGATGAAAGTCAAAATTGATACCAAAGAGAGATTTCATGTTATTAATCTTGAAGAGTCCGTTCTTTCTGCTAATATGACAGAGGAGTTGAAGCAAACGTTGCTTCCATATCTTGAAATGGAAATTAAAAATGTTATTCTAAGATTGAAAAGCATAGAGGAAATTGATATAACTGCTGCAAATACAATTGTTAGTCTTCAGCAAACATTTTATGATAATAACGCTTCTTTTGTAATTTGCGAAATGCAAAAATCTATTACCGATTTTTTTAACCAACAGGAATTACTAGAAACATTGAATGTTACTCCATCAGAAAGTGAAGCATGTGATATTGTGCAAATGGAAGACATTGAAAGAGAGTTTGGGGATGTGTGATGTACGATATAAGATGTACGATGTAAATATGATGGGTACAAGTGAGTTTAATGTACGATTTGCGAACTGATCTTTACGATGTAGTATTTATAATCAAAACTATTAAGAAGTAACAACATCGTACATCAAACATCTAATATCGTACATATAAAAATGGTGTAAACCCTAACTTATAATAATGGATACAAATGAAATGATAAAACGCACAAAGCAATTTGCTATTGATTGTGGGCATCTTATTTTATCATTGCCTACAAATGTTGTTAATCACGCTTACAGCGCTCAACTTATAAAATCAAGCAGCTCTGTTGGCGCTAACTATCGGGCTACGAGACGGGCAAAATCAAAAGCAGATTTTATCAATAAATTTAAAATTGTAGAAGAAGAAACAGATGAATCACTTTTCTTTTTAGAACTGATTGTCGAATTTAATAAAGAGAAAAGAGATAAAATAGCTATTCTTTATAAAGAAGGAGAAGAAATATTAAAAATAATAGTTGCTTCCCTCAAAACATTAAGGAAGTAACAACATCGTACATCACACATCGTAAATCGTACATTTAAATATGCTAGCCGTAACAATATTAGGAAGTAATTCTGCAATACCTGCTTTTGGCCGGCACCCTACGGCCCAGGTTGTACAAAATGCTGAGCAAAGTTTTTTAATTGATTGCGGAGAGGGTACGCAAATGCAGATGACCAGATATAAAATACGCAGCAGTAAGATCAATCACATATTTATTTCACATCTTCATGGTGATCATTACTTTGGTTTAATTGGATTGCTTACCAGTATGGGGCTAGCAGGAAGAAAACACGAGTTGCATTTATACGCTCCTGAAACTTTAAAATCAATTATTGATCTGCAGTTACAGGTTGCCAGCGCTCATTTACCATACGAATTGCATTTTCATCCGCTAAAGGCTGAATGTATAATACTTGATGATAAAAAAATTATTGTAGAATGTTTTAAGGTCAAGCACCGCATCGAATGCTGGGGTTTTTTATTTAAGGAAAAAAAGAATCTCAGGAAGATAAATATTGATGAAGTAGCAAAGTATAATATTCCGGCCTCAGCTTATGACAGCCTGCACATGGGCGAAAATTATATTACAGAAGACAACACCGTTATTAAGAACGAATTAGTAACCTTAGCAGTTACTCCGCCAAAAATTTATGCTTATTGTGCAGACACATTATATGATGAGGGTTTAATAGAAAAAATAAAAAACGTTGACCTCCTTTATCATGAAGCTACTTATCTGCATGTATTACAACTAAAGGCTGCAAGCCGCTTCCATTCCACCAGCATAGAAGCTGCAACCATTGCAAAAAAAGCAATAGTAAAAAAATTACTGCTTGGGCATTTTTCATCTATGTATGAAACGCTGGATGAATTTAAGACTGAAGCATGTTCAATTTTTGAGAATACAGAATTGGCAGAGGAAGGAATTTGTTATAGTGTTTAATTAAATTCCTTTGATAAAAAATATTTTACATTTTTATGCAACTCTTTACTTAGTGGCACCAATGGTAAACGCAAAATATTTTCAATAACTCCTAATTCAGCTAAAAACGCTTTTACGCCTGCAGGATTATTTTCAGCAAATAAAAGGTCATTCCCTTTTAAGCATTTATAATGCAGTGCTCTTGCTTTATTAAGATCATCATGCAGCGCAAGCCTTACCATTTCTGAAAATTCTTTCGGAAAACAATTTGCTGCAACACTTATAACTCCGTCCATACCACATGTAATTAATGGTAATGCAAGATGATCGTCACCACTAACCACTAAAAATCTTTCGGGCCTGTCTTTTAAAACATGCATGCATTGGATCATGTTACCACTTGCTTCCTTTATTCCCTGGATATTTTCAAACTCAGCAGCCAATTTTAATGTTGTTAATGCACTAATGTTACTTCCTGTTCTGCCCGGCACATTATATAATATCACAGGTTTTGGAGAAGCCTCTGCTATAGCTTTATAATGTAAAAATATTCCTGCTTGTGAAGGCTTGTTGTAATACGGGCTTGCGCTTAATACAGCTGCGGCTTTATGCAAAGGATAGGCTTCTAAATTGTTGCAAACTTCTTTTGTATTATTGCCGCCAATGCCCACAACTACAGGCACTCGATCTTTTACCACATCATAAGTAAAATAGATCAGCGCATTTTTTTCTTCTTCATTTAATGTTGGCGTTTCTCCCGTTGTACCTAATGTGATCAAGTATTCACAACCATTATCAATTACATAATTAATAACTTTTTCCAACGCATTAAAATCAATTTCAAAATTTTGTTTAAAAGGAGTAACCAATGCCACACCTGTACCTTTTAATACATTTCTTAAAGACAT
>DASYOS010000111.1:0-6130 GCA_036007525.1 Chitinophagaceae bacterium | reverse complement strand
AAGCGGTTCAATGAAAATATCATGATAATCCACCCAGGGAGTTTTTGCATGAAAATGTGCCTCTACGCCATAGTTAGCCCAGTTCTCTAATTCATTATAAATATAATCCTGTGTGGTTTTTGGCTGCAGCCCGAGAGAATTCCCTACAAAGTAGATACATTGCGTTCCGTTGATGATGGGGATGTAGAATTTATCCCTGAAATCTTTTAACGGATCATTGCTATCCATTTGTATGGCAAATTCCAATGTATTTTGATACTTCATTGTTGCAAATATAAAGTAAGTGGGGCTTGATTTTTATTGCAGATGTTTAAAGGAAACGGGAAAATTTTATCCAACTATTGTTTAATAGATGAACAGTTGAATATGTATCAGCAAGCCTTCGACAGGCTCAGGCTGACAAGTCTCTAACGGTTTTGTCATGTTGAGCTTGTCGAAACATTGACGGGGCTTATTTTGAAGCTGAATTTTTTTGAATTGCACATGGATATTCATTTTTTTTATTAAATTTATTTATGGCAGAAAAAAAATATAAAACATTTTGGAGCTTTTATCCCTATTATCTTACCGAGCATAAAAATACTACCAGCCGTTCTCTGCATTTTATTGGTACATTTTTTATTGCTTTTATGCCTAGTAGTTGGGATAATTACAGGAAGATGGATATTGCTGGTACTGATACCAGTTGTAGGCTATGGTTTTGCCTGGTTTGGTCATTTCTTTTTTGAGAAAAATAAGCCTGTAACGTTTACTTATCCTTTGTATAGCCTGGGCTCAGATTTTGTAATGTTCTGGCATATACTTACGGGGCAGATAGATAGGAAAATAAAGGAGGCAGAGAAATCTATTTAACTTTTTTAAACCTTTCACTCACTACCAAATCCTTAGTACCTATAGAATAATTATAAAAACCTTCTCCAGCTTTAACTCCTAAAACTCCTGCTGCCACCATATTTGAGAGCAATGGGCATGGAGCATACTTAGGATTACCAAAACCATTGTGCAGTACTTTTAAGATTGAATGACAAACATCCAATCCAATAAAATCAGCAAGTTGTAATGATCCCATGGGGTGAGCCATTCCCAATTTCATTATTGTATCAATTTCCTCCACACCGGCAACACCTTCATACAAACTATAAATGGCTTCATTGATCATGGGCATTAAAATACGGTTGGCAATAAAACCGGGGTAATCATTTACCTCGCAGGGAACCTTACCTAATTTTTTGCATAGCTCAATTATTGCTTTTGTTACATCTTTATCAGTTGCATAACCATTTATTACTTCCACCAGTTTCATTACCGGAACAGGATTCATAAAATGCATACCGATAACCTTTGCAGGTCGTTTTGTTGCTGCTGCAATTTTTGTTATAGAGATGGAAGAAGTATTTGTTGCAAGGATACAATCAGAAGGGGCTGCATCATCAATATCTTTAAATATTTTAAGTTTCAGCGCTTCATTTTCTGTTGCTGCTTCAATAACGATTTGTGCATTTTTTACACCTGCAGCTAAGGAAGTATTGGTAGAAATATTTTGTAAGCAGGAAAGTTTTGCTTCTTCAGTAATTGTTCCTTTTGACAACTGCCTGTCGAGGTTTTTTCCGATTGTAGCAAGCGCTTTATCCAACTGAGGCTGCGAAACGTCTATCAGCTCAACCTTAAAACCATTTTGTGCAAATACATGCGCAATGCCGTTCCCCATTGTACCTGCACCGATTATAGCAATTGTCTGAACCATGATTTGGGTAGATTTAAAAGATTAATGGGAAAATGTAAGCTATTAATTCTTTCTATTCCCTTCGCAAATGTAAGATTGAATTTAAAATGCTTACGAAAATAAATAAAAAGTGATGGGGGGATTTCTCTTAATAATCCCTTAATCTACCCAAATCATGGTTCAGAAGTTCTTACTTCCTTTTATAATCACCCCGCTTCCAGGCCTTGATAAACTCTGCCCATGCAAATGGATTAAAAATATTTTGAGGTGGAAGCTGGCCGGCTGAGTAACTCTTAACGGCAACCTGTTTTAAATAATAATTGCCCGCTTCACGTCCATCTTTAGGAAGATATTTTTCCATTGCTGCTAATGTTGCAGAACTTGTATTCTTCCGGGCGATTTCATAGTTATCATCTGGCACTTTGGCGTTTGCAAAATCTCTTTCAAATTGTTCTCTTGTTGGCCTGCGTTTTATTATTGTTGCAGGAAGATAAACAGTATCCTGAACCATAAGTTGAATTATACTTTGCTGATTGCCTTCCAGGTTTTTGGGAATAGATGCAACTTTTGGTTTATAACCGATGCTGGTAAATTCTATTTGATCTCCTTTTAAAACAACGATAGAAAAAACGCCCTGCTCATTTGTGATAGTACCACGGTTTTGTCCTTTTACCACAACACTTACTGAAGGAATGCCTTTAAGACTGTCTGCCGTCATTACAACTCCATACAATTGCACCACAGAATCTTTAAAACTTTCAAATTGTGCTTTTGCTGCTATTGGAATTATAAAAAAAGTTATTAAAAGTAATCGTAAAAATTTATTCATGAATTTATTCAGGTTGTAAACATCAATTAAATCCCATAATCATTTAATCTTATAAATCATGATTCAGGCAAAGGCTAAAGTACACTCTGATTGTTTAAATTTGCAGATTGCAAAAGTTTTTAACAAATAATTGAACGATGACGCAGGAAGATATTTTAAAAGCCCTTGGTAATGTGCAGGAACCCGACCTTGGTAAAGACCTTGTGACACTAAATATGGTGAAGGATATTGTGATTGATGGTAAAAATGTTTCATTTACTGTGGTGCTTACTACACCCGCCTGCCCAATGAAAGATCTGATAAAAAATGCCTGTGAAAATGCCGTAAAAATATTGGTGGATAAAGAAGCAGTTGTTACTGTAAATTTTACATCGAACACTACAACAATGCGGAAGGACAATAAAAATATTTTAAGTGGAGTAAAAAATATTATTGCAGTGGTTAGTGGTAAAGGGGGGGTGGGTAAAAGTACTGTGGCAAGTAATTTTGCACTTGCACTTGCAGAGAGCGGAGCAAAGGTGGGATTAATGGATGCAGATATTTACGGGCCGAGTGTGCATATAATGTTTGGTGTTAGGGGAGAAAGGCCGATGATGAAAGAAGGAGATGGTGGTAAGGGATTGATAGTTCCTTTAGAACGTTACGGAATTAAATTAATGAGCATTGGATTACTGGTTGATGAAAAGCAGGCAGTGGTTTGGCGTGGGCCAATGGTGAGCAGCGCCATCAGGCAATTTGTCAGCGATGTTGATTGGGGTGAGCTGGATTATTTAGTGATCGATATGCCGCCGGGCACAGGCGATATTCATTTAACTATTGTACAAACAGTGCCGGTAACAGGAGTAATTGTGGTTACCACGCCGCAATTAGTTGCGTTGGCTGATGCAAAAAAAGGGATTGCCATGTTTAGCCAGACTCAACTCAAAGTGCCTGTGATAGGGCTTGTAGAGAACATGAGCTATTTTACCCCGGCAGAATTGCCTGATAATAAATATTATATTTTTGGAAAAGAAGGCGGTAAAAAGCTCGCTGATGAATATGATATTCCTTTTTTGGGAGAGATACCTTTGGTGCAATGTATTCGTGAAGGCGGCGACTCAGGTATTCCGGTTATGGTGGGTGATGATATAATAAGCAAGCAAGCTTTTATGGATTTTGCCGCTAATGCGATTAGAGGTATTGCCATGCGCAATGCTGAAATGCCGGCAACAGAAGTTAGTGAAGTGCTGGAAGTGAGTGGTAGTTAGTTCCTGATTATTTTTTTAAATACAAGATATTCTTTCCATAATCAATCACTGCCTCATATTTTATTAAAATATCTGCTCCAATAACCCCATTGCAAGGCTCTGTAATTCCTTTCTTTGCAAGTGAATCTTTTACGTGCGTAAAATCTGTTGCATACAAATCGAATGCGGATATCTCAAAATCACTGTTCTTAAAAAGGTTTATTTGTCTATGGAATAATAACATTTGTGATGTACCTACACCGCCGCCTAGTTCTTTAATTGGAGTAAACTCCCGCAAATTATCTTTCGCAAAGCCGACATCAATAACCGTATTGCTTGCTCCTGTATCAACAAGAAAAACCGCTTTAATTCCTTCTATATATACATCCACTTCCTGATGACCTACCGCATTTAGACGAGTTGGAATTTCTATATAATTTTTCTTCTTCATAAATTGAAAAAATCATTTATAGCATAATAAATTTATTTTTTTTCACAACCAAATTCTTAAATACCATTCATCAACTAATTATTACCGCTTATGAGTGATTTAGTACAATAATACAGTTTTAGGGAGATACAAAAGCAGTTGCGTACTACCTTTGCATCGCAATTCAAAAGATGATCATCCTTCACTGAAAAGTATCGTTTTAGAAACGATCTCAGTAGCCACTCACAGACAACTGCAACGGGCTCGAACTGCAAAATTTTCTAAAAAATTAAAATTCGATTTTATGACTAGTAATGTAATGCCTTCTATTATACAAATAGAGGAAGAAAAATTAAAGCAACTTGTAACACAAGTAGAAGAAACTATAGCAACTGATATAGATATGAAAGCAACAGCTCCAAAAAATAAAAAATTCGGTATTGTAGATATGTGGAAATGCCAAAGAAATGTTCGCACTGCAGTTTCCATGAGGAGATACTAAAAGTTGTTAAGGGTGAATGATAAAGCCATGTGTTTAAGATTGATATTTGCAAAAATTCTTTCATAAAGCATGGCTTTTCTTATTGATAAATATCTGCCGGAGTATACTTATAATGAGTATCATAAAAAAATAATAAATGCATCTGCCAAAGAATGTTTTCTTGCGACAAAGGATTTGGATATGGCCAAATCATTTATCAGCACGTCTTTAATGAAGCTTAGAGGATTGCCAACTAAAGAGTTCCGCTTACAGGGGTTTTTAAAAAATATGTGCTTTATTTATTTGGAGGAGGATATTTATAAAGAATTTGTAATTGATGCATCGCAGCAGCATTTAAAAATGATCTGGAACTTTTACTTTAAAGAAATTGATAAAAATAAAACGCTGGTAAGTACAGAAACCAGGATATTATGCCTGACTAAAAGAAGTAAAATTTTATTTTCATTGTATTGGTTTTTTGTAAAACCCTTCAGCGGAATTATAAGAATTGAAATGCTGAGATTAATTAAGACGAAGGTTGAAAATAAGAGATAGAATCAGAAGAATATTTTTCCTGTTTTAAAAGGGCAGCCTTTTTCAACTTAGGTGAATTTATTCCATTGCTAATTGTCAATTGCTCATTGCGTATTATCCGTGCCTCATCCCACAAACCTTCGTCAATAAACGATTGCAGCAATTTAGCACCACCTTCTACCAAAACACTTTGAATTTGCAATTTGTACAATGCCTTTAATAATTGTGGTAACAGATTCCCTTGTTCTATCTTATAAAAAATTAGATTTCCATCCTCTTCATGCTTTTGGTTATTGAAGATAATCGTCCGGGTTTCTTTGTTAAATATTTTCAAATGAGAAGGCAGCCGTAAATTCATATCAATAACCAAACGGAAAGGATTATTTCCATGCCACAATCTTGTTGTAAGCGATGGATCATCATGCAAAGCTGTGTTGGTTCCAACTAAAATCGAAGCTTCTTCGCTTCTCCACTTATGTACCAAACGGTTGGTGTAATCATTACTTATTAAAACTCTTTCTGCAGAGGAACCTATTTTTCCATTTGCGCTTTCAGCCCACTTTAAAATTATATAGGGCCGTGATTGTTGATGAAAAGCAAAAAAGCGTTTATTTAATTCAAAGCATTCCTTTTCCAACACTCCATTTATAACTTCAACATTATCATCTTGTAATTTTTTTATCCCTTTACCATCCACTTCTTTGAAAAAATCTTTACAACCGATAAATACTTTAGGGATCTCACTTTTAATTATTAAGTCTGTGCAAGGTGGAGTTTTGCCAAAATGAGCACATGGTTCAAGGGATACATACAGGGCGCTTTTCTTAATAAATTTTCTGTCTTGTTCTTTAACACTATTGATGCAGTTAACTTCAGCATGGGCTTCACCAAACTTTTTATGATATCC
>DASYOS010000110.1:0-4050 GCA_036007525.1 Chitinophagaceae bacterium | reverse complement strand
AACATCAACCGGCACAATTTTACGCAAAGTTATAGAGCTTCAGCAGCAGGGCGCTGACGTTTTTTTTGGAGAAAAAAGCTTTGAAGTTGATGACCTGATGCGTATAAGTGAGGATGGCAGAGGTATGATAAGCGTATTAAGAGTAATGGATATGCAGGACAGGCCAAAACTGTTCTCAACATTTATGCTGCAGCTGCTTGCCGAATTATATGGCAGCATGCCGGAAGAAGGGGATCTTGATAAGCCAAAGCTTGTTATGTTTATTGATGAAGCCCATCTAATATTTCAGGAAGCCACGTCTGCATTGTTGGAACAAATTGAAACTGTTATTAAACTTATCCGTTCAAAGGGAATCGGTATTTACTTCTGCACACAAAACCCTATGGATATTCCTGCAAGTGTTTTGGCGCAGCTGGGTTTAAAGATTCAGCATTCGTTGCGGGCATTTACTGCTGTAGACAGGAAAGCCATAAAACAAACTGCAGAAAATTATCCTGAAACAACCTTTTATAAAACTGAAGACCTGATAACCCAACTGGGTATTGGCGAAGCACTGGTTACCCTGTTGAATGAAAAAGGAATTCCCACACCACTTGCTGCAACAATGATGTTAACGCCCCGCAGCCGGATGGATGTATTAACGGAAAGCGAAATTGATAGTATTGTAAGCAAATCAAGGCTTACGGCTAAATATAACAAGGTAGTGGATAGCCAAAGCGCATATGAAATGCTTACGGCAAAGTTACAGGAGGCTGCTGAAAACCCGCCTGAAGTTATTAAACCTAAAAAAGCTGCAAAACCGGAACAAACTACTTTTGAAAAAGTAGCGAATAGTAGTGTTACAAAAAGCATTATACGTACGGCAGGCAATACAATTGTACGTTCTATTTTGGGCTCCCTGGGGTTAGGCGGAACAGTTAGAAGAAGAAGGAGAACTACCTGGTTTTAGGAATAGAGATTAGGAGTGGCAAAAGTTTAAAAAAAAATTAACATTTCTTTTGGTTTAGAATATTTTCTGATTATATTTGTTTTGGTTTTTCATAGGATATTGGATTTTAAAGCGGGACTGGATTTCTATCTAGTCCCTTTTTTATTTTATAAGCCTTTCCATTTTGCTACAAGGCCATCTTCTGTTATGCTGATCTTATTTTCTGCCTGAAGGTAATTAAGCACTTTCCATACTTTTTCTTTTTTAAATGTGTTTAAACTTTTCAATACTACATCGGATTGTACAGGGGCTTTAGCAGTTATTTTTTCTATTATCATAACTATATTTTCAAATTCAGCTTTGGATACAACAATAGTTTTTTCATTGATGCAGTTATCACAAATTCCACAGGGTTTTATCGAAATATCATTAAAATAATTACCTATCGTTTTGCTTCTGCAGGCCTTTGTGTTTACATAGCTTATCATAGTCATTACTCTTTTTTCAAAAGCAATTTTTCTTTTAGATAAATTATTTTGATTAATGGCAAAGTCTGCTACGTTTACCCTGTTTTCTAAAAATTGAATTTGCGGTTTATCTTTTTGGGGATGATATTCAATAACACCAAACTGCGCTAATTTTTTAAGATCAGATTTTAAATCATTAATCTCTTTCTTTATAAAACTTGCTAAGTGGTTTTCATGGATAGAAGATGGGTAATCAAAAATCCCTTCATAACTGCGAAGCAAACCTTTAATTAAGGGTTCTAAATCAGGATATGTTTTTTGAAAATCTTCCAAATGGCGTTTATCGCAGCAAAAAAGAGCTGTTGCCGGTAAAAAAACCTGTTGGTTGTAAGAAATAAATTCTTCCTGCTCTAAAATCTTCAATGAATAATTAACAGTGTAAATATTAAGCTTAAATTTTTTTATGAAATCATTTATATCAAAATCAAAATATATCCCTTCGCCGCTGTTTGATGGCAATTGCAAATAATTTACCAGCGCCTTGTAAACGGTTTTTACTTCTTCAAATGGTGGATACCTTACAACAGATTGTTTTTCCAGGTCGTTTAATTCGCTTTGATGAAATAATAAAACGGCATATGCTTTTTTATCATCCCTTCCGGCCCGTCCTGCTTCCTGGTAATAGCTTTCCAGTGCATCCGGCACATCATAATGCACAACTGTTCTTACATTGCTTTTATCAATACCCATCCCGAATGCATTGGTGCATGCAATTACTCTTGTCTCATTTTTTATCCAGCTTTCCTGTTTTTTAATTCGTTCTATGTTTGTTAATCCTGCATGATAAAAATCTGCATTAATCTTATTTAGTATTAACAGTTCAACAATTTCTTTTGTTCGCTTCCTGCTTTTACAATACACAATACCGCTGCCCTGCACATTTTTAAGTATCTCAATTAATTTATTTTGCTTGGAAGATGGAGTGAAGACACTGTAAGAAAGATTAGGCCTTTCAAATGATTTTTGAAAACGATTATGATTCTTACTAAAGGCCAGCTTATCGCAAATATCATCCTGTACTTCTTTGGTGGCAGATGCAGTGAGCGCAAGGATCGGGGTATCACGTAAATGTTCTCTTAAAGCAGCAATCCGCAAATACGGAGGACGAAAATCATAACCCCATTGCGATACACAATGGGCCTCATCTACTGCAAGTAAATTAATGTTCATCCCGGGCAGATATTCCAAAAACAAATTGGTTTCTAATCTTTCCGGGGAAACATATAAAAATTTAAAATTTCCATTAGCAGCATTTTCCAAAGTTCTTTTCACTTCAAAAAAACTCATACCTGAATGAATTGAAAGCGCCGGAATTCCTTTTTTCTTAAGACTCTCCACCTGGTCTCTCATCAAAGCAATTAAAGGACTGATAACCAGACAAAGCCCTTCTTTTGCCAGAGCCGGCACCTGAAAACATATTGATTTCCCGCCGCCTGTTGGCAGCAATGCTAAGGTATCTTTTCCTTCCAGTACGGAGTTAATTATATCTTCCTGAAGTGGACGAAAAGCATCATAGCCCCAATACTGTTTTAGTATATCAATTGTATTCACCATTAATGATACAGAATTATCGACATATAGTTCTTAAAAAAAATTATTGCTGATAGATAAATTTAAGGCATAGTTTTTATGACAAATATTAGAAAATATTTTATGCAAAGAGATGGAGCATTAACCAGCTTATGGCAGCACAAAATGCCGGAATATATTTCCAAAAGTAAAAAAACCGGTGATGAGATTTTTGATGTATTAATAGTAGGCGGTGGTATTACAGGAATTACTACCGCATTACAATTACAAAAGGCAGGTAAAAAATGTATCCTCGCAGAAGCCCATACCATCGGTTTTGGAACATCGGGAGGTACTACTGCACACTTAAATACCTTCATGGATAATTCTTATGCCAATATCGAGAAAGATTTTGGGGAAGATAATGCTCAACTGTTAGCCAGTGCCGCAAGAGAAGCATTGGATCTTGTGAAGAAAAATATCAAAGAGTATGCTATTGATTGTGAACACAGTGAGCAGGAAGGATATTTATTTTCTCAGGATGAAAAACAAACAAAAGAACTTGATGATATTTATGACGCATCCAAAAAAGCAGGGTGTGAAATCCGTTATGAAAATAAAATTCCTGTTCCGGTAGATTTTATAAAAGCCGTTGTTTTTGAAAAGCAGGCACAGTTTCACCCTGCAAAATATTTTTATGCATTGGCAAAAGTTTTTGAAGACGCAGGTGGGGTATTACTGCAGGGCTGCCGCATTACAGGTGTTCATGAAAAGGGTGATCATTTAGAAATAGAAAGCTTTTTGGGAAAAATAGAAGCACGACAATTAATTTATGCAACCCATATTCCCCCGGGTGTAAATCTTTTGCATTTCAGGTGTGCGCCATACAGGAGTTATGCAATGGGCATTAAATTAAAAAATAATAAATATCCTGATGGATTGGCATATGATATGTACGACCCTTATCATTATTATCGTACACAGGAAGTTGATGGTCAAAAATATTTAATTGCCGGTGGCGAAGATCATAAAACTGCTCATCAAACAAACACTGAAGAATGTTTTAGAAAATTAGAAGCTTATCTC
>DASYOS010000109.1:0-19676 GCA_036007525.1 Chitinophagaceae bacterium | reverse complement strand
AAAATACTCACATACTTTCCAGAGAAGATAACCTTTCATCGGGCAATCTGCCCAACATTAACCGAAGCCTTATTTTAGAACAGCATGGCTCAACAAATAGCTTTGGTACGCAATGGGGTTTTCAGTTACAAAAACAAATAGGAACAAAAACTTTTTTGCAGGCATCATTTCAGGATAACAGGGGTTCACTCAACCAGGATCATCCAATGTTTCAATTTTGGAATGGTGTTGCCTTAAAAATAACAAGATTTGTTTTACAGCCATCAGATAGCAATCAACAAAAATTAAATATTGGAGTGGCTATAGATCATACACGGAACATCAGCGATAAACAATTTACCCTTGCTTCTTCCATTTAACAAAAAACAATTGGTGGCGTTCCGGCATCGGGCAACAAACTTTCGGTGGAAAATAATGCAGACTATACCAATACAATCGGCAAACATTTTTACGCTTTGGAATACGAATTTATTTTTTCAAACTATTCTGTACACAAACTAAATGTAGCAGGTGGATATGCACAGGCACAATTTCAAATATTTGACAGTAACAATTGGGGAGACCTTGTGCCTTTTGTGCGATACGATATTGTGAGCCTTTCAAATGCCGCACAAAATGCAAATGAGCATGCCTGGAAAATCGGCTTAAACTATAACCTTCCGTTTACCCGTAAGCTGCTAAATTTTCATGTAGAATATGGAAAACATTTTTTAACCGGTTCTCCCATACTCCTTGGCAGCAATAACAGAAAATTTGATGAGTTCCGGTTAGAATTAAGAATAAATACAACAAGGTATTTACGATTTTAAAAATTTGATTATAAACTTATATTATGAAATATTTGATAATATCTCTGATCACTCTCTTATCATTTAATTGCTATGCTCAAAATGCTGATACAATTATTGGCAAAAAATATAAAAGTAATGCGTATTCTCTTAAATAAAATAAAAAGATTTTAAACCATATAATTGAAATAATGTTGTTAACGCTTTAACTAAATTTGTTAAAAAATAAACTAAATTTAAAAAATGAAATTTAAAATAACTCTGTTCTTTTCTATATTGTCCTCGCCATTTTTTTCTTCAGCACAAAAAGATACATTAGTTAAAATACCGGTAAGTATAGGTCAAACATCTACGCCTGATTCACTTCAGGCAAGAATAATATTGATAGGTGATGCCGGGGAACTTAAAAACGGGAGGCATCCGGTAGTTTCAGGTGTAAGGAGTACAATCCCTTTTGATAAAAAAACAACAATAATTTATCTTGGAGATAATTTATATAAAACAGGCCTTCCAGATGATATCGTTCCGGGTTTTAACCTTGCTAAAGCCCCGCTTGATACACAAGTGGTAATTGCAAACGGTACAGATGCCAGGGTTTATTTTATACCCGGAAATCATGATTGGAATAACGGCGGCCCTCACGGCTGGGAAAGTATTAAAAGAGAACAATATTATATTGACTTATTAGGCGGTAAAAATGTAAAGTTTTTACCTGAAGAAGGTTGTCCGGGGCCGGTAGAAGTTAAAATAACCGAGGATGTTACTTTAATTATAATGGATAGCCAATGGTGGGTACACCCTTATGATAAGCCAGGGATAGAATCTGATTGTCCTTATAAAACCAAGGCTGAAGTGTTAACGCAACTTGATGATCTGCTTTCAAGAAATTCCAAAAAGCTTGTACTATTTGCGGTACATCATACATTTAGAAGTTATGGAATACATGGCGGCTACTTTAAAATAAAACAGCATATTTTTCCTTTTACGGATGCTTTTCCAAAATTACTTATCCCTTTACCTATTATCGGTTCTATCTATCCAATTACAAGAGGAATTTTCGGCACTGCCGAAGACATGAAGCATCCTGCATATGTTGATTTGGTAACACAAGTAGACAGGGTAATTAAAAGGCATGAGAACGTTATTTACGTTGCCGGTCATGAGCATACATTGCAGCTTATAAAAGATTCAGGATATTATTATGTGGTTAGTGGCTCAGGCACTAAATCAAACCGGGTTTCCAAAAGCAGGAAAACTATGTTTGCGACAGACCAAAACGGTTTTGCCACACTGGATATCTCCAAAAGCAAAAATGTAAATGCCAGCTTTTATACTGTTGATTCAACCGGAGTTAAACAAGCTTACACAATGGATCTTTTAAATTTTAAAGGCTTGCCTCCAAAACCTGAAGATACCCTAAGAGAGGAAGTTGTGACCTTTAAAGATAGTGCCGTAATTTCTGCAAGTGATAAATATAAAAATCCTACAGGTTTTAAAAGAATATTTTTGGGAGATAATTATCGCAAAGAGTGGAGTGAACCTGTGCAGCTTAAAGTATTTAATTTAAAAAAAGAGAAAGGAGGATTTACAATAGCATCACTTGGAGGTGGTAAGCAAACAAAATCGTTACGCTTAATTAATAACATAACAGGTGAAGAATGGACACTTCGTTCAGTTGAAAAAGACCCTGAGAAGGCAATCCCGGATAACCTGAGAGGTACACTTGCCCAGGATATTGTACAGGATATGATTTCTGCAAGTCATCCATACGCTCCGCTGGTGGTTGCTAATTTAGCTAAAGCTACAGGTGTACTTGAAGCAGTGCCGGAATACTTTTTTGTACCGGATGATCCTGCTTTTCAAATTTACCGCAAGATATTTGCAAAAACTGTTTGCACGCTTGAGAAAAGAAACCCGACCCCGGATGGTTCGGACACAAAAAGCACTGCAAAAATAATTAATAAGCTGGTAGATGATCATGATAACCATATTGATCAGAGGGCGTATCTAAAAGCTCGTTTGCTGGATAATGTTATTGGCGATTGGGACAGGCATTTTGATCAATGGAAATGGGGAACAAGAGATACGGGCAAAGGAAAATTATATTACCCGGTACCACGGGACAGAGATCAGGCATTCTTTAATTCAGATGGCTTACTGTTAAAATATCTTGCAAAGAACCAGGTACAATATTTACAAGGTTTTAAAAAAGATTTTTATAGCGTAAAATGGCTGAACTGGGAAGCAAGGGATCTGGATAAAATATTTATGAACCGGTTGAATGAGAATGATTGGAAGAATGTGATAGATTCTTTTCAACAACAACTTACCAATACCGTAATTGATACTTCGGTAAAAAAATTACCGCCGGAAATTTATGCAATGGATGCAGCAGTAATAAGTGATAAATTAAAAAGCAGAAGAGATGTACTAATGAAAGAGGGCATAAGATTTTATCAATACTTATCAAGAGAAGTAAATATTACGGGCAGCAACCAGCAGGAATATTTTAAAGTAAAAAATACTAGCAGCGGTATACAGGTGCTTGTTAATAAGAAAAATACAAAAAATGATTCTACAGGAAACATGTATAACCGCACCTTTGATCCCAAAATAACGAAAGAGATCCGCCTTTACGGCCTGAATGGTAATGATAAATTTGAGATTGATGAAAATGTAAAGTCCAAGATGAAAATAAGAATGATTGGCGGTAAGGGTAGCGATACTTTTGATATTAAAGGAAATATTCGCAATTACGTTTATGATATTACCAGCAGTGATACAAGTTTTAAACTGGAACATAATTATGTTTCAAAATCAAAAAACACCAGTGTAAAGTTTTCCAGCAATCCTCTGGTAAATGAATATAAGATCACGGGGCATTCTTATAATGTATACCATTATCCGCAAATTAAAGTGGGCTATAACCCTGAAGATAAATTATTATTTGGCGTTGGTTTTTCAGCAAAAACGTTTGGCTTTAGAAGAGACCCGTATGCAACCTTGCATAAATTTTCAACATTATATGCCTTGAATCGTAAAGCTTACCAGGTTAAATACGAAGGCGTTTTTAACTCTGTGCTTGTAGGTAATGATATTTTGGTAAATGCTGAATTGGTGAACCCCACTTTAAATAATTTTTTTGGATTTGGAAATAAAAGTATAAAAGACCCTACAAAGCCTATTGAGTTTTACAGAGTAAGATATAAATATGTACAAGGTGATGTATTATTACGCAAACGTTTTAATGAAGTGCTTGGCATAAGCATAGGCCCTTCTTACTATCATTACTGGAACAATTTTGAAGACAATAAAACACGTATACTTTCCAACCCTGCATTTATTGGCTCCGACTCTGCAAGTATATATAGCAAAAAAGATTATATCGGACCTAAGCTTAAGATTGATATTAATTATGTAAACAATGAATTACTACCTACCCGCGGTGTTACATGGAATACAGAACTAAGCTCATTGTATGGGCTTAACAAGCAGAGTAGAAATTTAACACGCCTTACATCTGATATGACGGTATATGCAAGTTTAAGTGAGGCAAGAAAGCTTATGGGCATTATACGGATTGGCGGTGGCCATATATTTAATGATAATTTCGAATACTTTCAGGCATTAAACCTTGGTGCAAATAATTTTGTTAGAGGATTTAGAAAAAACAGGTTTTCAGGTTCAGGGGTTTTTTACAGTAGCTTTGAAACAAGGGTTAAACTATTTAAATCAGAATTATATTATTTACCAGGCGATGTTGGGGTGATAGGATTTTTTGATGTTGGTAAAATTTGGATGAAGCATCAAGACTCAAGAAAATGGCATAAATCTTATGGCGGCGGTTTTTATTATTCTCCTTTTAACATTGTTATAGTTTCTGCAACAGTGGGCGTATCTGATGAAGATCAATTACTTAACTTTTCAATCGGCACTAAATTCCGCCTTACATTTTAGTATGGATAATAATCTTTATAAAAAAATTGAACATTATGTAATTGGGCTGTTTGAAAAATTACAGGATAAGGCTTTGGTTTTTCACAATCTTAAGCATACTCAAAATGTTGTTGACAGAACTAAAGAGATTGCGGGCCATTACCATGTTGATGAGAAACAAATGCTTATTCTATATGCTGCGGCATGGTTTCATGATACAGGTTATTTATTTACTGAACCAGAAAAGCATGAAGCGATGAGTGCGGAAGTAATGCGTAAATTTATGGCTGACCATACAAATGATGAAGAGCTTATTAAGGAGATTGAAGGGTGTATTATGGCAACCAAAAGCCCCAGAGACCCTAAAGGATTATTGGAACAAATAATTTGTGATGCCGATACATATAACCTGGGTACCAAAGATTTTAAAGATACTAATAAATGCGTTTTTCAGGAGAATAAATTAAGAAATGTTGAGGCAGATAAAATCGGGTTTGAAAGGGATGCAATCAAAATGATGGAGATCCACCAGTTTTATACTACTTATTGTAAAGATTTACTATCAGCAACTAAAGAATTAAATATGAAAAAATTAAAAAATAAAATTGATAAGTGGGAAACAGAAAAAGAAGAAGGAAAAGAAAAAAATAAAGGAAGAGATAAGGATGACTTTGCGGATACTAATAAACTTTCTGACCTGGAAAAAGATAAAACAGGCTTAGTATCTAAAGGTATACAAACAATGTTGAGACTTACCTCACAAAACCATTTGAAGCTTAGTGATATGGCGGATAGTAAAGCCAATATTCTTATTTCAGTAAATGCAATTATTATTTCTGTTGTGCTCGGCGTTCTTGCCAGAAAATTACAGGAAGAAACTTATCTTAAAATTCCTACACTAATATTTTTGGCTTCTGCAGTAATAACAATCGTTCTTTCAATATTAGCCACCCGCCCTAAAGTAAGCGAAGGAAAATTTACCCCTGAGGATATTGCCAATAAAAAAACAAATCTTTTATTTTTTGGCAATTTTCATAAAGCCACTTATGAAGAATATAGTGAAGCCATGAAAAAAATGATGGTAGATACTGATTATCTGTATGGCTCCCTTGTAAAAGATATTTATTACCTCGGTGTAATTTTAGGAAGAAAATATAAACTTATCAGGCTGGCTTATAACGTTTTTATGATCGGTATTGTTATTTCAGTAATTGCATTTGTAATTGCTGTATCTATTCATCATTCAGCGGTTCCGCCAAATACAATTGTCCCCGGTACAGGTTCACCATTATAAACACCCTATGCTTTACAATAGAGACCTTAGTTGGTTGGGATTTAATTTCCGGGTTTTACAAGAGGCGGCAGATAAAGAAGTTCCATTATATGAACGGTTAAAATTTCTCTCTATTTTTTCTTCCAATCTTGATGAATTCTTTAGAGTAAGATATCCTTCAGTGATAGCACTTTCAAAGCTTAACAATAAAACCAGGCTTAAAGCAAATCGTGGCGCAACAGAAGATATCGCTGAAAAAATACAAAATGAAATTAATCGGCAACTTGATATTTATGGATCACTGTTACTAGAAAATATTATTCCTGAACTTAAAGAAAATGGGATTGTTTTTTATTATAACAGTGAGATAAAGGCAGAGCATATACCCGAAGTAAAAGAATTATTCTTATCACATGTGCTTTCGTTTATACAGCCCATCTTCCTGGATGGAAACACTACAAATGCCTTTATTCCTGAAAATAATCATTTGTATTTTGTTGTATCGCTAAAAGAAAATAACCAGGGCCTTATAAAACAGGCGATCATAAATATCCCCTCCCATAAATTAAAAAGATTTTTTACCCTTACGCCTCTTGATGGGTTTGAATATGTGATATTTATTGATGATATAGTAAGAGAAAATCTTACCTCTCTTTTTCCCGGACTGGAAATTATTGGTACCTATAGCATTAAATTCAATAGAGATGCCGAACTGCACCTGGGAGAAGAGTACAGTGGAAACCTTTTAGCAAAAATCGAGAAGAAGGTTAAAAAAAGAGACGACGGCCCGCCATCCCGTTTTTTGTATCAAAATGGGATGCCTAGAAATTTATTGCTGTTTCTTGCATCAGCATTTGGGGTAGAATTTGAAGACATGTTTGCCGGGGGCAGATATCATCATCTTAGTGATCTATCATCTTTTCCCAATTTTAATAAAGGCCTAAATTACGAAAAATTAAAGCCCCTATCCTCTTTAAATGTAATAGACAGTGGCGATATTTTTAATGTTTTAAACACACAGGATGTTTTACTGCATATTCCTTATCAATCTTACAACCCTGTGCTTTCATTTTTTAACCAGGCAGCAGTTGATATGGAAGTAACGGATATCTACATTACCCTGTATCGTGTGGCGGCAGAGAGCCACATAGTAAACGCATTAATAAGCGCCGCAAAAAATGGCAAAAATGTAATTGCCTTTATTGAGCTAAAAGCAAGATTTGATGAAGCCAATAATATTAAATGGAGCAGGGTGATGAAGGATGCCGGCGTAAAAATTATTTACAGCATCCCCGATATAAAAGTGCATTCAAAAATTGCATTGATCAAAAAACGTAAAGGCCTTAAAGATGCTTCTTATGCCATTTTAAGTACAGGGAATTTTAATGAAATAACAGCACAATTTTATACAGATCATGTTTTGATGACGAGCGATCCGCTGATAATAAAAGAATTAATTTGTCTATTTAAATTTTTGCAGAAAAAAGATAAAACACCCGGTAATAATAAATTAAAATTTGACAAGCTTCTTGTATCACAATTTAATATGAACCCCAGGCTGGAAAAATATATTAATAATGAAATTGAAAAAGCAAAGCGGGGCGAAGAAGCAATGATACGCATTAAAGTTAATAATCTTGAAGAGCCCAATATCATAAGCCTATTATATAAAGCAAGCCAGGCCGGTGTAAAAGTGAATTTAATCATAAGAAGTGTATGCTGCCTTGTACCCGGGTTACCCGGCATTAGTGAAAATATCACTGTTAAAAGATTGGTTGATCGCTACCTGGAACATACTCGGCTTATGATTTTTGGTGCAGGTGAAAATGCAGAAGTTTTAATGGGCTCAGCCGACCTTATGACACGTAATTTATATCACCGTATAGAAGTTTGCGTATCTATTAAAACACCTTTCTGTAAAAAAGAATTGCTGGATTATTTTGAGATACAATGGAATGATAATGACAGCGCTGTTGTGCTTACATCAAACCTCGAACAAAAGAAGCCAGATACCCACGGAGAAAAAATAAATGCACAGCATGCCATTTACCATTACCTAAAAAACAAAGTATGATACTCTTTAGATATAGATGGTTTAAAATATCCAGCATAACCAGATACAGAATAAGATCTGTTTTATTCATCGCATTTTTTTGGACATTGACAGACTGGATCTCTGTATTACTCCGTAACCAGGATTTAAATATTGTACAGCGGGAGCATAGTTTATGGATGAGAGAGATACTGATGTTTTTGCTTAGTGTGATTATGGGTTACCTTTTTGTTTACAAGTTAAAAAAGCTTTTAAGTCATTATCCGCTGTGGCTACTTTTTATTTTAAAGAGCGTAATACTATTAGGAAGCGCTTTAGTAATAAGTTTTCTTATCCAATTTGTAAGTTTCACACTCGTTTCATGGCAATCACCTGGTTTGGCATTACATAACATCCTGGTATATGCATTACACAAAAACTGGCTGCTGCAAAAAGTAATTTATTGGCTGGTTATATTTTTTATTACACAGTTGTTTCTCTTAATAAATGAGCGATATGCCCCCGGGGTTTTTATGGATATCTTCTTAGGCAAATACACGCAGCCCAAAATTGAAAAACGCATAATTATGTTTATGGATCTTAAAGATTCCACTCCTATTGCAGAAAAATTAGGGCACCAGCTGTATTTTAAATTTATACGTGATTTTATTTACCAGATTGCAGCTGCAATACTTGAATATGAAGGCAGAATTTATCAATACGTGGGTGATGAAGCTGTTGTGTCATGGCTGTATGATAAAAAAAATACAAGAAAATGTATGGATTCAATTATTTTGGCAAGAAGAAATATTCAAAAAATGAGTGCACATTTCAGACGGGAATATGGGATAGTGCCAGAATTTAGAGTAGGCATTCATTTGGGCGATGTAACTGTAGGTGAAATCGGGGTGATTAAAAAAGACCTTGCAATGACTGGTGATACTATGAATACCACTGCACGTATTAGAAGTGTCACCAACGAACTTAACCACAATTTTATAGTATCCAAACAATTTATGGATAATATTGAACTTGAAGAATGGCAAACTGAAAGCCTCGGTCCCATTGAATTAAAAGGTAAAGGAAGCGGAGTAGAGCTTTTTTCGCTAAAAATTTAAGGGGTACACCTAAATTTTACCTTTTCTACTACTTTAACTGCAGATAAAATTGGCTAATTTCGTAATAAAGCTATACGCATTTGCGTGCTTTGAAATCCAATTATGACTCCCAATTAGTCAGTATTCAGCTATGCAATCAAAAGACACATCCTTACCTAAGAAAAAGAGGACTCCAGTTGCAAAGGTTGCTAATGTGCTTTCATACATTTTGGTTTCAAGTGTATTACTTGTCTTCCTTATTTTCATCCTCCTTCAAACGCCAATTGGGCAAAAATATGTAAAGGAAAGAGTTGAGATTTACCTTACTAAAAAACTTAAGAGCAGAGTTGAAATTGGTAAACTGGACATGAGATTTCCTAATTCTGTAATACTCAAAGATATTTATATAGAAGATCAAACAAAAGATACACTTATCTCAGGTGGCCAATTAAAAGTTGATCTCAATATGCTTCAGCTTCTCACAAACGAAATCCAGATAAAAGAAATAAAACTGGATAATGCTTCAGCTAAAATTAAAAGGGTAAATGCAGATACTGTTTTTAATTTTCAGTTTATAATAAATGCTTTTATGGGCGATCAAAAAAAAGCATCGAGCTTAACGGATACCTCTACCTTAAAAATGAATATTGATAACATTGTCATCAACAATACACGAATAATTTATCAGGATGTTATTACCGGCGATGATATGAATTTGTTTATTACCCATCTGGATGCTCCTATAAAAAGATTTGACCCAGTACATTTATATTTTGATATACCAACATTTACACTTACGGGTCTTAGGGGTTATTATTATCAAAACGAACCCTTGAAACCTAAGATTGACAGCGCAATTGCTGAGGCTATTTTAAAACCTGATAATTATCTTAAAATAAAAAATTCTGAAATTTTTTTAAAAGATATTGATGTTGATTATAAAAGTGTTCCCACAAATATCACCACCTATTTAAAGTTGAATAAATTAATAGCACATCCTGAAACGCTGGATATCAAAGCGCTTAAGTTTACGTTTAAAGATATCTCACTTGATAGTTCAGATATAGCCTTGCAGATGGGAACTAAAAAAAAGGCGCTTGTTAAAAAAACTGCACCTGATACAAAAGAGGTGCTTTCTGCTTTCTCTATATCAGCCAAGCAAATTAATATAATGCAAAGCAATTTCAGCCTTAATAATTCTGCAATGCCTTTTACAAAATACGGGATGGATTATGGTCATATGGATTTTAAAAAAATAAATCTTACGGCAACCGATCTCTTGTATAACCTGGATACTACTACAGCTATAATACAAAAGGCAAGCTTAACAGAAAAAAGCGGCTTTATTTTAAATGAATTTAATGCTGACTTTTTATTCACAAACACTGAAACATCTCTCAAAAATGTTTACATAAGAACCCCGGGAACTGTTTTACGTAGAGACTTTGCCATCACTTATCCTTCACTTAAAAGGCTTGTTCAAAATCCTGCATCTCTTGTTCTGGATTTGGATATTGAGAGCAGCAGCGTACAGGTAAAGGATATTCTAACTTTTGCTCCTGCATTACGCATATTGCCTGCCTTTACCAACTCCAACCAGGTTTGGCAATTGAACGGTAAAGTGAACGGACCATTGAGTAATATGTATTTTAATGATTTAAGATTTAAAGGATTAAGTAATACAACATTCTTTGTTTCCGGCACACTAAAAGGCGTACCGGAACCCAAAAAAATTATTGCTGATGTAAATTTTAAATACCTGAAAACAGGCAGAAAAGATATATTATCTCTTATCCCCAAAGAATCTGTTCCCACAGCATTCACCTTACCGGAATCTATCTCCGCAGTAGGTAGGGTAAAAGCAAGCATGAACGATTTAGTTACAGATGTTACCATTAGCACAAGCCTTGGCTCTGCTAAACTTAAAGGGAGCCTGGTAAATTATTCAAATCCAAAACTTGCCAAATATGATTATATAGTAAATACTAACAGGATAGATCTGGGAACAATTATGAAGGACAAGGCAACGTATGGAATTCTTGCCGGAAATTTCCGAATAAAAGGCACAGGATATGATCCAAATACTGCCAATGCAAAAGCTTCAGGGGTTATAAATTCTATTACCTACAATAAATACACTTATAAAAATATAAAATTTGATGGCTCTATTGCGAGGGGAGCATATACAGTTAATGCTGATGTAAACGACCCTAATATAGATCTCAGCGTTGTTGCTAATGGTGTATTCAATGGCAAATATCCATCTATCAGATTTACGGCTGATATTGACAGCCTAAAAACACGTGCCCTGCATCTTACCCCGCAAACAGTTTTTTTTCATGGCAAAATAGAAGGAGACCTTACTAACATTGACCCTGACAACCTAAACGGAAATATTTTAATAACAAATTCTGTTTTAGTAAATAATGGGGAACGAACACAATTGGATTCTGTTAGTTTATATGCAGATAATTCTAATGGGCAGCAGCTTATTCGCATACAAAGCCCTTTTATATTTGCAGAAGTGCAGGGTAAATACAAGCTTACACAACTGGGTGATATTATTCAGCAATCCATTGATCCATATTTTTCTCTCACAGGTAAAAAAAATACAAAGGCAGTAAGCCCTTATAATTTTACTATAAATGCAAAGGTATTTGACAATCCTTCGTTGCGGGCCTTTCTTCCCGAACTTAAAAAAATTGATTCTATAAACATCGCAGCAAGTTTTTCTACACTAAATGGTATGAATGTTAGTGCATATGCGCCTGTAATTATTTATGGAACCAATCAAATAAATGATATTAAATTAAATGCAGTTACCAGAAACAACCAGATAGAATACGTGTCGTCATTTTCCCAATTAAAGAGCGGAACATTTGTTTTGTACGCTACCAACCTTAACGGAACTATCGCAAACAACCTTATCAATTCTTCACTAAATATAAAAGACGCAAAAGGAAAAAATAAGTATAGATTTTCAGGTACGCTAAGCCAGCCATCTTTAGATAATTATACATTCCGCTTAAAGCCTGATAGCCTTATGCTGAATTATGAGCCGTGGAGTGTTAACGCTGATAACAGCATTCAACTTTTAAATGGTGAGCTTGTCGCAAATCAATTTGTGCTCAATAAAGGTGAGCAGCAGTTAAGCATAAATAGTATTGGCAGTGGCACTAACAGGCCTGTTAGCATTGATTTCAAAAATTTCAATATCGCAACACTGGCAGCATTTGTACAACAAGATTCCCTTTTAGTAAATGGAGCAGTTAATGGAAACATTTTGGTAAAAAATTATAAAGTACAGCCGACATTTACAAGTGACTTGACAATTAATGACCTTAGTATTTATAAGGATACATTAGGGAATGTTACCGCACAGGTGAGTAATACAACACCAAATGTTTTTAATGCAAACCTGATTCTTACAGGAAGAGGAAACGATGTAAATGCTTCCGGCGTTTATTATTTAAAACCAAACAACAAAAGCAGTTTTGATTTTAATGTTGATATTGTTAAACTTCAAATGAAATCCCTTGAAGGACCTTCCATGGGTGCTATACGTAATGCATCAGGCAATCTCACAGGAAAGATATCTATAAAAGGAACAATTGACGATCCTGAAATGATAGGTAAAATAAATTTTGAGAACACAGCATTTAATGTTGGCCCGCTCAACAATTTTTTTAAAATCAATAACGAAAGCCTAACTATCGATAACAATGGATTTGCCTTTGATAATTTCGCCATTAAGGATTCCGCCGATAATGACCTTTTGATTGATGGTAGAATTAATACAGTTGATTTTAAAAGCTATGCATTTGATCTGAAAGTAAATGCAGATAATTTTCAGGTGATAAACACCACTAAAAAAGACAACAAGATTTTTTATGGTAAAATGGTGCTTACAACAGCACTTAATATTAAAGGCACTAACGACCAGCCTGTAGTTGACGGCTCGTTAATTGTAAATGATAAAACCAATTTTACAGTAGTGCTACCCCAGGCTCAGCCCGGCGTTGTGGATAGAGAAGGCATAGTTAGGTTTGTAGATATGGATGCTATACCGGAAGATTCGTTATTTATGTTAGCTTATGATTCTTTAAATGTTTCCCGCCTGGTAGGTTTTGATATTTCAACAAATATTACCATAGACAGAAATGCAGAACTTAATTTAGTGTTAGATGAAGGCAATGGAGATTTTATAAATATGAAAGGAGAAGGGCTATTAAGCGCTGGCATTGACCCTAGCGGAAAGATAACCCTTGTTGGCTCTTATGAATTAGATGAAGGCTCTTATGAATTATCTTTTAATTTCTTAAGGAGGAAATTTCAAATACAAAAAGGTAGCAGAATTTTATGGACGGGGGAACCCACCAAAGCTGATATTGATGTTTCTGCCGTATACATTGCTAATGCATCCCCGATTGATCTGGTTCAAAATCAGTTAAAGCAGGATGTTAGAAACACTTACCGTCAAAAATTACCTTTTGAGGTTTGGCTTACACTTAAGGGAGAACTTTTAAAACCCGCAATAACTTTTGATATAAGGCTGCCGGAAGATAAAAACTACATAGTTGATAAAAGCATAATTGAAGTTGTACAAAATAAATTATTACAAATAAGAGAAGAGCCGGGAGAAATTAATAAACAGGTGTTTGCTCTTTTATTGCTTAGCCGTTTTGTAAATGAAAATCCTTTCGATAACAGCAATGGTGGGCTGGACGCTGCAGAGTTTGCCAGGCAAAGTGTAAGTAAATTACTTACCGAACAGTTAAATAATTTAGCCGGAGGATTGATAGCAGGAGTAGATATTAATTTTGAGTTAACCACCGCATCTGACTATACTACCGGAGAAAAGCGCAACAGAACAGATTTTAGCGTGGGGCTTACAAAACAATTACTTGGCGACCGATTAACAATAAGCGTAGGCAGCAATTTTGAGCTGGAAGGCCCCAAGCCTCTTAACGGGAAAAGCAATGGTAGTAATATTGCAGGCAACGTAGCCATTGATTATAAAATAAGTAGAGACGGAAGATATGTGTTAAGAGCGTACAGAAAAAATGAATACGAAGGCGTTATTGAAGGGTATATTGTTGAAACAGGATTATCTTTTATTATTAATGTGGATTATGATCATTTTAAAGAACTATTGCAAAGATCCAAAAGAAGCAAGTCAGGCAAAATTCCGGTAACAACTCCTGCATCTGATAGAACCAAAATTCCTGACCCTGTAAAACCTGATAAGCGTGGCAAGTAAAAAATATTTGATTAAGGGTATTTCAAAGTTGGCATGCCTTATATTGATGATATCTATTGCTTCATGCAGTAACACCCGTCATCTGCCGCCGGGTGATGCCTTGTACACCGGTGCTTCTGTAAAAATTACCGATAAGGATATCTCCACCAAAGTGAAGAAACCCCTTCAGAGCGATCTCGCTAAACTAACAAGGCCAAAACCAAATTCTAAATTATTAGGCGTACGGTTTAAATTAACTTTTTTTAATCTTGCCGGCGATCCAAATAAAAAAGGGTTTATTAGAAAGTTTTTAAGAAAATTTGGCGAACCTCCTGTTTTACTGAGCGATCTTAACCTGGAAAATAACACTAAAATTTTAAGAAATAACCTTGAGAACAAAGGGTACTTTCATGCAACAGTCACCGGAGACACTTCCGTAAAAAATAAAAAAGCACGTGCAACCTATACCGCACAAGTGGGACCGCTCTACACAATTAAAAATATTTCATTCCCCCGTGATTCTGCCAGCCAGCTTGCAATAGCAATTAAGGGCACACAGGCAAAAACATTAATTAAACCAGGTGTTCCCTTTAATCTGGATCTGATAAAAGCAGAAAGATTAAGAATTGATGCTGCATTAAAAGAAACGGGATATTATTTTTTTAGCCCTGATTATATTTTAATTGATGCAGATACTACCATAGGAAACTATATGGTTAATTTATACCTAACCATAAAAAGCAATACGCCATTAGCTGCCAGAAAACCCTACACCATTAATGAAATATATGTTTATTCTAATTATACTTTAAATACTGCAGCAATAGATACCTCACATACATATGAACAATTTTATAAAGGCTATTATGTTATAGATAAGGATAAACTGTTTAAGCCACAGTTATTTGAGAATGTTATGCAGTTTAAGCCTAATGATCTGTATAACAGAAAAGCGCATAACCTTGCACTTAACAGGTTAATAAACCTTGGTGTTTATAAATTTGTAAAGAACCGCTTTGAAGTTGACCCGTACACAGATGCCCTCAACACATTTTATTATTTAACACCATTGCCTAAAAAATCATTACGGGCAGAAATAGGAGGCAATACAAAATCCAATAATAATGCAGGATCAATTGTATCATTTAGTTGGAGAAATAAAAATTTTTTAAGAGGTGCTGAATTATTTGCCGTTAATGCCTATGTAGGTTCTGAAGTACAGTTCAGCGGCAGGCAAAAAGGATTTAATACAAATAAATTGGGAGGAGAAGTGTCTATTACCGTCCCAAAATTTATTATCCCGTTTTTTGTATTTAATACAAAGGGGGCATACGTACCAAAATCGTATGCAAGAATTGGATATGACCTGCTCAACAGAACTAAATTATATACATTAAATTCTTTTAGAGCTGATCTTGGTTACTCATGGAAACCTAATGTACGGAAGGAATATAAATACAATCCCATATCAGTAAATTATGTACAGCCACTTAATGTTACACAACGGTATACCGATAGTATTAAAACAGATTTTACATTAAAAAAAGCGATTGAAAAACAATTTATTATAGGCTCTAATGCCACTTATAGCTACGATGAAATAATTGATGACCCCAATGGCAAAGGTTGGTTTGTGATTTCCAATGTAGATCTTTCAGGGAATTTAATAGGCCTTTTTACAAAGCCTGATCTTAAAAACGGGGACACTATTAAATTTTTTGGCGCACCTTATTCTGAATATATGAAGGCAGAAGGAGATGTTCGACATTATTCACGGCTTGGGCCTAAAACAATTTGGGCCAACAGAATTGATGTGGGTTTTGGATATCCGCATGGCAACTCTTACGAGTTACCTTATATCAAACAATTTTTTATTGGAGGAACCAATAGTTTGCGTGGCTTTAGAAGCAGAACCTTGGGCCCGGGAACATACTTATCTCCGAATGCAGACAGCACTGACTTCTACCCTGATCAATCGGGAGATATAAAATTTGAAATAAATACCGAGATAAGGCAAAAGATTTCAGGTATTTTAGAAGGTGCAATATTTGCAGAAGCAGGAAACATCTGGTTAAAGAATAAAAATCCTCTAAAGCCCGGTGCAGAATTCAGTAAAGATTTTTTAAAACAACTTGCAGTAGATGCAGGTGTGGGTTTACGATTTGATTTGCAAATACTTTTGCTGCGCTTTGATGTTGCAGTGCCGCTGAGAAAACCCTGGCTCACTCCCCCACCAAATGCCTTACAGCAAATTGATTTTAGAAGCACTATTTGGCGAAGACAGAATATTGTTTTTAATCTTGCGATTGGATATCCGTTCTAGGGTGGCTTAATCTATATTTCTAACAGTAGTAAACCATCCGCCATCACAAAAAAACCCTCCGCATTAGCAGAGGGTTAAATTTTTTATTATAAATTGATCGATCAATAATTTCTAAGTTTCATTTCCACTCTTCTATTTTTTGCTTTACCTGCTGCAGTTTTATTATCTGCAATTGGTTGATCAGGTCCAAATCCTTCAGTTTTAATTCTGCTTTCATCAATACCTTTACTTACCAAATATGTTTTAACTGATGCTGCCCGATTATCAGATAATATCATGTTTTTGTCATGTGTACCTGTAATATCTGTATGGCCTTCAACATCTACTTTATAGCTTGGATTATCCTGCAAAACTTTTACTACATTATTTAACGAAGGATAAGATTTAGCAAGCAGCTTAGCACTGCCGGTTACAAAGAAAATATTTTTAGCTGCAAGATTTATTCTTTCAATTATTGCCTGCTCTATTACCGGGCATCCAAAGTTAGTTGATGGTCCGGCTTCGTTAGGGCATTTATCGTCTTCATCATTTACACCATCTTTATCTATATCCGGTATTGGGCAGCCGAGATATCTTGCAACACCTGCAACATCAGGGCACTTATCTTCTTCATCATTAATGCCATCATTATCTCTGTCGGGTACAGGGCAGCCTTTATATTTTGCGATACCTGCAACATCAGGACAGTTATCATCTTTGTCAGCAATGTTATCACCATCCCTATCCGGACAGCCACTTAATGAGGCTGGCCCAGCCTGATCGGGACAGGCATCATTAACATCTAAAATTCCATCACCATCCCTGTCTTTATTTTCAACTACAGGTAAAATAACTTCTTTTGGTGCTTCCTGGCGGGTTTTCCCAATGTTACCTGCAATACCTATGCTATGATATAAGTGAGATGCGGCCTGATCAGTAACGGCAACTCTGTATTGCGAATTAATAATAAAAAACACTTCATTAATTAAATTTATCTGTACACCTGCACCAAGGGGGGCAAAGGCTGCATAGCGACTTAAATACTTACTTGCTCCTATCCCTAAATCAAGAAAGGGAACAACAATATAATTATCGGGTAATAACTTTACATTTACACTTGCTGTAGCTTCAGCTAAAAATCGGTTATTGCCGCTTGTTTGCAAATTAGATGTAGGATAATCAACGAAAGAACCCCCTAAAGTTCCTGAAAAATCAACATGATTAGTAAGTCCTTTTAAATAACTGATTGCCATCCCCGGGTTTAACCGTGACGATCTAAAAATATTTTTTTTCCTTAAAACACTTGCTAAACCATTCCTCTTTATATCGGCAGCTGTTTTAAAATCATTTAAAAAAAAGTTTACGCCGATTGAAGAGCGTTTGCGATAATCAGCTTTTTGGGCAAAAGCACTTATAAAGAATGTTAGAGTAATAAGTGATAAAATTAGTTTCTTCATAAAAAGTAGTTTTTCTTATACGGGCAAAAATAGTGGCTTAGATTCAAAGCAGAAAATTATTACCTATTTAATATTTGGCCGTTGTTACAAGGGCAATTATTTGAAAATACATTAATTACTTAATTGCTCTTTGCGAAGTTTACCCAACACTTCAACTTTTACTTTTGTTATTCCACTTGAAACAAAACCAAGTTTTTCTGCAGCAGCTCGGGAAAGATCTACCAACCGCATATTTTTAGGATGCAGACGGTCATTTACATAAACTATTACCGATCTTTCATTTCTTACATTAGTTACTTTTATCCATATACCAAGGGGCAGTACATTACAGGCAGCAGTTAACTTTAAAGAACTGAAAATATTACCATTGGCTGTTTGTCTGCCGTGAAATTTTTGTGCATAAAAACTTGCTATCCCATATTTAATCACAATATCTTTTGGAGAATCAGGTACTTTGGTTTTAATCAAAGATGAGTCCGCATGTGTTGGCCGGGCTTTTTTTCTCTGCGCCTTTAGATCAGCATTAAAAAAAATAATTATAAGTACAGATGAAAGAATATAGCGGATAAACTTTTGCATAGATGGATTATCGGTATTCTTAAATAAAGAAGCTTAGTTCTCTTCAGTTAGTATTTAAAATAGAAGATGCAAAAATAATAGATTATTTGCCGGCGAAGTACTTTTCTATAAGTGTTTTATCTTCACCGTAAATATCATCATAAAATATAATTTTCCCGTTTTTGCCTTCACAAGTGAAATACTGTATTGATAACGGAATTCGATTTTTTACAATAATTCTTCTTCTTTCTTTATTAGCAAGCCAGTTTTTTATAGAATCTACTGTGTAAGCAAGTGTATTGCCGGGCTTTTGATTTATGCTGTCGTTACCTGCAATATAAAATGCAAGTTTTTCCCAATCCTGCACCCGTACACAGCCGTGGCTTAATGCTCTTGCAGTATTTTTAAAAAGATACCGCTGGTTAGTATCATGAAGATAGACACTGTAAGGATTATTAAAATTAAATTTTAATATCCCCAAGGCATTGTCATCGCCGCTACCCTGTACAATTTTGTAAGGGATACCTTTGGTATATTTTTCCCAGTTAACTGAATAGGGATCTATAGTTTCGCCTTTTAGATCAACGAGATGAAATCCTTTGCGGGCAAGGTAACCTGCATTTCTTTTCATTGCAGGCAGAATATCTTTTTTAATAATACTATTTGGGATGGTCCATTGTGGATAGGTAACCATATCGGTTATCTCGCTGTTAAGTTTTGGTGTACGGGTTGTTGGTTTGCCGATAATAACTTTTGATTCAAATACAGTTGTATCATGATCTATTAAGCGCAAATAATAAGCAGGCAGGTTTACCCATATGAATTTTTCCGGCAACCGGTTGGGTAAGTGTTTGTATCGGTCAATATTTATTGCAATTCTTTTAAATCGTTCTGCATCACCTGCATTCAAACCTTTAATCAGGATCGAGTTAATTTTTCCGTCTACTTTGATGCCTTTGTATTTTTGAAATCTTTTTATAGAACCTGCAATACT
>DASYOS010000108.1:0-11458 GCA_036007525.1 Chitinophagaceae bacterium | reverse complement strand
GCTCCAGTGATATTCATGGGTTTACAGATGAAATGGTAAAAGATTCTCCAACATTTAAGGATGTAGCAAATGAATTAAAACAATTTATTGACAATGCTGATCTTTCAGGATATAATTCCAACCGATTTGATATACCTCTTTTAATGGAAGAATTTTTGCGGGCAGGAATTCAGATTGATATGAGCAATAGAAGGATGGTAGATGTGCAACATGTTTTTCATATGATGGAAAGAAGAACACTCGCCGCAGCATATCAATTTTACTGCAATAAGGAGTTATGTGATGCCCATAGCGCAGAGGCAGACGCTACGGCGACATGGGAAATTTTGGAAGCCCAGACTATACGATATAAAAACCTGGGAAATACATTAGACTCCATCCTGGAATTTACCGGTGAAGAAAAAATTGTTGATTTTGCCAGGCGAATGATAATGGATAATAATGTAGAAATGTTTAATTTCGGAAAATATAAGGGGCGTTCCGTTGCTGAAGTTTTAAAAGCCGAGCCCCAGTATTATGATTGGGTGATGAAAGGCGATTTTCCGTTGCATACCAAACAAAAACTCACCGAAATACTTAATCGTACATTGTTAAAGAAATAATAATTGGTTTTACCGTTGGTCATTTCAGGTAAACTGTTTCTTACAATAGTCGTAAATTTAATATAATAATTGTTCCATTGGAAAAACTGCTTATCATACCAACGTATAATGAAAAAGAAAATATTGCCAATATTGTGCATGCGGTATTTGCCTTGCAACAAAATTTTCATGTTCTAATTATTGATGATGGATCGCCGGATGGCACTGCCGATATAGTAAAATCTTTATTTGCAAAATATGCCGGGCAATTATTTTTAGAAGAACGCATTGGTAAACAGGGGTTGGGTACTGCATACATCTTTGGGTTTCAATGGGCATTGGATAAAGGGTATCAATTTATTTTTGAAATGGATGCAGATTTCTCTCATAATCCCAAAGATCTTGATAAACTATACCAAGCCTGTAAAACAGGTAATGCTGATGTATCCATCGGATCAAGATATGTTGTGGGTGGTAAGGTTGAAAATTGGCCATGGGGTAGAGTTACTCTTTCTAAAGGAGCTTCCTTTTATACAAGGTTGATTACCTCCATCCCGGTTAAAGACCCTACTGCAGGCTTTGTTTGTTATAAAAGGGAAGTACTTGAAACCATAAATCTTGATGAAATAAGTTTTGTTGGGTATGCATTTCAGATAGAAATGAAATTTGCAGCATGGAAGCTCGGTTTCACCATTAAAGAAGTACCTATCACTTTTATTGACAGGCAATTTGGTGCATCAAAAATGAACAAAGGCATTGTAAAAGAAGGTGTGCTTGGTGTGCTTAAATTAAAACGCATGAGCATGTTTAAAAATTACCAAAAAAGGGTAAAAAATATCCCTGTTATATCGCCTACATTTAAAAATGAAATATTAATAGAAGGTAAATAGTCTCTGTTATTTTTTAAATCCCGGGTGAAACCTTTGTAAAGTGTCCCGTAAATATTCCCGATCCAAATGCGTATAAATTTCCGTTGTGGTAATACTCTCATGTCCAAGCATTTCCTGCACAGCACGGAGGTCTGCGCCCCCTTCTACCAAATGTGTTGCAAAGGAGTGGCGAAATGTATGGGGTGAAATATTTTTAGTTATACCGGCTTGCTTTGCCAATTCTTTAATTATTATAAATATCATTACCCTCGATAATTTTCTTCCCCGCCTGTTTAAAAATAAAATGTCCTCATGGTTAGACTTAACAGGTATGTGCACTCTTGTATTATTTTTATAAAGATTAATATGCTTTACTGCGCTATTACCTACCGGCACTAATCTTTCCTTATCGCCTTTGCCAATTACTCTCACAAAGCCCACATCAAGATATAAACAGGATATTTTTAGATTAACCAATTCCGTAACCCGCAAACCACAACTGTACAGAGTTTCTATCAGCGCTTTATTTCTCACTCCTTCCGGTGTGCTTAGGTCTATCTTAGAAATAATACTTTCAATTTCATCAAAGCTCAATACATCCGGTAAACTCTTTTTTAATTTGGGCGCTTCCAGTAACGCAGTAGGATCTTGGGTTACAATCTGTTCCTGCAGACAATATTTATAAAAACTTTTGAGGCCGGAAATTATTCTTGATTGACTGGAGGGTGTCATACCTAATTCGCTTATCCACTTAACAAATTTTTCAAGATCGGGTAATTCAATTTGCTGCGGAGATCTTTCAGCTTTGATCAATAAAATATATTGTGTAAGCTTTTCAATATCCTGCATGTATGCCTGTACAGTATTATCAGATAAAGATTTTTCCAATTGCAGGTAAGCCTTAAATCCTTTTTTATATCCTTCCCACATAGTGAACCGGGTTTTTAAATAATCTTTTCATCTAATTTTATGTTCTAATTTCGCACCTGCTAAATTCGTTAATGATATTCAATATCAGCTAATCTAATTTTATTCTAATGCAGGTTATTAATCTTCGGTATCACAAAAAAAAATTTATACAGAACAAAAGATCACTCAGGTATTTTTTAACCAAAACAGAAAATAACCCGCCAAAAAATCTTGATGATCTGGCTGAGCAGATTGATAAAGAAGTTTGGGCAGAAACTGCCTGCCTTAGTTGTGCTAACTGTTGTAAGACAATGAGTCCGACATATACATTTCAGGATATGAGAAGGATAGCGGCATACCTGAATATGCGGATAAAAGATTTTAAAGCAAAATGGCTTTACCTTGATAAAAAAGACAATGACTGGATGAATGTTTCCCGCCCATGCCAATTTCTTGATAAGAAAACCAATATGTGTTCAATATATGAAGTACGACCGGATGATTGTGCAGGTTTTCCTCATCTTAATAAAAAACCTGTTACCGATTACATGTACATTAATCATCAAAATATTGAGTACTGTCCTGCATCATATAAGTTTGTCGAAAAATTAAAAGAAAGAATATTGCTTTCAAAAATAGTTGTGAAAAAGATAAAAGTTGCCGCAGAAGTATAATTAGGGCAGATACACATCTTCTATAAAAAAGAATTGGGGTTGTTTATTTTTTGCGATATTAATTGACAGGATATCGAACTGTATCAATTTCCATGAGGGATATTGTAAAAGAAATTCTTCAGCAGCGCCAATAAGATTTTCAATTTTCTTCTTGCTTACGTCTTCTTCGGGGTGGCCGAATTTTTTTGTACGCCTTGTTTTAACTTCGATAAAATGCAACCTGGAATTTCTTTCGGCAATAATATCAGTTTCCCAATGCAGGTGCCGCCAATTTCTGTGAAGGATTTTATAGCCTTTATCGATCAGGTATTTTGCAGCCATTTCTTCTCCAAGATTGCCGGTTTCATTATGGTGTGCCATAGGGTTGCAAATTAGCATTTGCATTTGACTGTTGCTAAAAATGTATAGAATCCGAATTTTTATTTCCTATTTTTGCTGTAAATAATTCGAGTATGAAAATTTCAAAGCAGGTAGTAATTAGTTTGATTTTACTGGTAATAATAGCATCTCTTTATCGTATTATGCCGGGCAGGCCTTTTGGTTTTGCACCGCAACTGGCTATGGCAATTTTTGGAGGCGCCATAATAAAAGATAAGAAATTTGCCTTTTTATTACCATTGGTTTCTATGTTTTTATCAGATGCTTTGTATGAAGTGCTATATAGAAACGGTGTAGGTAACATGCCAGGTTTTTATTCAGGACAAATTGTAAACTATGTTTTATTTACTTTAATGGCTGTGTTTGGGTTTATTATAACAAAACTAAATTTTTCAAGAATATTTATTGCTGCTCTGGGAGCGCCTACAACGTATTTTCTTCTCTCTAATTTTTTAGTTTGGATGGGTGGGGGAGGTTTACACAGGCCAAAAACATTTTCAGGGTTATTAATGTGCTATGCTGATGGATTGCCCTTTTATCTTTGGAGTGTTGCAGCAACTTTAATCTTTTCTGCTATATTATTTGGCGCATATTATTTGTTTACAAAAAATTCTTATGTGCCGGTTGAAAAAAGATTAGCTTAAAAGCCTGACCTCATTTTCATAACCTTCATCAATAAGCAAATCATTTCCATCAGCAGCCTCTGTTGCTAATTCATCACAGCGTGTGTTATAAAAATTATCAGCATGCCCTTTTACCCACTTAAATTTTATGCGATGATGCTGAGCCAGTTTATAAAACTGTAACCACAGGTCTTTATTTTTTTTACCTCCTTTAAAATCTGTTTTTATCCATTTTGTAAGCCAGCCTTGTTCAAAAGCTTTAACCACATAGTTGCTGTCAGAATAAATTACTAAATCTAAATTATTTTTTTTCATTGCCTGCAGCGCTGCTATTACTGCCATTAATTCCATCCTGTTATTTGTAGTTAGACGGTAGCCCTTAGACAATTCTTTTTTTACATCTCCCCACATTAGAACTACTCCATAGCCACCTGCACCAGGGTTTCCACGGCATGCGCCATCGGTATATATTAATATTTTATTGGTATTCTCCAAATGATTAGGGAATATATTTAAACCTGGAACACACCGGTTTTAAAATCAGCAATGTTATTATTGTTATTTGCAGCTGCAAGGCACTCAGAAATTATTTTTCTGGTATCAGCAGGGTCAATTATATCATCTACCCATAATCTTGCCGCTGCATAATATGGGGATGTTTGCTTCTCATAGCGTTCCATGATCTCTGATAATAATTTTTGTTCATCTTCAGCAGTAATTTCTTTGCCCTTTGTTTTTAATGATGCTACCTGTATCTGCAAAAGTGTTTTAGCTGCCTGCTCACCACCCATCACAGCAATTTTTGCAGATGGCCAGGCAAAAATAAAACGGGGATCGTAGGCTTTGCCACACATGGCATAATTGCCAGCTCCATAAGAATTACCAACAATGATTGTAATTTTTGGCACTACGGAGTTGGCAACTGCATTTACCATTTTAGCACCATCTTTGATAATGCCACTATGCTCGCTTCGGCTGCCCACCATAAAGCCCGTTACATCCTGCAAAAATATCAATGGAATTTTCTTTTGATTACAGTTCATTATAAATCGGGCTGCTTTATCAGCGCTGTCGTTATAAATAACGCCTCCAATCTGTAATTCGCCTTTTTTATTTTTTATGTTCATGCGTTGGTTAGCTACTATCCCTACTGCCCATCCGTCTATCCGGGCATAGCCACACAAAATTGTTTTGCCATAATCCATTTTAAATTCTTCAAAAGCTGAATCATCTATAATACATTTAATGATTTCCAGCATATCATATTGAGTATTATTCCCTGCCGGAAAAAGACCGAACAAATTGGTAGTCTCTGTTTTTGGAACAATTGATTCTGCTCTATTAAAACCTGCCGAAACATTATCTCCAAGCTTGCTCATTATTTTTTTTACTTGATCCAAACATTCCTGCTCGGTCTTAAATTTATAATCAGCAATACCACTTATTTCTGTATGGGTTGCTGCGCCGCCAAGCGTTTCACTGTCAATATTTTCTCCTATGGCTGCCTTAACTAAGTATGGCCCGGCTAAATAAATTGACCCATTACCCTCCACCATTAAAGTTTCATCGCTCATAATTGGCAGGTAAGCGCCACCCGCAACGCATGGTCCCATTACTGCTGCAATTTGTGAGATACCCATTGCACTCATCTTTGCATTGTTTCTAAAAATGCGGCCAAAATGTTCTTTGTCCGCAAAAATTTCATCCTGCATAGGGAGAAAAACACCGGCGCTATCTACAACATAAATTATGGGCAATTTATTTTCCATAGCAATTTCCTGCATCCTTAAATTCTTTTTGCCGGTAATGGGAAACCATGCACCTGCTTTTACTGTCTGATCATTGGCAACTATTACGCATTGCTTACCGCTTACATAACCAACACCGGCTACAGTACCGCCAGCAGGGCATCCTCCATACTCTTCATACATTTCATAACCTGCAAAAGCTCCTATTTCAATAAAAGGCTTATCAGCATCTTTTAAATACTCAATTCTTTCTCTTGCTGTTTGTTTATTTTTTTCTTTCTGTTTCTCTATTGCCTTTTTACCACCACCTTCTTCAATCTTCATCTTTAATTGCCTTGTTTTACCTAAAGACAATTTCATTGCATCTTCATTTTTATTGAAATCTATATTCATGGTCATTAATCTTAAATGATTCCTGCAGGGATTTAAATTAAAGATAGGTTGTTGCAAATAAAATCCCGCAACTGCGGGATTTGAATTTTTCTAATAATCGTTTGGATTTGTCGGCGGCTTTTCCCGTTGTTTAATTCTTTCCTCACGCTTTTGAATGCGTAGCTTTTTTTTGTCTATTTTCTCAGGTATTTTCACACTGTCAGTTTTAATTACCTCCTTATTTGGGGGGTTTTGGGGATCTTCATTGCTTCCTTTATCTTTTACTGGTAACGGATTAATATCTTTTACTGCATCCTTACTAAAATCCGATTCTACCGGAGATGTCATATCGTTACCTTCATAATCACCAACGTCTGCATTGCCCTGATCTTCAGAAAAATCTGACCCCTGGCCCTGCTTAACGAGAGCAGAGAAATTCTGATCTGCATAAATAGGATTATTATCAAGCTCAGCAGGCTTTTGAAACTCGGCTTTGGGATCTATCCCTAAATTTTTATCTGCGTATACCTTTTTCATAAAGTAAGCATATGCAGGCATAGCCATTTCATTACCGCCATAAGTCCACCTGATTTTTAAAAAAGGATCATCACAGCCTACCCATACACCTGCAAGTAACTGCGGTGTATAGCCAATAAACCAACCATCTGTATTGTCGTTTGTTGTGCCCGTTTTGCCACCCATGGGGCTTTTAATTCCAAATCTATCTCTCATTGCATGGCCTGTACCAAAATCCACAACACCTTGCATCATTTTGTACATAGTGTAAGCATCTGCTTCGCTAATAATTTGTTTAGATTCGGGTTGGAAATTTTCGAGAACATTGCCATTTTTATCTTCTATCCGGGTAATAAAAGTTGGTTCTGTGCTAAAGCCCCTGTTAGGAAACATTGTATATGCATGCAACATTTCAAGCAATGTTAGATCGGCAGAGCCAAGTGCTATAGAAGGTACTATAGGTATTTTACTTTTTATACCTGCTAAATGAGCAAACTCTGCTGTTTTTTTAGGGCCTATCCGGCTCATAAGATCATAGGCAGCTGCATTTAAAGATTTAGCCAGGCAATACGCCATTGTTCCACCACCACCTGATATGGTTTTATTGGCAAGTGTAATTGACCTCCCACCAATGTAGCTATCAGGCGTAAGACCGGCATCTATCAATGCAAGTGTATATAATAAAGGCTTAAAGGTGGAGCCTACCTGCCTGTTAGTTGTAACGTGGTCAAACTTAAACCACTTAAAATCTATACCACCAACCCATGCTTTTACCTCCCCTGTTACCGGATCAATAGCAGCAAATGAAGTTTGCATCATCTGCTTTAAATATTTGATGGAATCCATTGGCGTCATTACCGTATCCTTTTGCCTGTCTTTGTTCCAAGTAAAAACTTTCATTTGTACAGGTACATAAAATGACTTTTTAATATCCGCTTCCGGTATTTCATCTTCACTCATTTGTTTCCAGCGATCACTTTCTTTCATCGCCCTCAATAAAATATCCTGGTGCTTTTTCCACACGTCTTTACCTAACTGGCTGTTGAATTTTTTTTGCATTGCACTCATGTGAAGTATGGCAGCTTCTTCAGCATACAATTGCATTTTAGGATCAATGGTTGTATAAATTTTTAATCCATCTCTGTATAGGTCGTAATTTCTGCCTGTTTTGGTATCTGTATGTGTTTTACACCATGCATCTAATTTTTTACTAAGCACCGCTCTAAAGTATGGTGCTATCCCCATAACCTCATCGAGTTTTTTAAATTTTATACCGAGTGGTTTTTTCTTTAATATATTGGCTTCAGATTCTTTAAGCACATCGTTTCGCACCATTTGTTCCAATACTACGTTTCGCCTTTCTGTGGCTGCTTTTGGATGACGTACAGGTTCATATTGATTTGGCCCCTTCAGCATTCCTATCAGTAAGGCTGCTTCATCAGTCGTTAATTTTGCAGGCTCTTTTTGAAAATATACCAGTGAGGCATTACGAATACCAAAGATATTACCCCATGGAACCCGGTTGAGATATAAAGAAATTATTTCCTGCTTGGTAAAATTTCTTTCCAGTTTTAGAGCAACTATCCATTCCTTTAATTTATCAATACTTCTTATTAATATATTTCCATAGCCCTGACCGAGAATATTTTTAGCTAATTGTTGTGTAATAGTGCTGCCGCCACCATCTCTCCCCAAACCATAAACGGCACGTGCAATACTTTTTGCATCAATGCCGGAATGCTCATAAAAACGTTCGTCCTCAGTAGAAATCAATGCATCAATAGCATGAGGGGAAATATCTTTAAAATCTACAGGGCTTCTATTCTCTGCATAAATTTTGCCCATAAGTGTGGTGCCATTATTAGCATAAATTTCTGACGCAAGATTTGCCTGAGGATTTTCCAGCTCCTGCATAGAAGGAATTTTGCCAAACACCCCAAGCTGGGCACATAACAATAGTACAAGAAACAACGCTGTTCCGCCTAATACTGTGTACCATAAAAATTTTACAGAACGCGTTACGCCCGGAGTATTTTTAGAAGTTCTTTTTATAGAAGTAGAAGTTGATTTTGATGCCACGGATTTAAAAATTATTAGTTTTCAAAGTTAGAAAAGACAAATCTTCTTATGGCAAATTATTTAGTTAAACTTTTAAGCTGCTTATTATTAGAATTTACCCGGATACTTGCTATTCAAAAGTTTTATATAGCCCGGTAAATCTTTACTGGCTTTTAATACGGCTAAGTTAGCATCAGAAATTATTAAGAAAGAATATTTATTTGCAGGTAGCCACGAAACCTCAGCAGGTGCATTTTTCTTTAGCTTATCAGCATAAGCAAAGGCTGCGTTAGCATCTGCGAAAGTTTTAAAAACTAAAATATTTCTGTCCTTATCTATACTTTCTCTAACTATTTCTATTGTTTGCCCCGAGAATTTTTCACGGTTATACCTGTTAAACGCATTTCTTGCTTCGCTGATGTAAACCGGGTCAACTTTATCAAGTACCATAACTACATGCTGAGATGCTTCAGGAATAAATGTGAATGTTCCATTAGTGATAGTTTGAGGAATATTTACCTTTTCCTCGATAACTTTGTTTTTCTCAACACGCTTAATTTCAGATGACTTGACAGGCTCATCTTTTATTGCAATCAGCGAATCATCTTTTGCCCTGTTTATATCTAGTTGGGTTAAATAGCTTTCAATTTCACTTCTTCTTTTCACTACATCTATCATTGTGGCTGCCTTATTTTTTAAAGGAGAAGCCGGATACTGCGAAATGATATTATTCAGAATAGCTATTGCCTGGCTATCCTGCTTTTGTTTAATGTAATACACTGATTCGATATAGAGTAATTGCGGGCTCCAATAATTATTTCCATATAAATTATCTGCCGATTTTTTATCCTGTACTGCCTTTTCAAACTGTCCTTCAATAAAAAGGTTATAAATATTTTGATATCGGTTTGTTGCAGCGGGATCTTTTGTGTTTTGTTTTATTGACTGCGGATTAATAATAGCTTGTGCATATTTAGTTTCTCTAAAACCAGTAGTAAGTAAGTTTTTATAATATGATGCTTTGGATATGTTGCCTAATTTTTGGTAGCAATAAATTAAATTCAAATACAATTCTCCATTATATAAGTTTGAAGGAAAGCGCTGTAGGGAGGCTTCATATGTTTGTACAGCCATCGTATAATCCTCCAATTCATTTTGATACAGTTTACCTAACTCAAATAATGACGAGGCAATTAAAACATTCGATGCATTTAATTGATCCGGAGTAAGCGGTACGTTGCTAAGCAAACCATCGTAACTCAATTCGGTATTAATTGATATTGGATTAGTTTGAATAGTAGAACTATTATTTAAAGCGTTTATACTATTAATGCCATTGTTTACAGAAGAGTTGCGGCGCCAGTTATCAACGTTTAAACGGCTGCCCCAAAGGCTTCTGAATTCAGTAAACCCCTTAGATTTCATGGAGGCATTATAAAAATACCAATCGCCCTGTGTATTATTTGATCCAAATAAATCTATCGATTGATTTTTGCTATTATCAAAAACTGAAGATGGGTTAGCTGTGTTCAGCCCTATATCTTTCAGCCCTTTTTCTTTTCGTAATTTTTTTAAAAGTTCTTTTAAAAAAGATTCTCTTTCATTTGCCGATAGCATAGCAATATGTTGCAAGCTATCTTCCCTTTCAATGATATTTATTTTTTCTACAATTTTTGATAATGCGGTTTTCTTATTTTTAATTTCATCGGCCCTTTCAATCAGCACTGCATCATTAATGTCAAGACTATCATAAAAAGCAGAAGCTTTTTTATAATTCTTTCTACTAAAAGCGATATCTGCTAATTGTAAATGCGCCCTATTTTTAGTGGCTGTATTATTTTCGTAATAGCTTATGCTTTTATTAAACAGAAACTCTGCGGCAGTTGTATCAGGCTTTTGCAAAGCAAGTTCACCTGCAGAATAATAAATAATGTCACGATAAGATTCATACTTATCTTTTTTAGCCATTCTTACCAAGTTCTCTATCGTATTATTGAACTCTTTGAGGTCATTGCTCCTGTAAATTTTTGCATTATTTAGGTTGGCATAAATATCCAGTAACGGATCTGTGGTATGCTTAATTGCTTTGCTATAATATTGAGAAGCTTTCTCGGGTTGATTTGTAATTTCAAAAAGCTGTGCCAGCAGATATTCCCAGCGGGATTTATCCTGTTTGTCTTCTGCAGCAGATAAAGCTTTTTCAAGATGGATGGCCGCGCTATCGTACATTTTTTGATTGAAAAACCAATATGCATTCGCTGCTTCAAGCTCAGCTTTCAACCGGCCAGGGAAATTTTGATCATACTGTAAGGTATTTATTAAACCTGCGGCATCGGTGTATTCTCTTTGCTCAATCAATGTTCTTATCTGCCATACCAGTGCATCATTACGACTGGGAGGTGTAGTAAAATTTTTATCAAAAAAAGATTGATCCTCTTTACTGGCAATACTAATTGAATTTCCGCCGGCATTTGCATTTGTGCCCACTATCAGTGGCATATCATCTTTTTTCTTATGCGGATAAAGATTATAATTGATGAACTGGAAGGTCATGGAGGCAGAATCAAATTCTTTTTGAAAAAAATATGACTGTCCAATAAGCAGGTATAAATTATCAACCCAGTCACTTCTAAGATCATGCAATAATATCCCGGCAGTTGCTTTATATATAACTGAATCAAGCTCAGTTTTTTGGGCTGCGGTTGTATTTAAAGAGTAGCCATAAAAGGG
>DASYOS010000107.1:0-3554 GCA_036007525.1 Chitinophagaceae bacterium | reverse complement strand
GTTTTAATAAACTCATGTTTTGAGGTGAGGTCAGAAGCTATACAAAGCTGTGTTGAGGGCTTGCATGTTTTTAAAATTGTTTCCAGTAATTGATTATTGCGGTATGGCGTTTCAATAAATATTTGTGTACATTTTTTTCTTGCTGATTCTTCTTCCAACTCTTTTAATTTAGTAGTTCTTTGATGGGCAGCTATTGGTAAATAACCTGCAAATTGAAATTGCTGACCGTTCATACCGCTTGCCATAAGTGCTAATAAAATTGAACTCGGCCCCACCAAAGGCTTTACGGTTACACTCATTTGCTGTGCAACATGCACTAAAATTTGACCTGGATCTGCAATGCCAGGGCACCCGGCTTCACTTATAATGGCAATATTTTTTTCTTCTTTTATTTTTTGTTTGAAAATAGAAATTTGTTCTGCTTCAGACTTGTGAACTGTGTGCCATTCATAATCATCAATAACAATTTGTTTGCAGATTTTTTTTAAAAACCGTCTTGCAGTTCTTTCATTCTCAGCAAAAATTACTTTACAATTTTTTATTGCATCAATAATGTAAACAGGGATAGTTTCAATCGCATCTTCTGACAAAAATGCCGGAATTAAATAGATCACGCTTTTAGATGTCATGATTTTGTTGCTGGTGTAAACTTAAGGTGGCTGCAATTACCGCATATGTGGGAGCTAACACCCATCCGATTATTGGCAGTGCATGCATTAGGTAAAAAACCATTCCATTACCAATGGCGAGGCCTTTGTGATGGCCAATAAAATTAATACTTTGCGCTACAGAGAGTTTCCTGCGTTCGCTACTGTAATCCAGCATAGAAAATCCAAAATAATAGCATTCAACAAATAATGCCAGCACAGGTGTCGCCCACCCTATCAATGGGATAAATGATAAGATAAAAATAGATATCATATAAACTGTTTGCCACAGCGTATTTCGTATGGCAATGGCAATTCCCCTCACAACATCTTTCCCAAACTGTTTTAGATCAAAGGGATAGTCTTTCCCATTTATTATTGCTTCTGTTCTTTCACTTATGTAAGCAAATATAGGCGAGCCAATTATAAGAAACAGGTATTTAAACCATGAGAAATAAACAAAAAGTAAAATAAGCTGCAGAATTAATTGCCCGAAAATAAAAATGAAACGCAGCCAGGTATCTTGCTCTTTTACCATCAGCGCTTTCAATCCTGTTTTTGAAAAAACATAATCGATAACATCAGCCGAGGAATGCCAGAAAAAATATATACCCACACAAAATAAAATTGCATAAAAAATACCGGGAATAAGTATCCACTTCCAGAGTTTATGTGTTACTATAAACCTGTGGGCTTTAAAATACGATTGTATTGCTATGATCAGTTCTTTAAGCAAAGTGTTGGCTAAGGGTTTGTTCAAACATAAAAAATATAATTTGCTTTTGGTGTTTAGAAGAATACATTTAATATAATTTTATACGTTTGAAATACACCTGTTTATACGAGTATGAAAAAAATACCACTTAGTTTTTATAAAAGAAAAGATGTTGTTGCTATTGCAAGAGAGTTACTAGGCAAGATTGTTTTCACCAATTTTGATGGGTTAATTACTTCAGGAAGAATTATAGAGACCGAAGCTTATGTAGCACATGTGGATAAAGCATCACATTCATTTGGAGGGAGAAGGACTGCAAAAAATGAGCACATGTATGCAAGCGCAGGAACCGCATATGTTTACATTTGCTATGGTATGCACCAAATGTTGAATGTTGTAACCAATGATAAAGATGTTCCAGATGCAGTGCTGATAAGAGCTGTAGAGCCGTTGGAAGGAATTGATATTATGTTGCAACGAACCGGAAAAGAAAAATTGGATTTTACGTTAACCAAAGGGCCGGGAAATGTAGGTAAAGCATTGGGAATTTTTAAAATGCATTCCGGATTGCATTTGCTGGGTGATGAGATATTTTTGGCTGATGACGGATTTAAATTAAAAAAAAATGAAGTTGGCATTAGCAAACGCATTGGTGTAGAAAGCGCTTTTCCCGATTCTGAATTGCCATACCGGTTTTATGTTAGGGGTAATAAATATGTGAGTGGGAAGAATAAATAGTTATCAAAAAACTACCGCAGAGAACATGAGAAGCAGGGTTTACGCAGAGCCTCTGCGAAATCTCAATTAACTCTTTTCTTTGCGGTAAATTATTTTAAAACCTGATCGATAGAAGTAAATTTATAACCACTATCTTTTAGCGTTGTTATAAGCTCATCCAAACGATTGTAAAATTTATCCGTTCTTTTTACATCAGTTCCAAAATGAATTAATAAGATAAATCCATTTAATCCATTTAGTTCTTTTTCCTTATTAAGAATAGATTGATAAATTTCTTCAGAACTCCTATAATTCTTCATATCAGGAGTTGAATAATCAGCTGTGCTTTTTGTGCCGGGAGAATAATTTATCAATTGCATTCCCATCTGCTTTGTCCATACAGCAATACTGTCATTATACCATTCATAGGGAGGTATAAAATATTTTATAGCTGAACGTTTTACTCCATAGTTTTCTATCGCTTTTAAATTTGCAGTAAGGTCTTTAGTGAATTGTTGTTTTGTTACAAGAAGACTATCTCTTTTAGCCCAATCTGAATACAGCAAATGCTGGTCACTATGCGGACCTAAATAATGTCCCTGTTGTTTTAGTTGGGTGATGATATTTTTATAAACCGGATTGCGATAAAATCTACCTGTAAAAAAGAAAGATGCTTTTACATTCTGTTTTTGCAATGTGTTTAGAATAATTTTCCCTCCATCTCCAAATTCATCAGCAGTAAATACCAATGCAATTTCTTTTTTATTTTGATCACCTCTAACGATTGCTCCATGATCGAACATTGGAAAAGAAGCTGCGGAAGTCTCCCCTTTTGGGGGAGATCCGATAGCTATCGGATTAGAGGGCGCCGCTTCATTCTCCTTTGCCGCCAGCAAATAAATCAGCGAAGCAGTTCCATCCATCGTTGGTTCATTAGTGCTGTAATCCCCATAATCATCGTGATACACTGCAACATCACTTTGAAATTCAGCGTATTCATCTGCATCTTTTAAAGTAATGCCAATAAGATTTTTATAAATGCTTGTATAAACAGGGCCGTCAACCAATCCGCCATTTATAGGATGATTTTTTAAATGTGTAAAAGCAGAGTGTGGGTCAACAGGGGTATCGCCCCAGGATGGCAAACCATATACCATACTTGTTCCCCATGGGTTGCAGCCAAACAGCCAGTCAATATTGGCCTGTTCAAATTCCTCAAAAGTTTTATCCTTGGTTAATTCGCGATACCAATAACATTGAATGGCAAATGATGTTGTAAGATTATTGCTGCACCAGATATATGGTACCCCTCTATAAAATGCATTACTTTTTGATTTGTTCCATACTTTTTCAATTCCTTTTTTGTAAAAACCAATAATGGTATCTCTCATTTTATCTTTTAATTGTTTAGCCAATTCATAATGACCAAGATTTATAAATGGATACCATTGATAATGTTTTGCGGTATCAGAACC
>DASYOS010000106.1:0-7694 GCA_036007525.1 Chitinophagaceae bacterium | reverse complement strand
GCTGCTGAGTTATCAAATGCCTTAGCCTTCTCCCATGGCAACCCTTTTTTCTTTAGCTCATCCTGAATATCCCGGGCCGTAAAATCAATGCCAACAGTTATAGCATTATAATAATTTGCGGCATGTTTCTCCTGGATATACTTACCATTCTTACTTATTCTTAGCACAAGCTCACATTCATAATGCAGCTCATTAGTAAATTCAGGGTAGTAAAAAGGAGTATGATCATGAAGCAGAGCATTCTTAGGTTTCATAAAAATTACCGGCTCTTTTGGCACTTCATTACCCAGTTCCTTAGCGTGATCAACATAGTTGCGTCCGATACAAAATATTTTCATAGAAATGCGGTTTTAATATCCGGAAGTGAGAAACGAAAATATAGAAAACTATCTGGAGCTATAAACGATAAAATAATCATTAAAAAAAATTTATAGGGACATAAAGGATAGATTGTTAACCATACTCATGGTTTTATCAATACCTATAGCCGCAAAGCTTTCAATCACTTCGATGCATTTTTCTATTTTAGTTTTTACAATAGGGAGTTCGTCTTTATCCCATTTACTAAGCACAAAATCCACCTGCATCCCTTTTGAAAAATTATTGCCAATCCCAAAACGAAGTTTAGGATATTCATCAGTGCCTAAAATATCCTGAATATCTTTTAAGCCGTTATGCCCTGCATCACTACCGCTTTTTCGTAGGCGAAGTTTATCCAACGGTAAAGCAAGATCATCTACAATGGTTAAAGAATTTTCTACTGGTATCTTTTCTTTATCAAGCCAATACTTAACTGCCCTGCCGCTAAGGTTCATATATGTGGTGGGTTTAACACAAATAAAAATCTTCCCTTTCCATTTAACTTCTGCAACATCTGCCAGGCGGGCTGATCTAAAGAATCCACCCTGTTTTAATACAAACGCTTCCGCCACATCAAAGCCAATATTATGGCGTGTATGGGCGTATTCGTCCCCGATATTTCCAAGGCCTGTGATAAGAAATTTAGACATATACAAGCGAAGATAATCATACATTTGTTTTATGGTAAAGACATGGCCCCTATATGCAAAAATCACTATTCTGATACTATTAATATACCTGGTATTATATGGTTTATACATCGGGCAGGATATTTTAGCGCCACTGGGATTTGCTTTTCTTTTTGCCGTTTTATTGCGGCCCATGGAAAAACAATTTATTAAATGGCGTGTGCCAAAAATATTGGCAATAGTATTTACTGTGGTTATCGCACTTTTATTTGTTGCTGGCCTTATTACTTTTTTATCTAAGCAGATAGCCTCATTTGTGCAGGATATCCCTGCTATTAAGCACAACCTTAACAGCCTCTGGACACAGTTTCAACGCTGGATAAGTTCTACATTTAATTTAACCAGGGCAGAGCAGCAAAAAATTATTCAAAAAGCCACTTCAGATGCTGATCCCGTAAGTACCCTTGGGGTTATTACGGCTTCAGTTGCCACAGTTATTCTTGTGCCTGTATATGTTTTTCTTTTTCTATATTACCGCACCCTGTTATTACGCTTTGTTGTAGAATTATTTGATGGGGAACATCACGAAAACGTTAACAATGTTATTCAGGAAATACGGTATGTAGTACAGCGTTATATCACAGGTTTATTAACTGAAACAAGCATTGTTGCAGCACTTAATGTTACCGGGTTATTAATAATAGGCGCACCTTATCCGATTTTGCTTGGTATTATCTCTGCCATTTTAAATCTTATTCCTTACATAGGAGGTCTGGTTGCATTGGTTCTTACGGCCTTAATTACGTTTACTAATACCGGCTCAATAAGTATGGCCGTTTCTACAATTATTGTTTTTATGATTGTTCAGTTGATAGATAATAATTTTTTAGTACCCAGGATCATTGCATCCAAGGTTAAAATTAATGCCCTTATATCTGTTGTAGGCGTGCTTATTGGTGGGGCTTTGTGCGGTATCAGCGGCATGTTTTTAAGTATCCCAATAATAGCGATACTTAAAGTAATATTTGATAAAATAGAAGATTTACAGCCTTGGGGAAAGCTTTTGGGTGATGACATACCAACCGCCGGGGTACTTAAAAATGTTTTTAAAAAAAGGCGCAAAGCTGGCATTGAAACAAAAGGATAATATATAAAATTCAACATGCAAAAAACATACATAAAATATTTTGAATTAGTATTCTGGCTCACAGCCTTAATATCACTGGCGTTAATGACGCCGGGCATTGATGCTCATTACTCATTGTGTGTTTTTAAATTACTGGGATTAAATTTTTGCCCTGGTTGCGGGCTTGGCCACTCTATCAGTTATTTATTTCATGGCGATATGGAGGCATCTATAGCAGCGCATCCGCTTGGCGTTTTTGCTGTCCTTATCATAGTATGCAGAATATATAAATTATTGCAATTACATCTTTTCACAAAAAAATTAAATAATCATTATGGAATATAACACCACCAGCATCAACCCCGTATTTTTAAAATATCTGTACGATGTTACTCCTGAAGAGTTAATTACCATCAATTCACGCACCAAGGGGTTCAGTGATGATGAACTCACACAGTTCTGTATGATATATCGTTCTAAAAGAAAAGATCCGCAAACCATTTTGTTATTATCCCTGCTGGGCCTTGTCTTCATAGCAGGAATTCACAGGTTTGTTTTGGGACATACCGGTATGGGGATTCTATATTTTTTCACAGGTGGCTTGTGCTGGATCGGGACCATTGTAGATGCTGTTAATCATAAAGAGCTTACTATAGAATTTAATGCCCGAATGATAACAGAAACTTTATCAATGCTAAATATGATAAGGAGATAAGTGGTTGATAATTACTTTTTTGACGACATTTAAATTGAATTTATTTCTATAAATTATTCCGAATGAAAAAAATTTCTTTCTTACTTTTTGCCTCTCTATTCTCACATCTTATTTCAACAGCTCAGCCTGATCGTTGGCAGCAACGTGTAAAATATACAATGAATATTGATGTTGATGTAAACACAAATCGCTTTACAGGTACTCAGAAACTGGAATACACCAATAATTCTCCCGATAAATTAAATAAAGTGTTTTATCATTTATACTGGAATGCTTTTCAGCCCAACAGTATGATGGACACTCGTAGCAGGGAATTAGGGAAAATATTGATCAATGACAAGCCAAATTGGGATGCCCGTGTTAAAGACAGGATTTCAAAATTAAATTCAGATGAAATTGGCTACCAAAAAATAAAGTCATTAAAAATGAATGGTGTACCGCAACCATTTAAATATCATGAAACCATTTTGGAAGTAAATCTTACCAAACCGATTTTACCTAAAAGCAAAGTGGTTTTTGAAATGGAATTTGAAGCGCAGGTTCCCTTGCAGATACGCCGCAGCGGCAGAGATAACCCTTCTACTCTTGTGCGTTATACTATGACACAATGGTATCCTAAGCTTTGCGAGTATGATAATGAAGGGTGGCATCCCACTCCGTATGTTGCACGTGAATTTTATGGCGTATGGGGAGATTATGATGTAACTATAAATATTGATAAAAATTATGTATTAGGCGGCAGTGGAAATATTGCGAATGCGAACCAGGTGGGATTTGGCTATGAAAATAAGAGCACAATAACCCAACAAGCAGGAAGTAAAAATAAATGGCATTTTATTGCGCCTAATGTACATGATTTTGCATGGGCTGCTGATCCGGAATACCAACATTTAATTCGTCAAATACCTAATGGCCCCACTATTCATGTGTTGTATAACAGTGAGGCATCAAAATATGCATTTGATGCTATGAGTAAAAGTGCAAAAGCAAATTATAATAACGATTTTATTAAATATGCAGCCGACTGGGACAGGCAATGGAAAGAAATAGCGGATGCAGCTGTAATTGTTTTTCCTTTTATTAAAAAAACTTTCGGCGATTATCCTTATAAACAATATTCATTTATACATGGTGGTGATGGAGGTATGGAATATCCTAACTGCACTATGATTGTAAGCCCGAGTATGGGCACTGCTATTCATGAATGGATGCATAGCTGGTATCAAATGATGCTGGGTACAAATGAATCAATGTATCCATGGATGGATGAAGGTTTTACGAGCTATGCAGAAGACCTGGTTACAAAATTTTATTTAAAAAAATCTTCTTTACAGGCTTATAAAGAAACGCTTAAAAATAATCCTGATAACAAGGAGCTGAGAGAATTTGCAGATAATGTACCCGAAGACCATGTGGATGCATATATCGGATATTTTACACTGAATAAAGGTGGTTTGGTAGAACCGCTAACCATACATGCGGATCATTACAACAATAATTATACTTATGGAATCAATTCTTATTCCAAAGGAGAAGTGTTTTTGGAACAACTGGGATATATAGTTGGTTCCGATGTAAGAAATAAGATTCTACTGGCGTATTACAGGCTGTGGAAATTTAAACATCCTAATGCTGCCGACTTTATGAAAGTTGCCGAAGATGTGAGCGGGTTAAAATTAGATTGGTACAACGAATACTGGATCAATACAACAAAAACGATCGACTATGGTATTGATAGCTTATGGGAAGAAAACGGTGTATCAAAAATAAGATTGAAGAGAGTCGGAGATATGCCAATGCCTATTGATCTTGAATTAAGATTTAAGGATGGAACTACCGAAACCCACTATATTCCATTAAACTTAATGTTTGGAGAAAAGCCTGCTGAAAATAATACAGCCAGAACGATTCATGAAGAATGGAGGTGGACACATCCAACTTACACTGTACAATTTAAAAGAAAACTTACTGATCTAAAAGAAGCGGAGATCGATGGTTCCAAAAGAATGGCAGATGTTGAACGAAAAAATAATTTTCTGCAATTGAAATGGTAGCCACTTCTTTAGAAATTAAAAGAGCTGGAATAAAAGATGCACAGCTGGTATCCGATCTTAGCATTATCACTTTCATTGAAACGTATCGAGGCGAATGTTCTGACAATGATATGACTGCATTTATGGATGAATGTTTTAATGAAAAGGTTATTTATAGGGAGTTGGAAGATCCTGATGATTTTTATTATATAATTTATGCTGAAGGCTTTCCTACGGGCTATATGAGATTAGCAGAAGATTATGAAGGTTACCCTCTTGCAAAAAAATACAAGGCTCTTCATCTTAAAAGAATTTATGTTTTAAAAGAATATCAATCAAAAAAGATTGGCGGTGCATTAATGTCTTATGCGCTGCAATTTGCTGCTGAAAATAATTATGAATTACTGTGGCTTGGTGTTTGGGAACACAATAACAAAGCAAAACTGTTTTATGAAAAATGGGGGTTTGAAGATCATGATCTTCCGTATACCTTCTATGTTGGCGAAGCAAGCTATACAGACTATTGGCTGATAAAATTTATTGACTTGAATTAACGTATAAAATATATTTCTCCGTAAAAAAATCTTCAGTAAAAATTTTATCAACCTCCCAGGTCTTTGGCCTAAGGCGGCTTTCAGATATCTCCTGTGAAAGGTCACCACCCTTTAAACAAATAAGTCCTGATATGTTTTTTGGTTGATCAATTGGCTTTTTTTTGAGTAATGGTTTGCTCCAATACCAAAGGTCTTTCAATGGCGCTACAGCACGGGAAACAACAACATCAAATCTTTTATCTTTTATATCTTCTGCCCTGATGTGTTGTGTAGTTATATTATTCAATCCAATGGCTTGTGCAACTTCACCAACCACCTTTAATTTTTTATTAATGCTATCAACCAAATGGAAATTCACTTTTGGAAAATAAACAGCCAGCGGAATACCCGGGAAACCGCCACCGGTACCAATATCAATAACATTGTATCCATCCGGGAAATTAAATTGAGTTGCAATCGCTAAGGAATGCAATACATGATGCTCATAAAAATTATCCATATCCTTCCGTGAGATCACATTTATTTTTTCATTCCATTGAGCATACAATTCTTTTAATGCAGTAAACTGCTGTAATTGCTTATAGGTAAAATCTCCAAAATATTTTGAAAGTATTTCCATAATTATACTCTTTCAAAGTCTCCCTATAGGGAGATTTAGAGGGTGTACTTTACTTCCATGTCTTCCGCGGTTTATTAAATATCGCAAATGAAAAAATTATATAATAAAAAAACATCCAGATGTCCAGAATAAAAAACCATGGAAGCAGATCCTTTTCACCCAGTTTACTCATTGTATTATAAAAAATAAAAAACTGTATTAAAAGCCTTACACCAAAAATTAATAAAGCAAGCTTCCAGCTAAAGAATAACATACTTGCGATAAACAAAGGATAAAAAACCCAATGTGAGGCAGCATATAATCCTAATAAAAATTTATGAACAGCTTTATAATACCTGCTGGTTGTATAATGCCTTTGCTTTTGTTTCATCCATTCATGCCAGGTTTTTGGCGGCTCAGATAAGGTGAAACTATCCTTATCGATCATAATTTGTGTATTGGATTTTGTTGCAGCCATATTTATAAAAAGGTCATCGTCACCACTGGCAACATGATTGTGGGATGAAAAACCTTTGTGTCTGAAAAAAACTGATTTTTTATAACTCAGATTTCTACCGACACCCATATACGCCATCCCTGCAACTGCATAAGAAAGATATTGCAGCGCTGAATGAAATGTTTCCCATCGGATAAGTTTATTTAAAAATCCTTCCTTTTTATTATAAGCGCCATATCCCAGTACGATCTCTGTATTCTCTCTATAAGCTTCCTGCATTTTTGCTACCCAATGTTCGCTGGCAGCAACACAATCGGCATCTGTCAACAAAACAATTTCATATTTCGCTGTTTTTATCCCTACACTCAAAGGAAATTTTTTTCCGGGAATAAATCTTGCTTCCTGCTTCAGTTCCACTATCTGCAGTTGTTTAAAAGTTCTTTGAAATGCTTCTAAAATATATTTGCTTTCGTCAAAGGAATTATCATTTACTACAATAATCTCGTGTGTGGTACTGTAATTTTGGACTAAAGCACCCGGAAGATATTTAGTTAAATTTGCCGCTTCATCTCTTGCACAAATAATTACCGAGACAGGATGTGTTTGAGTTATATTTTTTATTTTGGATTTATAAAGAGCAAGGCGTGAAAAGAAAAACAAATAATAAAATATCTGGATAAAAGCTATTAGGCAAAAACAATAAAATATTACCTGCCACCAATGAATTACCATAGCCGCAAAAATAGCGACCGCTGATTAATAATGATGAAATGATTTTTAATTATAAATAATTACCACGGGTAATGACGTTACAATTTGAATTACAGCATACAGATAAAAATTCCAAGGCAAGGGCAGGAAAAATAACGACTGACCATGGAGAAATACTGACGCCGATATTTATGCCGGTGGGTACTGTTGGAAGTGTGAAAGCTGTGTCGCAGAAACAACTGGTGGATGATGTAAAAGCACAAATTATTTTAGGGAATACCTACCATTTATTTTTACGTCCTGCCCTTGAAGTAATGGAAGCCGCAGGAGGCTTACACAAATTTATGGGATGGGATAAGCCAATACTTACTGATAGTGGTGGTTACCAGGTTTTTTCTTTAAGCCAGAACAGAAAACTTTCTGAAGAAGGCGCTTTATTTCAAAATCACATTGATGGCAGTAAACATTTATTTACACCTGAAGTGGTAATGGATATACAAAGGATAATTGG
>DASYOS010000105.1:0-6324 GCA_036007525.1 Chitinophagaceae bacterium | reverse complement strand
TTTGCCGAGGGTGTTCACCTCTTCCCATACCGAACAGAGCAGTTAAGCCCCTCATGGCCGATGGTACTACACAAAAATGTGGGAGAGTAGGTAACTGCCATATCTATTTAAAAGCCTTTCAGGAAACTGAGAGGCTTTTTTTATTATATAGGTTTTTTCAGCAGGAATATGTCGTAGATGAAAAGAATAACGATGAAGATTTTATCAAAATCAAAACGTAAAAATTTTTTAGTGAGCACAGGTAAATATTGTTTGTTTAGCAATGATCCATGGAAATAAATAATTTTTATTCGGGTATAAGTGGCTTAGTTCTTCCATTGCCTAAGGCGCAATGTCCTCCTGAGTTTCAGGATAAGAGCAGGTTGCAGTATTATGCATCATTATTCAATAGTATTGAGGTCAACAGCATATTTTATAAACTGCCCAGAACTACAACAATAGCGAATTGGGTAGAAAGTGTTCCTGATAATTTTAGATTCACTTTTAAGCTTTCTAAAACAGTAACGCATGTAAAAAATCTGGAGTTCAAAGCGAATGATGTAGCGGCTTTTATGAAAACCATTGAACCAGTTGGGCATAAAAAAGGATGTTTGCTGGTACAGTTTCCGCCGGGGTTAAAGATCGAAAATCTCTATCAATTACAAAACCTGTTAGATGTTATTGGCGAAGCAACACACAATACTGATTGGAAAATAGCCATGGAATTTAGGAATTCATCATGGTATGAAAGAGAAGTATATGAGTTGTTGGAAGAATATAATTTTAGTGTAGTGATACAGGACATTCCTGCATCGGCAACTCCACTTGATGCTCAAAAAAGTGATTTCATTTATTTACGGTTTCATGGCCCAGAACCACGTTACCGCGGAAGCTACAGCGATAAAGATTTAATGGCGTATGCAAAACGTATTAAGAAATTGTTGAGAAGCGGAAAAACGGTATTTTGTTATTTTAATAATACAATGGGAGATGCTGTAAATAACCTGCAGACCTTAAATAGTTATGTAAGGAAGTAGAATATCTTTTGTTCTTTGCTCAAAATTAATATTTTTAAATCGTATCATTACGTTCACTCTTAACCGCTCTGCGGAAAGGGTCATTCATCTGATGGCACTGTATTACCAAAGCAGGAAGTAATAAATAAAACGAATAATTTTTTTAGTTGTTATACGCTTTTATGCCTGCAAATATTTTTTTGCTGATATAAGCTTTCAAAGGAATGATGAAGAAAAAGGAATGGGGCCTGCTGAAGGGGAGTGTTAGTTATAAAGCAGAATGGAAAACGAAAAGGTTGTTAAATTTGAAGGACTCTTTATTATACATAAGCACTGAATATGGAAGCCGGTGTATTTTCTATTTATTTTTCCGGGCTTTACATGGTAATAAGTTGTTGTATTGGTAGCTTACCATTTAGTAACTTACCATTCGGTAACTTACCATTTGGTAAGTTTAAGTCAACTTGTTATATTTGACTATGGAAACTCCCTTTGCATTTGGAAAAACGGTAAATGAGGATGCCTTTACTAACCGGGCAGCTGATATTAAAAGACTTACTAACAATCTTCAAAATCATATTAATACAATCCTTATTTCACCCAGACGCTGGGGTAAATCATCCCTGGTAAAAAAAGTAGCTACAGATATCAGTAATCGCAATACGAAAATTATTATGCTGGACCTTATGAGCATCCGCAATGAGGAAGAATTTTATAAAATGCTGGCAACCGAAACAATTAAAGCTACTTCAAATAAACTTACAGAATGGATTGAGACCGGTAAGGAATTTTTAAAGCACATCACACCAAAAATTTCTATAGGCACGGATCCGATGCAGGATTTTGACATCAGCTTTGAATGGAAAGAACTGGAAAAGAATTATCGGGAAATTTTAAACCTGCCGCAAAAAATTGCAAAAAAGAAAAAACTGAATTTGATAATTTGTATTGACGAATTTCAAAACTGCGGAAGCTTTAAAGAACCAAAACTTTTTCAAAAAAGATTGAGAACCGAATGGCAGCATCATCACCAGGTAACATATTGTTTGTATGGCAGCCGTCAGCACATGATGGCAGAGCTTTTTGAAAAGCAATCCCACCCATTTTATAAGTTTGGTGATGTGCTTTATCTGCCAAAGATATCAAGAAGTGATTGGATCAGCTTTATACAAAAGCAATTTAGAGCAACAAAAAAATTAATTTCAGAAGATATGGCTAATCTGATTGCTGCCCTGGTGCAGGACCATTCCTATTATGTGCAACAGCTTTCTTATCTCGTTTGGACATCAACATCAAAAACAGTTTCGAAAGAAATTATATTAGCAGCAGTGGAAGACCTGTTGGCTCAAAATGCTATTTTGTATACAAGAGATACAGAAAATCTTACCAATGCGCAATACAGCTTTTTAAAAGCTTTGGCCGAAGGTGTGCATACAGGATTAAGTTCAAAAGATGTTGTACATAAATATCAGCTAGGCACATCAGCCAATGTATTAAAAATTAAAAAAGTATTAATACAAAAGGAATTGATTGATGACCAAAAGGGAATTTATTTTCTTGATCCTGTTTATGAACTATGGTTTAAAAAAACGCTGCTCCATCAGCACATTGAAATGTAGAGTCTTCAGCCGAAAAAGTGCAAAATGACTAAGCTTTTTAAAATTATAACCTCATATCGCATCATTGTGTACACTCTTCACCGCTCTGCCGGAAGGGTCATTCATTTCTTTAAAAGCTTTATCCCACTCCAATGCAATGGCAGTGCTGCATGCAACGGATGGCTCGGAAGGAACACAGCTTGCGGCTGCATCACCGGGAAAATGTTCACTGAAAATAGTACGGTAAAAATATTCTTCTTTACTGCGTGGCGTATTTATAGGGAAGCGGTGAGCTGCCAATTTTAACTGGTCGTCACTTACTTGCTCACTCGTTATTTTTTTCAAAGTATCTATCCAGCCATATCCAACACCATCTGAAAATTGTTCTTTTTGTCGCCATGCAATTTCGTGTGGAAGATAATCTTCAAAGGCTTTTCTTAAAATATGTTTTTCTATTTTTCCGTTGCCCGCCATTTTATCTGCAGGGTTTAGCATCATGGCAACATCCATAAATTCTTTATCTAAAAAAGGAACACGACCTTCCACACCCCAGGCTGCCAGCGATTTATTGGCACGCAGACAATCATACAAATGCAGCTTGCTTAATTTACGCACGGTTTCTTCATGAAATTCTTTTGCATTGGGCGCTTTGTGGAAATATAAATAACCGCCAAACAATTCATCAGCGCCTTCTCCACTCAGAACCATTTTTACACCCATCGATTTTATTACACGGGCAAGCAAATACATCGGCGTGGAAGCACGGATGGTTGTTACATCATACGTTTCTATATGATAAATAACATCACGCAAAGCATCCAGGCCTTCCTGTATGGTAAAATTTACTTCATGATGAACCGTGCCGATATGATCTGCCACTTTTTGCGCCGCAGCAAGATCAGGCGAGCCAACCAAACCCACCGCAAATGAATGCAACTGCGGCCACCATGCATCTTTCAAATCTTCTGTTTCAATTCTTCTTGATGAATATTTTTTTGCTATGGCAGAAATAATAGAAGAATCTAAACCGCCGGAAAGTAAAACGCCATAAGGTACATCACTCATGAGTTGCCTATGGACAGCTTCTTCCAATGCTCTTCTTAATTCCGCTTCGTCACTTTTATTATTTTTTACATTGTCAAAATTATTCCATTCACGTTTGTACCACTGTTTTAGTTTGCCATCTTTGCTGTACAAATAATGACCGGGTAAAAACTCTTCTATTTTATTGCAAACACCGTTTATGCATTTAAGTTCAGAGGAAACATAAAAGTTTCCAGATTCATCCCATCCCATGTACAAAGGAATTATTCCCATGTGATCACGACCAATGAAGTAAACATCTTTTTCTACATCGTACAATGCAAATGCAAAAATGCCATTAAGGTCTTCTAAAAAACTTATTCCCTTCTCCCTGTATAAAGCAAGAATGATTTCACAATCAGAATGCGTTAAAAATTCATAAGGCTGTTTAAGGTTTTTTCGAAGCTCTTTATGGTTATATATTTCTCCGTTAACGGCCAGCACAAGTTTTTTATCTGCACTATATAGCGGTTGCTTGCCTGATGTTGGGTCAACAATAGAAAGCCGCTCATGCACCATGATAGCATTCTCACTTAAAAATATCCCTGACCAATCCGGGCCACGATGCCTTTGCTTACCCGACATTTGCAATGCCTTTGCTCTAAGGTTTTCTGCATTCGTTTTTAAATCAAATATTCCAACAATACCACACATAGTTATCTAATTATAATAAATTTATAGATTGGCAAAGATATTTTAATTGCATTGAATATGTTTAGCCAACCAATAACTATTATAATGGGCGATAGCGGAACAATTGTTTTACTGATAAATCCTTTAGCTAAAAAGAATAAAACCCAACAAATAGTAGCAGCCATAAATGAAATATTATCTAAAAAGAAAATTCCTTTTGCATCTTTTACTGAACACTGGCCTGAGGAAATAAACACTTTTAAAGAAGTGTGGTTAATAGGAGGCGACGGTGCACTGAATTATTTATTGAATTTTTATAAAAATATTTCTATCCCAATCGTAATTTTTAAAGGGGGAACAGGAAACGATTTCGCATCAAAGCTTTATTGCCCAATAAGCATAAACACACAAATTAAGAAAGTGCTTACTGCAGAAATTAAAAAAGTTGATGCTGCTGAATGTAATGGCAGAAAATTTATTAATGGAGTGGGGATTGGATTTGACGGGGAAGTTTTAAAATCAATGTCTGCAATCCGATTGTTAGGCGGGCATTTAGGTTATCTATGGATTGTAATAAGAAAAATGTTCTCTTTTAAAGAAAGGCTTTACCAAATACAATTTGATGCGGAGAATCTTTCAGAAAAATTTCTATTGGTAATGATAACTAATTCAACAACCACAGGTGGAGGATTTATTGTTTCACCGGAAGCCAAAATTGATGATGGCAAACTCAACATGGTATTGTGTAGACCTTTACCGATTTTAAAAAGATTAAAATATTTACCGGTAATTGAAAAAGGAAAGCATCTTAATAAAGATTTTATACTTCACAAAATGGTAAGTAATGTAGTAATTGAATGTGAAGAAGAAACGCTTGCGCAAATTGATGGTGAATTGATCAGTGCAAAAACATTTGATATTAAAGTGTTGCCTGGGCAATATCTTTTTAAATATTGAGAAACTCATATCGTGAAACGTGAGACGTAAAACATGAAAATCTAACATTTCACAACTCACTTTTCACCTCTCACGACTTATAAGTTCTTAATTATTTCATCAGCAAACTCACTTGTTTTTAAAAGCATTGCATCTTTCATTAAGTTATAAAAATCAATGGTAACTTTTTTACTGCGAATTGTTTTACCAACTGCGTTGGTGATCTTTTCCGCCGCATCCCGCCATCCCATATATTCCAGCATCATTACTCCACTTAAGATAACTGAAGAAGGGTTCATGGTATTGGTATTTGCAAAACGTGGTGCCGTACCATGTGTAGCTTCAAACACTGCATGGCCGGTTAAGTAATTAATATTTGCTCCGGGTGCAATACCGATGCCTCCAACCTGTGCTGCTAAGGCATCGCTGATGTAATCACCATTTAAATTAAGGGTTGCTATTACTGAATAATCCTGGGGAGCAAGCATTGCTTGTTGCAGAAAATTATCTGCAATGGCATCTTTAATAATTACTTTTCCTCCTATAGAACTGATTCTCATTTCTTCATTGGCTACTGCTTCGCCACTTTCTTTTTTAGTTGCTTCCCATTGATTCCAGGTATAAACATTACCGCCAAATTCTTTTACTGCTAATTCATATCCCCAATTTTTAAAAGCGCCTTCCGTAAATTTCATATTGTTGCCTTTGTGCACAATTGTTACCGAAGGCAATTTGTTGGCAATAGCATATTCAATAGAAGAGCGTATCAATCTTTCTGAGCCTTCTTTACTTACAGGCTTAATTCCAAAAGAAGTTGTATCAGGAAAACGGATATTTTTTACCTGCAATTCATTTTGTAGAAAATCTAAAAGCTTTTTTGCTTCGGGAGTGCCGGTCATGTATTCAATGCCTGCATAAATATCTTCTGTGTTCTCCCTGAAAATTACCATGTTTACTTTTTCTGGTTGCCACATAGGAGATGGAACGCCTTCAAAATATTTCACAGGCCGCAGACAAACATATAAATCCAGTTCTTGCCTCAAAGCAACATTTAAACTGCGGATACCGCCACCTACAGG
>DASYOS010000104.1:0-3183 GCA_036007525.1 Chitinophagaceae bacterium | reverse complement strand
TCTAATGATGCTGCGCCTTGCGGAAATAAAGTTTTTCCGTAATACAAATGATTGCACCACCAGGCACCGATTAATCCTAAAATTAAAAAGGCAACCAAAAGGAATCCGTTGATCCTGTTGGTTTGCTTACGTGATTTTTCTTCACCTTTTAATACACTCACATATTCACTAGCTTTTGCAATCTGAAATATCAGAAGGAAAATCATCAGTACAATCGCTATTAAGAAATAATCATTCATACCCCAACCCCTAAAGGGGATATTTAAGTTTATAATTAATAATTACCTGTTCATTTTTTATTCTACTCATTTATTCTTTAACATCTTCAATAACTTCTCCTTTTCCCCCTTTAGGGGATAGGGGTTTATGTATGATGTATGATACTTTCTTTTAAGAACGGATGGTTCTTTGCCGTTAAAGGGTAGTTTGATAAATATCTTCCCACTCCCCACATTATCAATCCTACAAACCCCAGGGGAATCCCAAACTCGTACCAGCTCATGTGCGGATTTCCTTTAACTGTTCCCGGCATTACCATCTGGTAAAAATCAACCCAATGCCCGAATATTATTAATACCGCCATAAAGGTCATCATAGTATAATTTCTTTTGACAGCCTTTTTCATTAAAATCAATATCGGGCAAACAAAATTTATTATCAGGTTAAAGAAAAATATTCCTTTATATGGACCGGCATGCTGTGCGGTACCTATTCTTTGTATAAAATATATTGTTTCTTCCGGCTGGTTACTGTACCAGATTAGCATGTACTGAGAAAACCATAGATACGTCCAGAAAATAGAAAATGCAAACATGAATTTTCCCAGATCGTGAATATGCTCTTCGGTTACATACTCCAGCTCACCACGGTTTTTTAAATAAATTACAAATAATACTATTAATGAAATGCCCGAAACAAATGTGCTTGCAAAAGTGTACCAGCTATACATTGTACTGAACCAATGTGGGTCTATGCTCATTAGCCAAAGCCATGGCATTGTAGAGCCAACGGTTAAACCAAATACTACAATAAAAAATGAGCCCCAGGCAATATTTTTCTTTATCCAAACTTTTCCTGTTTCATAATCCATAGCACCTCGCTGATCGGATTCAACACTCATCTGCCTCATTTTTCTACCAATATATGCCCACAACCCTATTGCCAATACTGAAGCAATTGTATAAAATGTTGGATTTAAAAATCCTGATTTACCGCTTAATATTTTATCTGATGCAACATGGTCTTTATCAAGCCAGGGATAAATATCTGTGCGATGGCCCAATACAATACATAATATAACCAGCAGCGTAATTAATCCCATGATCGGCACAAGAGATGAAATAGCCTCGGTCACTCTTCTAAATGCAACCTGCCAGCCACCCATTGCAAGTGTGGTAATACAAATAAAGAACATGCTTGTATTTACAAGCAATAGCCAGTAAATACTGTTTTGTAATAACACAGCCCAAAACCTTGTACTGCTTATACTATCACCATGAGAACTACCACCCGGATGTAAAGCAAATATTCCGATTAGTAATGAGAGTGCGCCTACAATCATAAGCCCAACCGACCACTTTTTAAATCCCCCCGGTATTACAAAATGATTGTTCATCAAATTATTTTTATTAATTAAATTCCTTATTTACTTTTTTGTTACCCTGTCCCGATAAATATCGGGATGTCGAAGGGTTATTTTTTTGCTGTGCTATCTTTTGCAGGTTTTGTACTACTGCTATCCTTTGCTGCTGCCGACCCTTTTGTCTGTTCAGATTTTACATACTGCACCACCATCCATCTTTGTTTTTTATTTAACTGCGCTGCATAACTACCCATATTTCCTTTACCGTAAGTTACCACATGATACATTTGTCCTACAGGTTCTTTTATATACTGGTCTAATTTTAAATTTGCAATACCCCCTACTTTTCCTGATATTGCTAAAGGACCTTGTGCATCCATATTGGCGCCGTGACAAATAGCACAATTAATATTAAATATTCTTTGTGCTTCTAACATTTGGTTTGAATCCAGCGCAGGCAATGGATCTTTTGTACCCGCAGCCATTTTATATCCGTTGGAATCATTTAATAATGTATAGGCAAATAGATCACCTCTTCTGATTGTTCCGTCTACAGGATAATTAATATAATTAATTCCTTCCTGTTTAAGATTGTTTTGTGCATACGCCTCATAAGCTCTGCTGTACGCCATATCCGGCATATAAACCCTGCCGGGATCCCGCTTATCTCCACAACTGATAAAAACAATAGTTGAAAAAATGATTGTTAAACTAAATTTTATTTTTTTCATACCTGAGCTTTAAACTCTCCTTTCAAATTTTAATATCCAACCTCTTCGTGCCTGTATAATTTTTGTTGTTTATCGTACCTGCCAAACCACCATCCCGTTTCAGCTTCCTGAACATTAATTTCAATTGCCCCATTTGCTTGTAAAAAACTTGTAGCCTCTGTTTCATTTGTTTTATCTGTACACTCAATTACCATTACAAATAAATCGTCTGTGGCACGGGGATGAAAATGATGTTTTTTCACACCCGGCATCAACTGGCACAGATAACAAAATGTCATCACCATACCTACTGAAGCAAATAAAACTGTTGTTTCAAATGTGATAGGTATAAATGCGGGTAAAGGAAAGTGGGGTTTGCCACCAATATTAAGCGGCCAGTCCCTGGTAAATATCCATCCCATACAACCCAATGCTGTAGCTGTTCCTGTAATACCAAAAATAAATCCCGCAGTATGTAAGCTGGTTTCTCTTATACCCAATGCATGATCTAAACCATGCACAGGAAAAGGAGTATACACATCATGTATTTTGTAACCTGCTCTGCGAATATTTTTTATCGCAGGAAACAAAACCTTTTCATCATCAAAGCAACCAACAACAAATTTTTTTACAGACATACTTATAACTTAAAACTTATAACCTAAAACTTTAATGTGCATGCTCTACTTCTTCAATATAAAATTTATCAGCATCCTTCTTTTCGATTTCAGTCATTTTATGTTTATAGTTTTCACCGCTTGTTTTTAATATTGCTTTAATTTCCGCCACTGCAATAACGGGGAAGAATTTTGCAAACAAAAAATAACATGTAAAGAATAACCCAAATGTACCCAGGTAAAACCCGATCTCCCAAATAGATGGGCTGTAATA
>DASYOS010000103.1:0-23554 GCA_036007525.1 Chitinophagaceae bacterium | reverse complement strand
ACTGATAGCGATTTTCCTTTTCCTCAATTTGATCTGTATGATTGGTATTTAAAACTAGGTTCATTAAAAAATGTGAACGATAATTATTTTTATAATAAAATACCAACATGGAACAATTTTGTGAAGCATTCTGATTATGATGCCTTCTGGCAAAAAAATTCTCCATTGAGTTACGTTAAGTATCCTCAAATTCCTCAACTGCATGTAGGTGGATATTTTGATCAGGAAGATATTAACGGTCCGCAATTGATGTATTCACACATGGAAAAAAAAGATTCCTTTAATAGAAATTATATAATTCTGGGGCCATGGAATCATGGGCAATGGGGAAGAGGCAAAGGTGACAGCCTTGGTAAAATATCTTTCGAAAAAAATACCGGCTTAGATTTTAGAGAAATGCAAAAAAATTGGTTTGACTATTGGTTAAAAGGAGTTGGCAATGGCAAATTTGATGAAGCAACTTGTTTTCAAACAGGAAGTAATATATGGAAAACATATACAACGTGGCCGGCAAAAGAAGCAGTTATAAAAAATTTATATGCAGCAAAAAACAATACCTGCTCCTTTCTTAAACCTATAGCGTCTCAAGGTTCTGTGAGCTATGTAAGTGATCCTTCTCATCCCGTACCCTATCGCATACAACCCATTGAAGCGACCTATGGTACAGGCAGCAGATGGAGAACATGGCATGTAGAAGATCAGCGTTTTGTTTCTACAAGAACTGATGTAGTAAGCTTTACCAGTGATTCACTAACAGAAGATATGATTGTGACCGGAAAGGTCTCTGCGCATGTTTTTGCAAGCACAACGGGTACTGACGCTGACTGGATAGTGAAATTGATTGATGTATATCCAAACTTAGATCAAACAAATTTATTGATGAGCCAATACCAATTGCCCGTTGCAATGGAAGTATTCAGGGGAAGATTTAGAAAAAGTTTTGAAAAACCTGAAGCCTTAATTCCGAATAAGCCGGAAGAATTTATTATTGATCTGCACCAGATAAACCATGCTTTTAAAAAAGGGCATAAATTAATGATACAAATTCAAAGCACATGGTTCCCTGTTATTGACCGCAACCCACAAAAATTTATACCTAATATTTTTGAAGCAAAGGATAGTGATTTTACTAAGGCAACGCAGACTATTTATTTTTCGGGTAAGTATCCAACACATATTGAATTGCCGGTGATGAGCAAATAGAAAGTTTCTTTTCAAAATTTGTATATTTGATAAGAGACTGCTATGAAAAGATTAGTGACCATACTACTCATTATTCTTGTTACACAAAACTTTTGTGCGGCTCAATTTAGAAAACAACGGGACAGGATTACTAATCTTTATAATAGTGCTGCATCTGATTCTGATAAAGTGATTGCTTTAGGACAACTCGCCGATCTGTATTATACTTATCAATTATACCAACAGGCCGATAGCATTTTAAATGAGCAGTTAAGCATAGCAGATATATCGGATAATAATAATCTTACTTTATTGGTTTTATTTGGGCCAGCTATAACTAATATAAGCTCCTCGGCTTCAACAGAACATTTTGAGAAAACTATTGCATTTTTAGAAAAAGGTATTGATTTTGCAAAATCCAAAAACCAGTATAATTATTTAGCGCTTGGCTATACACGTATGGCAGGTATTTTACGAGAGAGGGGGCAAAATGATAAGGCGCTATACCAGGCAACACAGGCACTTCAAATTTTACCAAATGTGAAGTCAGATTCTATAAAAGCAGTAATTTATATTGAATTGGGAAATTCATATCAGGCCCGAGGGGAAGCAGTGTCAGCAATTAGAAATTATAATAACGCATTTGATATTGCTATAAAATTAAAATCTATTCCGCTTCAATCAACCATCTATCATTGCTTTTCAGAATTGTATTTTGTTTTTTTGAACAATAAAGATGTAGCTAAAGATTTTATAAAAAAGAGTTTAGCGCTTAATAAACAATATAATTATGTGGAAGGGTTAATAAGCGATTATTACGACCTTTCCAGAATAACTGATGAAAGATCATATTTAGAAAAATCAATAGCATTATCTGAGTCGCATCAGCTTTATAAATATTTATTAGAGGCAAAAAAATTAAAGCTTCTATATTATTTTGTTAATGATAAAAACAGTGATAAGGCTTTAGAATATCTTGAGAACGAGCCCGATGTTAAAGCAAGTTATATCAATCCAGGTATAGGAAATTATTATCGGATTAAGGGCCAAATTTATCTTTATTCAAATAAACCTGATTCAGCTCTTACTTACTTACATCAGGCTAAGTATGATTTTGTAAAAAATTTTGATGAAAGATCGATCCGGGCACTTTTCAGAGAAATTGCAGAATGCTATCAGTTATTAAATGATATACCACAGTCAATTGCATACTACACTAAATCTTTAGCCATATATAAAAAAATGAATGAGATAAAATTCATTGCTTCCATTTCCGTATCATTAAGTAGTTTATATGCTAATAAAGAAAATTACAAACTAGCCTTTGAATACTCCCAACAGGCAAAACAATATAATAATACCCTGGGACAGCTATCCAAAGAAAGAGACATTGCATTATTAGATGTTGAAAGGGAAAACAAAAAGCATGAAGAGGAAGTAAGACAAGAACAACAACTTGTAAAAAATAAACGAAATATTCAGTACATGGCAATTACAATAGCCATTGCTGTTATTTTTATTATTATGTTGATTATAGGGATGTTTCCTGTATCAAAATTCACTATTAAAATTTTGGGCTATATCTTCTTTATTTCTTTATTTGAATTTATCGTTTTACTGATAGATACATTTTTACATAAAGTAACACATGGAGAACCATTAAAAATCTGGTTGATTAAAATAGTGCTTATCGCAATGTTGGTTCCTTTACAACATTTATTAGAGCATAGGTTAACAAAATTTCTTGAATCAAGAAAATTATTGGAGGCAAGAACAAAATTTTCAATAAAAAAATGGTGGCTGAATATGAAAAAGCCGGCACCAGTTAAAGAAGCCGACTTTGAAGAAGATACTGCGGTGTTATAATTATGCTTTTAACTTTATTTATCTTCCGGGGGAGGTGGTTTAATGGTTACAATATCATAATAATCTGCTTCTTCTGAAAGCCCGTTTGTTACCGTTACTTTATAAATTTTAGTTTTATAGCCTTTGACCTTCCCCTGTTTACCTCTGTTTCCGTTATTTTCATCGGGTATCTTACGCATCCTGCAATATCGGATCTCATCCTCATCATCTTTATACCTAGCCTCTTCCATAGCTATTAAGGCATTCTTTGGGTATGCTTTTGTAATTTCATCTAAAACTGTATCATTATAATCTATAATGTTTGACGTATCATTACCAGCTTCTCTTCGATGATATATCATTTTTTTTGCTACTTTTTCATCTATTTCCCAATCCTTTACATTTATATTTTCATTACTATTTGTATTTGATTTCTCCATTGTAATAAATTTTTGATTAGATAAACAGAATAATTACTTTCTAAACTTTTTTATTGGTCATCTGGAGGAGGCGGTTTAATTGTATAACAATCATAATAATATTCAGAAGCGAACATTGATCCGGTGGTTAATACAACCTTAACAATTTGTGTTTTATACCCCCTCACTTTTGCTTTTTTTTCATCAGTTATCCCTCTAAGTGTTGCATATCGTTCCTGGTCCTGGTGCCTATACCTTGCATCAACATTAATAATTTCTGCGGTGGGATATGTAGCTTTTAACCACTGAAGTTCAGCACGGTTAGAATCAGTTACTTTTGATTCATTGTGACAGGGCTTAAAAAGTCCGCATTCATTAAGGCGGTTGATCATGCCCCTTGCAACATCTTCTGATATTTTCCATTCTTCGCCAACGCCGGCTGCTTTTATACCGGTTAGCTTATTGGTATTACAACTGATCAGTGTAATAAGCATTACGTAAAAAACTAACTTTTTCATAATTGTAAATTTTGGCAGTTTTTAAAAATAATATTTTACTAATGAATTTAAGTAATTTATAAACACTTTTTACTTTCCTGATGTTTTATGTGGTTATTAATTATTTTTTTCCTTTACTGTCATCGGGTGGTGGGGGTTTAATGGTTACAATATCGTAATAATATGTATCCTCTACCAATTTTTCTCGGTTAGGTATTACTACTTTATATATTACTGTTTTATAATTTTTAACTTTAGCTGAATCGCTGCCCTGCTGAAAGCCTCTTGTACTGGCATATCTTGACACATCTTCTTTTCTATACTGAGCTTTTATTGGATAAATAATTCCTGTAGGATGTGCATTCTGAATATCAACTTTTAAAGAACTATCTATGTATTTTGGCGTATGTGGAAACATAGCCGTATGCTTTTTCATTTCTGTTGCTATAGTGCTATCTATTAAGTATGTACTAATATCTCGTGTTGTAACACTTAATAGTTTTTTTGTAGAATCGGTTATTGTTGAGTCAGTATTGGCTGTTTCTGTTTTGGTCTTATCCTCTGAATTACAGGAAAATAAATAAGTAAAAATTGTAAATAACAGCAATAGCTTTTTCATGATCGTAAGTTTTGGTTATTTAAATGTATCCAACTTAGTTATACAAACAAAAAAAATTATTTATTTTCCAATGCTTCAACAGTATAACCTTCTTTTCTTAATAAATTGATTAAGCCCTTCTCTCCAACCAAATGCCCGGCGCCAACTGCAACAAAAACGCTTTCTTTTTTCATGATACTTTTTAACTGACCTACCCAATTAATATTCCTTTTGGTTAAAAGGATCTCCTTATATTTTTTGTCTGAACCGAATTCGCTTTTGGCAAGTAATTTTTCCATTGCTGATAGCTGTTGATTTTTATATTCAGATATCATGGTGTCAAATTCTTTTTTATAAGTTGAAAAACTATCAATGTTTTTCAACAATTCTTTTGCCTGCCATTCATATGGAATACTGTCAAACACTGATGCCTGAAGCTGCATGGTCTCCAAACCTTTTATTTCTTTCTTATTGTCTTTTGCTATTTTTATAAGTTCTTCTTCAACACCTGAAGCCGTTTTGCAATTCATCATTTTTGGATATAGCATTGCAACCAGAAAATATGGCTTCATACTTTGAAACAACATCATTGGCATACCCAGAGAATCTTTAAAATAATTTTCAACTTTTGTGTATTCCTCAGTCGTATAAAGGTTTTTTAATTTTTTGCCATCCTTCATATTCATGTATAATAGCCCGCTTAACATTGTTGAAGGATCGTCCAGATCCATTTCCATGTATACTTCATCAGCAGAAATCAATGATTTTTTTAATTGCTCACTGAACTTAATATCATCTTTACATAGTAAATGGAATGTACCAAAAAGATAACTTGGTTTTTTCAATTCCTTACCACTCACTTGCCACAACAGCGTATTATTATCAGCATTTTTGTTTGGCAAATATTTAGTGCTTTGGGATCTGCATCCAAAGAAAAAAATGCAGCACCCAAACATTATAATTACTGATTTCATAAACTTGTTTTAATAAAAGTAAACATTATAGGATATTATTAAATTACTTTAAATGGAAGGTAGTCTTCATTGTCTTGATCATACCTTGTGCTGTCCATTGCCCGGGTACGATCATACGGCGAATGGTATATAAAGGCTCTGTTGAATCTCGTTTGGTTGATAGAATAAACGCCATTTTAATTCCATGCTTTTTTAATTCAAGAATAGCGTCGTTATTCCACAAGCCAAAGGGATATGCAAAGTATTTTAAAGGCCTCCCGATGATTGCCTCTAATCTTTTTTGTGGCTGCACTAACTGGATATCCCAATCTGCAGGCTCATATTTTGTAACAATGTGATGATCCCATGTATGTGCCTCAATTGCATGTCCTGAATCGGATAATAATTTTAATTCCTCTTCATTCATATATCTTTTACGGTTGATGGCAATAGTCATAATAAAATATACCCCTTTAAATCCAAACTTATTCATTTCCGCAGCGCCAATGGTGAATTGTTCTTTGTCAGTATCATCAAAAGTTATCATTACCGGTTTTAGGGGAAGTGCGGCACCATGGACTAAATATTCATACAAGTCTTCAGGTAAAATAGTTTTATACCCGCTATCAGCTAGCGCTTTCATTTGATATGCAAATGCCGCAGGTGATACTTCATACTCATGCATCCTGCCGCCGGTATACATACTACGGATATGATGGTAACATAAAACAGGCACTTCTTTTTTAGCAAGAATAGTTGCAACATCAGCAACTGTTTTTTGCTTAGCAGAATCCGTAGTTTTCTTATTTAGTGAATTAGTTTTATTTTTTATTTCTGGAGAAGGGTTACATGATAAAAATAACAAAACAGGAATAGCAAGCAGCCATTTGATTTTCATTTAGCTAGGAATTTTTTAAAATATTATTGGTATTGGATGTAAATGGGTTGCGGTATAAATTTTACCAATTCATCAGGAGTGTAGAACTGATTTCTTCCTTTTTTAATATCATTTTTATAAAATAATTTAAAGCCATTAAACTGTACAGGTTCATTATAATTATACCGGAGATATGTAGATCTTTTTAATATTTTGTCTCCCCATCCATCCATATCTATAACAACCTGAACTTCCGGAATTTTTTTTATTCTTTCATAGCCCGTTACCATACCTTGGGTAAAGCGATGAACGATTAAAATTTTGGGAGGAAGATTATTTTTCTTAACCACGCTGCCTAAGAAATCAATGGCGTCATTTATATCTTCTGCGGTAAATGATCCGATCCTCGAACCTGGAACTTCTCCGTTTTTTAAAGAAAACTCCGGGTCAATTCCTAGGTGTACCTGTGGCATTTTTAAATAATTTTCAAGCTGAGGTACCTCATCCTTAACAGTGCTATGCCCTACCTGGATATCTAGAAAAACAAGGGCTTTAATTTCTTTGGCCCAGTTAATAATTGTATCTATTTGATGGAAAGGCATACGCATCCTGTGTTTGCCATCCCTACCTGGCATGCCTTGCGCAGTAACAGCTATATAATGCAGTGCAGGTATTACAGGGAGAGTACTATCTGCAGCCTTCCATTTTGATATCTCATAAAATAGTTTTTTAAACATTGAGTCTTTCGGAATTTCTCCCAAAATCCCCATCTTTTTTGAATATAAATTTCCATAAAATGCAAGGATGCGATTATAAGGCAATATTGCGCCTGCCAAAGGATATGGAGTTTTTACAGGCCAGTTGCCTGAGGTATCTCCATTAGTTATGTGTTGTATGAATCTATTGTACACAGCAGTATCAATTACTGGATTTTGTGAAGTTTTTTTGACTTTAATCTTTGCAATATTTTTTGCATCGGAAGCCTCAGGTTTACACCCGGCGTTGTATAGCAAAACTACGGTTGCACACAAAAGGGTTATAGATATTTTTTTCATAGGTGGATATTACAATCTTAATTCAATTTTTTTTTGCAAAGTTTTACAGGGATACAGCATTTTCTCCGTACATCTGGTCTTTAAATTTTAAGGAAGGCGATGGTAGAAATTTACCAAGTGCTAACTCATCCCATTTGTTATCAACAGACATAATTGTTTTATCATCTGCAACAATAATGTTTGGCCAGTCTCTTTGAAAATCATCAAACTCCTTAGTTTTTCTGGTGCCGTCTAACCCCATACAGGCAAAGGCTTTGAGGGAGTCAGCTTGATGTTGTCGTTGTACTAAAATACTATCTCTTTTCGGATCCAGATTGTTACAAAAGCGCCACAATGCTGTAGGCAAATCATTTGCATCAACTGTATGTTCAACATATAATATCATTTTTATGTCTTCAAATTCTTTCATTTGGCAAACAGCTTCATGCAATTCTCTAACATGTTTTTTTCGGTTCTTTTCCACCGAAATGATTACTACCGGGATTTGGTTTTTTAAAAGAGAAATATTTATATTTTTTATCTCAGAAAATTTATCAATTAATAAAGGTTCCTTAACATCGTACATCGCACCTTGTACATTGTACATCTCATCTTTCTCTTCTTCAAACTTTGTTGTCCCATCAATGCACATTTTTCCGCCAAAACCAAGCTTGCTGCAGCTGTGATCTAATACATCCATCGGACCCTGTGAAAAATAAATGTCTGTAGCCGGATTGAGATTTTTAAAAACATATTTTGCGAGCTCTTCATAATTCTGAATTTTTACATGCTCATCTGCCAAAACCAGAATTTTATTAAACATCATTTGCCCTGCACCCCACATAGCATTCATAACTTTTTGCCCTTGCCCTGCATATTCTTTTTTTATTTGTGTAATAACAAGGTTATGGAACACTCCTTCTACCGGCATTTCCATATCAATTATTTCCGGCACCATTGTCATTTTTATGGGTGCTAAAAAAATTCTCTCAGTTGCTTTTCCAAGCCAGGCATCTTCCTGCGGTGGAATACCAACAATAGTTGCAGGATAAACAGCATTTTTTTTATGTGTGATTGCAGTTATATGAAAACGCGGATACCAATCGGGTAAAGAATAATATCCTGTATGATCACCGAAAGGCCCTTCCCAAATCAACTCATCATTTGGGTCTACATAGCCTTCAATAATAAAATCTGCATCGGCAGGTACTTCTATATCAGGTTGCGAAATGCATTTTACCAGTTCTACTTTTTTCTTTCGTAAAAAACCTGCAAGCATGTATTCATCAACATTTTCAGGCAAAGGAGCTGTTGCAGAATATGCGTATATAGGATCACCTCCTAAAGCAACAGCTACAGGCATTATTTTATTTAATTTTTTATATTCATTAAAATGTTTTGCAGAAACTTTGTGCTTATGCCAGTGCATGCCGGTAAGGGTTGCAGAAAAAACCTGCAAGCGGTACATTCCTACATTTCTTGATAAAGTATTTGGATCTTTTGTATGTATAATAGGCAACGTAACAAATGGCCCACCATCTTTTGGCCAACACGTGATCACGGGAAGTTTAGTAATATCAGGTTCTTTCATAATAACCTCCTGACATTCTCCCCTGCCGCTTTTTACTTTGGGCATCCAGCTTGCAAACTTGCCAAGCTTGGGTAATAATTTTAATTTATCAAGAATATTTTCTTTGGGGGATGAGAGTAGCTTAAATAAGTCTTCAATCTCTTGGGCAACATCATTCAAATGGTTAACACCAAGTGCCATGCACATTCTTTTCTCACTTCCATAAGCATTCATCAATACAGGAAAATCATACCCTGTATTTTCAAACAATAAAGCTTTACCACCATTACCGCTTTTGCTTATGCGGTCTGTAATTTCAGCTATTTCTAATTTGGGATCAACGTAAGTTTTAATTCTCTGTAGCTCCCCCGCATTTTCCAACTTATTTATAAACTCCTGCTGAGTTCGGTATGCCATTCACTTTCAATTTCTGTGTAAAGATAAAACAGAAAGAAGCGTTTCGTTCTTTTAAATTATAATTAAATTATAATCTTGTTGGGCAGCCAAGTTTTGAAGAATGTTTTCGGTTATCGCTATTACCAAGAGCCACAGATGCCTTAAGGACAGTAAAATAGTACCAGTCTTTATATTTTGCTCCGCCTCTCTGTGTGCCATCTGCCGGATATGGTTGTAGCCCTTTATTTAATTCATTACTTCTGAAAGCCAATTCCACTGCTTTTGGGCCACTGTTAGATAATAAAAGATTTTGATCAACATAAGTAGTGCTTACATCATCAAGGTAATCTGTAAACAATTTTCTCAGGCCTAACTCAATACCCAAAGAAATATTATTAGTTAAAACCCATTTATATCCTGCGCCAAATGGAATTGCAAATTGAGTTAAGTTATATGGTTTTCTATTTTGATAAAACCCCTGCCCTTCTGTATTTAAAAATTTCAGGTAGGCTTTATTGCCGGAAGTATCATTTGTAAAAGGATTAAAATGATAAACTGCCACACCTGCAAAAAGATATGGCGACGTAGAATATTCCTGCATATCCTTTAGATAATATTCACCGGCAATCTGCCACTCACTTATATAAGATGTAAAATTGAGGTTTCTTACCTGGTTTCGGCTACTTAATTTATCATCACCTGTAATTTTAGCATAAGAATACTCTGCCCTGATAGATATCTTATCGCTTATATCATAAGATATTCCTAAGCCCCTGGCAAAACCAGGGTGGCTTAAACTAAAACGTTTTGGCTGTAAGTCGCCGGAATAATTTGAGGCACCCATAAATGCATTTATATGTAGCCTTTGTGCTATAGGTTGTAGCGATAATAAACAGAATGCAATTGAAATTATTGTTTTCATATAAAAGGATTTTATTAACTGCTAATTATAAATAGATGCTTGAGATTGTTCAAACGCAGTTTATTAAAAATTATTTTTCAGTAATTATAAAGATTTCTTAAAATAAAATCTTTTCAGAGAAGGATTGATAGGCAGAAAATTGTGTCAAGAATGTTTATTTCATAATCAATGCCAGCAAATTGCCAATCTCAGTAGATGTTCTCATCAAATTATTCTTAGCAGATAGTAATGCTGTTTTAATACCAGTAGGCTCATTCCCTATTGGTAAAAGAACGTCAAAATACTTTTTCAATTTATCTCTGGGCTCTAATGGAATTTTTCCGCTAATTGCGATCACAGGTATCCCTCTTTTCTTTGCCTTAACAGCTACGCCAAATGGGCCCTTGCCTTGCAGTGTCTGCTCATCTATGCTGCCTTCTCCGGTAATTACTATATCACTTTGCTTTAAAGCTTCTTCAAATGTTGTAAGCTGTAAAAAATATTCTATTCCATTTACAAGTTTTGCATTAAGAAAAGTGGATAAGCCACCGGCAGCTCCACCGGCAGCTCCGCCATATTTGATCGCAGCCATATCTTTCCCTGTTTGTTTAAAGGCTACTTCAGTAAGTTTTGTTAGGGATGCTTCAAGCTTTTTCACTCCTTTAGGCGTTGCTCCCTTTTGTGGACCGAATACAGCAGCAGCACCATTATCACCTAACAATTTATTATCCACATCACAAAGCACAATTACTTTGCAACTTAAAATTCTGTAATCAATACTGTCTACATCAATTGTATCAAGGTGAATTAAATTTTCCGGTAACCCCGTAAGTAATTTATTTTTTGCGTTTAAGAACTTCACTCCCAGGGCTGAAAGTATTCCTGTACCGCCATCCACTGTTGCAGAACCGCCCATGGCGATGATGATCTTTGTAACATTTTTGTCCAAAGCCAGTTTAATTAACTCACCTGTGCCCGTAGAGGAGGCCTGTAAGGGATTTAATTCATCATGCTTTAATAAGCGTAATCCGGAGGCATCCGCCATTTCTATCACTGCGGTTTTGCCTTTATCAATCAATCCAAATGATGCTTTGATCTTTCTTCCTAAAGGATCTTGCACAACTTCTGTAATAATTTTTCCTTCACATTTTTTTATTATCAGTTGGGCAGTTCCATCACCACCATCCGCAATAGGAAAACATTCGCAGGTACAATGGAGTTTGCTTTTTTGTAAGCCTTGTTTAATTGCTTTTGCTGCATCTGCAGCGCTTAAGCTGTTTTTAAAAGCATTAGGTGCAATTAATATGTGCATGGAAAAATTTAAATTTTTACAAATGGTATATTAATGCCATTACCTGTTGATTAAATTTATTTTATTTATAGTATTAGAGATAAAATATAAATCATTGCTAAGGATATTAATCCCATAAATATCGTAGCCACAGTATACACTCTCAGCATTGAATTGATATCTAATCCTGAGAATTTTGCTATCACCCAGAAGTAAGCGTCATTTGCATGAGAGATCATCATAGAACCTGCTCCCATAGAAAGAACACATAGTAATTGGCCATTCTCAGTTACCAGCCCTAAGGCAGGCAATAAAGGTTGAATGATAGAAGCAGCAGTAATAATAGCAACCGTTGATGATCCCTGCGCCGTTTTTAAAATAAAAGTTAGTAAAAAAGGAAATAATAAACCCATGCTACCTAGCGGAAGGGATTGACTGAACTGCTCACCTATTTTAGTGGCTGCTAATACAGCACCAAAAGCGCCACCGGCACCAATTATCACTAAGATACCACCGGCTTTTTCGGCAGCATCCTGCAGCAATACACTTACTGTATTTTTCTTCCACCCCCGTTTACAATTAAAAGCTAATAAAATGCCAATAGACAGTGCAATAACCGGATCACCAATTAATAAAAATATGTGAAGCCATGAATTGGCACCAGTGTTTTCGATAACTAAAAAAGATTTTAAGGCAATTAAAACAATAGGAATTATGACAGGCAAAAAGGCTTTGATGACAGAAGGTCGGTGTGTATCTTCAGCGATATGTACATCTTTCTCATCAACAACTGTTTTAATTTTTTTGCCAGCATAACTTGCCCATAGATATCCAACAATGGTAGCAGGTATTGCTACCACAATCCCGTATAAAATTAATTTTCCTATATCCACTCCAATAATTCCTGCAGCTGCAGCAGCGCCGGGATGAGGAGGAATTAAGCAGTGCACAGAATATAAGCCAGTGGCTAAAGACACCGCCATTATTGCCATTGAAATGCCTGTACGTTTTGCCAAGGATTTATTTAAACCACTAAGTACAATATATCCCGAATCACAAAAAATAGGTAGGCCCACAATAAAACCCGTGATGCTCATAGCAAGTGCAGCATACCGCTCACCCGTTTGTTTTAATATAAAAGAAGCCATCACTTTTGTACTGCCCGTATGTTCAAGTAAAATACCAAGTGTGGTGCCCAACACAATAATCAAACCCAGCGATTTCATGATATTGCCAAATCCATCTTTGGTAAAAGTGATCACTTCATTTATAGGAAGGCCAACACCCAGGCCCACCACAAAGCAGGCAATGATCAATGCAAAAAAAGCATGTACTCTGAATTTAGCTGTCAGTAATACAATAATTGCAATTCCGGCTAATAAACAAATGAGTATATAAATAAACGAATGAGACATTAATAGAAATAGGACAGTTAAAGCTTCAATTTTAAAAGAAAAGTATTTCTTAAATACTAATTACTGTATAGAAAAACATCCATTTATTAGGAATACTCTACATCTTTATCTGCATTATTTTTTCTTTCTTCCGGCTTTCTTCTGCCATAAAACCCATGATGTGTGATTCGATAGATTCATCAATTGTGGAAGTAAGCAGTTTGGAATTTTGCTGAGCAACAGCCTGCACAAAATCTCTTGCCAATAACCAGTCGCCGCCGCCATGTCCGCTGTTCTTATAGCCATCTACATCCTTGGCTTTGGGAACCAGTTTTGTTTCTTTTCCTGTTCTGAAATCATTAATTACCAATTCTGTCATATCGCCAACCATATCTCCCATCGCACCCATAATCCGTGTGCGCCTGCCTGCATAAGAAGTAAATGCTTCCATAGAAAAGCTCGCAGTTACATTTTCATCAAAACGTATGTTTGTAATATAATGATCAGGCTGATCATTATCCATACGATAAACACACCTTCCATAATTGGTGGTTTTTAATTTATTCATTATCACTTCTGCATGTTTTGATTTATCCTCAGGTAAATCAAAAACAGATGTACGTTCCCGCTTATCATAATATGCACGGATAGCTGAATAAGGACATTCCCTTTCTATCTTACAACCGTCCGTACAACGATTAGTACTGCCTGCAGGGGCATTTTCTTTTTTAAACCATTTAAGATCTCCCATTGCTACAATTTGCCTGCTTGGTTTATTAAGCACCCACTTAATAATATCCAAATCATGACAGGATTTTGCAAGAATGATTGGTGTAGTTTCTTTTGAATTATGCCAGTTTCCACGAACATATGAATGCGCCATGTGAGTATGTTCAATAGGTTCCAAATGTTGCACACTTATTACTTCACCTACTGCGCCTTTCGCAATTAATTCTTTCATCTTTACAAAATAGGGAGCATATCGTAACACGTGACAAACAGCTACAATGCGACCTGTCTTTTTTGACAGAGCAAGTATTTCACGACACTCTTTCTCTGTTGGTGCAATTGGTTTTTCTAAAAGAATATCATATCCCATTGAAAGGGCTTTCATGCAGGGACCATAATGCAATCTATCGGGGGTAGAAATAATTATTGCATCTGCAAACTTTGGGCGCTGAAAAACATGCTCCCATGTAACGAACCGATTTTCATCAGGTATCTTATGTATTTTGGCATATCTGTCATTTCTAAATTTAATAGGTTCAGCAACACCTACTATTTTTAATTCAGTTGAATTTTCGGCTGCAAAACCACCATAAACCATTCCCCTGTTACCGGCGCCTAAAGTTATAGCTGTAACAGGCTTACCCATTGCTTTATGCAATGGATTGGGAGGTATTGCATATTCAAAAGAATTATCAGCCAGCCTGGCAAGTACTTTTGTAGATATAAGAGTACCACCAACGCTGATTCCGATAGACTTTAAAAGATTTCTTCTGTTCATAATTGTGTATTAAATGAGTTGCCATTTTTTATTATTAAAGAAAAATATTTGCTATACAATTCTTTTGCTTTTGCTATCGGATCACCTTTGGGTATGGTTGTGTAAACTTCCTGATCATTTACCCATTTCCATTCCCATTCCTTTAACTGTTCTTCTATCTGGTTTTTATCCGGTTCTTCTTTTTGGTTTATTCTTGACAAATAATAATCAAAGAACTGCTCCCAGCGTTTTTTATAAAAACCATTTAAAAGCCCTGCCCACTGTTTGCATGCGTATTCATGTAATTTACTGTTTTTATCCCCCCACAATGTAATAAGGTTGCGGGCATTTTTTTCGTAAAGTCTCTTTTCCTGGTTTGTAGTTCCCCAGCTTTTAGCTGCCTGAAGCCAATTTCCTAATAAAAAATCTTTTCTTGTAGATAAAAGTTCATCCATATCTGTTATCAGTTCAATAAATCTGGCGGTGTTTTTTTTAAACCCGATAGTATTTTTATTTTTAAAATCTTCAGTTATCTGTTGTTGTACATTTAAAGCATAGTTTGCTAGCACCTGTCGGGTAATATCAACTATATCAAATTGGTATCCGTCGCTCTTATTTAAATTAGAAGAAGCTGTCATCAAAAGACCCCAGGCTTTTACCAACTCCATAGGCTCATAAGGTATTGTAGTGTTGGAAGTGCCGCCTGGATTTTTATTAAATGTTGGTCGTGCAGTTATAATAGATTCCCCTCCCCCGTTTGTCAGGCTGTCTGCGTAAACAGAATGTCTTAAAATATTCCAAGCTTTTTCCGCATTCTCATTTTTTTCACCATAGCGACGCAGTGCATAATTTTTTAACCATGTATCCAGTTCTACCGGGGTGTGTCTCCATACATTCTCCAACATCAGTTCATACATCACAGGATTTTGTTCTATACCTTCCATTGTTAATCCAATGCCCATCATCTTACCCGATTCAGGATGGTGCAGAGCCGCAGAGGGAGCGTTGGCAACGTTACTCATCAAGCCCGAAAGATTAATGTTATCGCCAAAATTGTGCAGCATATTCCATATCCATGGTTTGCCATAGTAAGCTTCTGTTTTATTCCAAACAGGATGTCTTTCGCTCCATAGATCTAAAACAATCATTTTATCATTTGGAACCGCATTTAACAGCGCTTTTATTTGCGGTGTTTTCCAAAATTTAGCTCCATGATGGAATAACCAACCTTGCATTACCCACGTTGCCTGGGGATCTGCTAATGTCATTGACTGGAAAACTTTTTTGCTAACATCATTTAAGTAACCGGAATCATCTGTTGGAGGTGTGTTCTCATTGAACGTGTCTGCAGAATAGAGATGATCCGTTCCAAAAGTTTTTACTTCCTCTTTAATAAAACGCTTGCCGATCTCTGTAAATAAAGTCTCATTGGGGTCTAGAATATATACTTCCGGAAAGCCTACCCAACTTGTCTTTTTCAATTTTGCCAGCGGGTATTTTTCTTTAAATGAAGGAGGCACATGCCCTGTAAATGATGGGAGTATGGGTGTCATCCCTAATGATCTTTCTCTTTCTAAAATTTGCTTTTGTAGTTCTTCATGACCTTTCATAAAACTTTGTGGCAAAGGCCCTCCCCATGCATCGAGATTCCCCATCCAAAACCAATTAAAATAAGCAGGCCCACTAAAAAACCCTTCTAAGTCTTTATCAGAAAATCCAAGACTTTTATACACTCTGCTCCATACTGAATTTTGCCCGGTAATGGCCAGCGGTAAATTGATACCATTCAGAGCCATCCAATCTATCTCTTTTTGCCACCGCTCCCAATTCCACCAACTCATTGTATAATTAAACGTGCAATAATTTAAGTAATACCGGTATTTATAAGGTGTTGCAATGTGAATTTTTTTCGGGATTGCAGGCAGTTGGTTTGGCAAATTTAGGTTGGTACCATTCCATGTAATTTGGCAATTAGCAAAGGTTTTTAGATAGTAATGTAAAGCACTGGCAATAGAGATCCCGTTATTTCCTCTCAAAATAATCTTACCTGCCCTGCTTTCAATTTCAAAAATATCTTTAGTCTTTTCTTTTTGAATGAACTGAATTATAAAATGATCAGCATGTGTTGGAATTATACGTTTGATAAGAGCATAAACTGCCTGCTCACTATCATTTATGGTATTGGGTTTTTTATTTTGACCAAATGCAAATTGAAATGAAAGAATAATCGTGCATAGAGTAAAGATTTTCAATGAAGGTTTTTTTCTCACGATTTGAAATTAATATAATTATTATTTTATTTTCAACACAGCCAGTACGGGCAAATGATCCGATGCAAGTTTTTCATCAATTACTTTATGCTCCAGAACTGTAAAGCTGGCAGCTGGTTTATAAGCAATAAAATCAAATGTTTTAGTTGCATTGGTTGCCGGGATGGTAAACCCACACGAAGTGATACAGGTTCTTGTAAAAGCTGCATCCAAAGCATTGATAGTGTTAGAACCTGGAACAGAATTAAAATCACCTCCAATAATTACAGGATTTGTTTCCGCTTGTAATATTTCAACAATTTTATTAATCTGTAATAAGCGGTTTGTTTCTGGAGTCTGTGCATCAAGATGAGTGCAGGCAAAAACTATTTTTTTACCATCAGGTAAAGCAATTTGTGCTGTAGCCAAAACTCTTGCTTCTCCACCTGTGCCGGCTGCGGTTGGCAATGGATTATTTTTCGATATTTCCATGGTATACTTTGATAAGATGGCAATACCATATTCTCCACCGGCATAATCAATTGTTTTTGCAAAATAATATTTTAAGCCGGTGAGCCTGCCTAACTCTGCTGCTTCATTTAACGATGTTCCGGAACGTGTGTTATTCACATCAATTTCCTGCAAAGCTACCAGATCAGGATTTTGAAGTTTAATAATATTGGCAATGGTATTAACATCAATGGTTGTTGCTGAAGCCGGAGGATTTGCGTGATGAATATTATAAGTCATAATTCGCAATGTGCCATCATAAGTAACAGGAGGTGTAGGTGTAGGTGTAGGATCAACAGTACTTTTTGAACATCCAACTAAAAGGCATATGGAACAATAAATTATTATCGATTTTAAATATCCCATCTTATATATTTTTTTAATCAAAATTTTATAATATTATTTTAATTTAAGTAAAGCCTGAACAGGTCTGTGGTCCGATGCATATTGTTCATCAATTACTTTTTGTTGTATAACAGTAAATTTATCAAATGGCTTGTATGCAATAAAATCAATTGTTTTTGTTGGGATAAATACCGGTACTGTAAAACCGCAATCACTAATGCAGGTTCTTGTAAAATATTTGTCAAGAATATTTATTACACTTTTGGATGGCGTGGAATTAAAATCACCTGCAATAATTACCGGTAATTTTTCTCTTTCAAGAATGTCTGCAATTTTTTGAATCTGAAGTAACCTGTTTGTATCACTTTTTTGTGCATCAAGATGGGTACATGCAAAAACGATTTTTTTATTACCAGGTAAATTGATATTTGCAGTAGCAAGCGTTCTGTGTTCTCCTCCTGTACCCTCTGCGGTAGGCAAAGGTGTGTTTGTCATTTTATCCATTGGGAATTTAGACAGGATGGCTACCCCATATTCTCCGCCATCATAATCTATTGCTTTTGCAAAATAATATTTCATACCGACCAAACGTGCTATTTCTTCGGCTTCATTTATTGATTTACCAGAGCGGTTTGTATGCACATCAATTTCCTGCAACGCCACCAGGTCTGGTGATTGTTTTTTAATTGCAATAGCTATAGCTTCTATATCAATAAAATTTGGCTTTGAAGGCGGATTTGCATGATGAATATTATATGACAGAATGCGTAAGCCGTTTGTTATATAATTGGAGGCAGCCGGTGAAATCTTTTGTGCACATCCCATACTTAGCCACAGACAACAATATATAAGAATCCATTTATAATAAGTCATCTTAATCATTTACCATCCGGGGTTTTGACCTAAGTTAGGATTGCGTTCTAATTGTGTTAAAGGTATAGGCCATAAGTAATTTTTAGGATCAGTAAATACCCTGCCTGAATATGCAATTATATATCCTTGTGCATCCCCCGGTAAGTTAGACACATCTGATGGTCTGAACGCAAGTGATTTTTTCATTCCTTTAATATCCTCGGCAAGTAAACTTCCTTGCTTCCAACGCAGGATATCAAAATATCGTTGCCCTTCCAATGCAAGTTCAACACGGCGTTCTCTTCTTACCTCAGTACGCAGATCCATTCCATTAGCAGCAAGGTCTGCAATTGTCATTAATTTCATTCCCACACGTTGGCGTAATTTATTAATTGTTAGGTCTATATCTGCCTGCGTAAGTTTACCTTGTTCCAATCTGGCTTCTGCATACGTAAGGAGTACTTCGGCAAGGCGAATCAAATGAATATCATTTTCATCTCTTCCTACAAGTGCTACTGTTGATAGTTCCACATATTTTGTAAAATAATACCCCGTTATGGTTACAGAACCTAATTTATTGGAAATGAATTTTGGAGTAGTGAATGTGCCCCAGGTTGCGGTGCTGGTTAAATTTTGTCCGTCCTGCCTTCCGCCCCATGCTGCACCTGGCTGCAGAATAGTTTGAGTCATGCGTGGATCACGATTCTTAAACAAATTAGCGTAAGTATCTTCCTTGTATAACGGTGATTTATTAATTGGTAAACCATCTGAACATAAATATGCATCCACCAATGATTTTGTCGGATTCCAGCGTGAGGCCTGATCCGGTACCTGTGCTTCCCTACTCATATTATGTACTGATATATCTATTAAATACAATCTTGCAAGAATGGTTTCTTTGTTAGTACCATTTTTAAGTTTGCCTTTATAGGTAAAAAAATCATTGTAAGCTGTGGCGGGGGTGCCGGCAGTATATAATTGATAAACACTGCCAAGATCTATTACATCTTTAGCAGCTTTTTCTGCTAAGTCCCATTTTTGATTATACAAAGCAACTCTGGCTTTTAATGCCAGCGCTGCACCTTTGGTTATCCTGCCAAGATCTGTGGACTTTGGATAGGTAATTGGCAATTTAAGAGCAGCCGAATCTAATTCCTTTAAAATAAAATCTACCACTTCTGCTTTTTTATTACGGGTGCCATATACTTCCGGATCACTGGTTATTAAAGTTTTTGTAATCAGCTGTACATCTCCAAAAAATTGCGTAAGGTAGAAATATAGATATGCCCTGATGAATCTTACTTCACCAGCCATAGGCTCTTTTACTGCTTCCCTACCCTCTGCTTTTTTATAGTTTTCAAGAAATGCATTACAGCGACGGATGCCATCATAGTCAGTAGCCCATTCACTATTTAAGGTTCCCAGATCATTTGCGTAATTACCACTCGCAATTTTTTGATAATCATTTACAGAAGAGTTAAGGGTATTATCGCCCATGTTCTCCATATCAACGGTACCTTTTCCTTTTAAATAAGCGTAAGTACCATTTACAGCCAACAATAACGTTTCTTCATTGGTGTAAAATGTTGCATCAACTAATTCATCCAATGGTTGACGGTCTAAAAAATCTTTTTTGCAAGACACAAGCATTATTGTGCTTAATAGAAACCCAAAAATTATTTTGCTTTTCATATTACTTCATGTTTAAATTGATACCAAAAATAAAAGTCTTGACCTGAGGATAATAGCCCCCGTTACTTACAGGTGTTTCAGGATCGTACGCATAGAAAAAATTTGTCTTTGTAAAAAGGTTATCGGCAGATGCAAATATTCTTAACCTGCTAACGCGATATTTATCAGTCAATCCTTTAGGCAATGTATATCCCAGTTGAATATTTTTTAGCCTAGTGTAAGCAGCATTTTCTAACCAGAAAGTAGATAACCGTTGGTTATGGCTTAACTGATAAGTGAACCTTGGGTAACTGGCAGCAGGGTTTTCCGGTGTCCACCTGTCAAGATGAAATGTTTGAGGATTAGCTGATTCATTTATATATGCTTGCCGGGCCGGGCCTTTAATATATCCAGAAGCCTTACCTACCCCCTGCAGAAAGAAATTAAAATCAAAACCTTTCCAGTCCACATCACCCCGAAAACCATAAGTATATCTTGGAAAAGGATCGCCAATAATCTGGCGATCATCAGCAAGTGTTATTACACCATCTTTGTTCAGATCCCTATACATAATATCACCAGGACCAACTTTATCACCTGCGATAGTGGGAAATTTTGGAGTATAAACATTTGTGGTTGCATTGAAATCATAATCTGCAATTTGTGAAATGCGCTCAGCTACCAATCCATAAAAAGCATCAATTGGCTGCCCTAAAAAACGCACCTGATCTCCAAATGTTGGTGGCACTCCTCCAAGGCTCACTACTTTATTTTTTACATCAGAAATATTAAAGTTTGCACCATATCTAACCTTTCCAATCCTGTCTTTCCAGCTCATTTGCAACTCCCATCCTTTGTTTTCTACTTCTCCGGCATTTTGAGAAGGTTCGGTGGCGCCAAGTACATCAGGTAGCGTTACTCTTAGTAAGATGTCTTTTGTATTATGTACAAAATAATCTGCTGTAATTCCTAAACGATTTTTTAGCATTAGCAGATCGATACCAATGTTTTGCTTAGTAACATTTTCCCATGTTAAATTGGGGTTAGGTATAACGGTTTGGGCATAACCCGGCGTTAGCACATTTCCTATGGGAGGTACACCACCAACCGGACCAATGGTAGCCAGGTAAGCATAGTTACTTCCCACTTTATCATTACCCAATTCACCATAAGAGGCTCTTATTTTTACTTCCTGGAAAATATTAGTCATACTGCTGAAAAACTTTTCTTTAGATAAACGCCAACCTACAGATGCGGACGGAAATAAATTCCAACGCACAGCTTTCGCAAACCTTGAGGATCCGTCATATCTAAAATTAACTTCTGCCAAATATTTACTATTCAGCACATAATTAATTCTCCCAAACAATGATTGTAAAGCTGTTTGATCAGCACTGGCCGAATTTAATAAATTGGCCGTTGCCACATTAATACTAGGAACACTTGGTGAAACCACACTTTGCCTGCTTGCAGTAAAGCTTTCACCAATATTTGTTTCCTGTGATGCTCCTACTAAGGCTTTGAGATCATGCTGCCCAAATGATCTTTCATACTCAGCAATTCCTATAACGGTTTGGTAGGTGTTTACATAATCACGGTTATCAATTTTACTGGGGAAGTTGGTTTGGTAAATAATATCTCCGGTTACGGGACTGTAATAGTTAACAGTTTTGTTATAAATTTCACGCTGGGAGTTGGCCTTTATTAGACCATATTGGCCTCTAAGTTTAAATCCTTTAAAAAGATTTAAAGCAGCGCTCAGATTACCTGTAAATTCCTGTGAGCCAAAATTATTGTAACCACCATCAGTTGCTGTTGCTACCGGGTTATTTGAGCCTCCTAAATAACCCCAGCCACCGGTTGTAAACTTTACAGGAACCAATGGAGATATTTGCAAAGCACTATAAATAGATCCCGAGGCCTCACCTACATCACTTGATGATTCGCTGTACTTACGATCTACATATCCTAAATTTACATCCAACTCCAATTGATCAAGTAATTTGGTATTCAGACGGAGTCTTACATTATTTCTTTTAGAGCCAAAATTATCTCCCGTTATCAAACCATCCTGTTTTAAAAAGCCATAAGAAAGATAGTATGAAAGATTTTCACCTCCACCATTAATGCTTAGATTATGATTTTGTTGTCCGGCTCTTTTTTTATAAATTTCTTTTATCCAATTTGTATTGGCATAACTGTTAAGATCAGATCCTGATCTTGCAATATCGATCTGTGCATCAGTATAAGTGGGCGTTCTTCCTACGTTACGTTGAGATTCATTTAGCAAAGTCATATATTCCGGTGAACCAAGAAATTCAGGAAGTGCGGTTGGAGTTTGGAAACCAAAATAATTGCTATATGAAATGCTGGGTTTTGCATTAGCTCTGCCCTTTTTTGTAGTTATTAGAATAACGCCATTAGCACCGCGTACACCATAAATGGAAGAAGATGCAGCATCTTTTAAAACGGAAATACTTTCTATATCATCCACATTTAAAATATCCATGGTACCGCCCGGGATACCATCAATAACTATTAGAGGGCTTGGGTCTCCTAATGTGCCTGTACCGCGAATACGAATTGTACTACCATTTTGCCCGGGCATAGCTGTATAACTTCTTATTGTTACCCCAGGTAAATATCCCTGCAATCCTGAAGAGATAGCTGTAATTGGACGGCTCTCAAGATCAGCAGCAGTAATGGCACTTACGGCTCCGGTGAGATTTACTTTCTTTTGCGTACCATAACCAACCACAACCACTGCATCAAGTGATTGATTTGATTTTTCCAGTTGAAGATTTACTGTATTTCCCTGCGATTGTTTTATTTCCTTATCAGCAAAACCAACAAAAGAAAATACAAGAATGTTTCCCGAAGATTTTGGAACACTTAGCCGATAAGTTCCATTAGCATCGGTGGTTGTTCCATTATTTGTGCCTTTGATCAAAACAGAAACATTTTCCAAGGGCCTGGCATCGGCATCAGTAACCTTTCCTGTTATAATAGTACTCTGAGCAATAGCATTACCCGTAATGATGAGTAGTAATAAAACAAAGAATGCCGAACATGTAAATTTTTTTATTATCATTGCAATTGTTTGGAAGTGAGAAATGAAATGTAGATAGCAGTTTTTAAAATTATTCTAGTAAATAACTTGTATTAAAAATAGACAATTATAATAAGAGTAAAATTTTGTATAAAACGCTGCGGGGGATAAACATCTATTACAACGATTGAAATAGCCCCATCTTCACTGTTATTTAATACAAGGGGGTTAAATCCCAATAATAGTTTTTTTTATAAAGTCGGGATGACAAGATTCGAACTTGCGACCCCACGCCCCCCAGACGTGTGCGCTACCGGGCTGCGCTACATCCCGAAAAATTTATATCATTTAAGTATCTGCTGATACCTCTTTTTTTGATTTTGTTTTCTAATGTTATTGCTTCACTTCTGTTGTCAACAGAGATTTTATAAATGA
>DASYOS010000102.1:0-12299 GCA_036007525.1 Chitinophagaceae bacterium | reverse complement strand
GTTGAAAAAACAAGGTCTTCAAAATGTTTTCTTACTTCGTTTACAACCTGGTTACATAATCGCAGGCGGCCATCATACATCGTCATCAACAATCCTTCAATTTGTAATTGAGTATTTAACCTGTTCTGTACAATTTTTATTGTATTTAATAATTTTCCTAAACCCTCTAAAGCGAAAAATTCTGCCTGAACAGGTACTATTACGCTATCTGCGGCAGTTAAAGCATTTACTGTTATCAAACCCAAAGAGGGAGAGCAGTCAACAACAATAAATTCATACTCATCCCGTAGCGTATTTAAAATATTTTTTAATACACTTTCCCGGTTAGGATAATTGATCATTTCAATTTCAGCTCCTACAAGATCAATGTGTGAAGGAATTATATCGAGATAAGGTATATCTGTTTTTAGGATAACATCCTTAGCCGCCGTTGAATTAACCATGCAATCGTATAAACCCTGCGGAATATTGTTAAGGTCGAAACCGAGGCCTGTTGTACTGTTTGCCTGGGGATCAGCATCAACAAGTAAGGTTTTAAATTCCAATACACCAAGACTTGCTGCAAGATTTATTGCAGTAGTAGTTTTGCCAACGCCGCCCTTTTGATTTGCTATTCCTATTATCTTTGCCATTAACCCCTGGATGAGAATAAATTTTATAATACTGCCTTTCCGCGTACGTAGTACATTTAATGACAGGTTGGCAAATTTACTTATTCGGTATAATATTAGAATGTTATTAATCCCCCAACTTCTAACATAAAGAACGGGAGAATAAAATTATATGTACACAATCATTTCCGGAACTAACAGGATTGGCAGTCATACTGAAAAAATTGCAAATCAATACCAACAAATATTAAAAGCAAAAGGTATAGATGTGAAAATATTTTTTTTAAAAAATTTGAATGTTTTAGAAAAGAACCCTGATTTTAATAAGGCAGAAAAGGAATTTTTAATTCCTGCACAAAAATTTATTTTTATTATGCCGGAATACAATGGCACTTACCCCGGAGTATTAAAAGCTATGATTGATATTAGTGATTTAAAATTAAGCTGGTGGTATAAAAAAGCATTGTTAGTAGGCATTTCCACAGGCAGAGCAGGTAATTTGCGGGGAATGGACCACATGACTGCAATATTAAATCACATAAAAATGATTGTTCATCCAAATAAACTTCCTATTTCTACTATTGATAAAGTAATGGATGAAAACGGTACAATAAGCAATAAAAGCACTTTGCATGCAATTGATACGCAGATTGATGAATTTATTAATTTTTAGCACTCATACAATATGCGAAGCCCCGCTTTTATTTTAATTTTTACTATTGTAATGGTATTGCTTGATACATATGTATTTCAGGCAATAAAAATGGTAAGCCATGCAGCATCTCCAAGAACAAAAACTATCATCTATTCCATTTATTGGGCTATTTCAATACTTGCCATTATTGGCTTTTTAATTTTTGTTTTAACAGGCCCCGATTTTTTTCCCAGAAAAGTGAGAACATATTTATTTGCAACCGTGATAGGCTTATTTCTTGGAAAATTGATTGCTGTTATTTTCTTTTTGGTAGATGATATAAGGAGATTAATTCAATGGATAACAGGGAAATTATTTTTTAGAAATACAGAGGGAGAGCAGCTTACAGAAGATGGAATAAGCCGTTCTGCTTTTTTAAGCTGGTTAGGCCTGGCAGCAGGTGGTACGCTGTTTGGAAGTTTAGTTTATGGTTTTGGAAATAAATACAACTATGAAGTAAAAAAAATAAAACTTTCCTTCGATAATTTACCTGCATCATTTAAGGGATTAAAAATTGTTCATATAAGCGACATACACTGCGGTAGTTTTACTGATAAAAATGCTGTTGCAAAGGGTGTACAAAAAGTATTAAATGAAAACCCTGATCTTATTTTATTTAGTGGTGATCTTGTAAATGATAAGGCAACAGAGATGGAAGTATATATGGATGTATTTAGCCAGTTGAAAGCACCGCTGGGCATATATTCCACATTTGGTAATCATGATTATGGAGATTATGTTAGCTGGCCAATAAATGGTGTTAGCAAAGAGCAAAATTTATTAAACCTTGCAAAAGTTCATGCAGACCTTGGTTGGCGGTTGCTGATGAATGAACATGTGGCAATAGAAAAAAATGGTGAGCATATAGCTTTACTTGGGATTGAGAACTGGAGTAACAAAGCAAGATTTCCAAAACACGGCAGGATGGATCTGGCTTACGCAGGTGCAGAAAAATATCCTTTTAAAATTTTAATGAGCCACGATCCAAGTCATTGGGAAGGACAGGTACGTCCGCAATATCCTGATATTGATCTTACACTAAGCGGGCATACACATGGGATGCAGTTTGGTATTGAAATACCGGGTTTTCACTGGAGCCCTGTTCAATATGTTTATAAACAATGGGCTGGCTTGTATGAAGAAGAAAAGCAAAAATTATATGTTAACCGGGGTTTTGGCTTTATTGGTTATCCCGGCAGAGTAGGGATTTTGCCAGAGATTACTGTGATAGAGTTGGTGTAAAATTCTTACAGGTTAAAACTTGACCCACCTCTATATTCAGCAAAAATTATCTAAGCAGCAATCCTTTGTAAGATTGCTTTACACGGTATTGAAGACGTTATTCTTACATCGTGTTTTTTATAAAGCGGAATGGATAAATAATCTCCTGCTTTAAGGCTGTGTACTTTAGTGTCTATCGTAATATCACATGTGCCCTCCAGTATTAAAAACTTTTCCAGTTCATGTTTATGCGTTTCTGCAGGCGCCATATCTTTTATCCAGATAATTGCTGTTGTAACTTCCGGCGTATAGCCAATAATTTTTGCATGAAAATCCTTAAAGCCTTCGGGTAGTTTTACATCAGCACGGTTAAGCCACTGCTGATAATCAGAAATTTTAGAATTTTCATTTAAAACAGGCGGAAAAGAAGGCTCTTCACCATTTTTTAATCTTTGTGTATAATCTATTACAGCCATTAAAAAAGGCTTTATTGTAGGATCAGGGATAATACTGTTTTGGCTTGTATAATCTTCCAAAGCAGCACTGATATTTTCAATTTCTTCGCGTACTTCAAAGTTAGACAAAGCAAGATTTGCTATATGTGCAGTTTCTTCTTTAGTGGTAACTCCAAGAACATAAAGCTCTAAAATCCCTGATTCAATATAATCTTTAATGTTTTCCATTGCCCTTAAAAAGGGTGCTTGATTTTATATGTACAGTTACGAGGTTTTATATATAGAAGATTTATTCATAAGCGACAAATATTCCCAAAGTATAATAAAATTTTAATACTTTTTTTCTCTCATGGGAATTCTCTTTCTGCCTCCGCCTTCATCATTTGGCCTTTTAAACCCGCCGTCAGCCTCATTCATACGTATAAGGCGACCATTGTGTTTTTTGCCATCCATTGCTTTTATCATTTTACCTGCGGCACCTTTATCAATTTCAACCCAGGCATTCATCTCACGTATATCAATTTTGCCAAGTATATCTTTACTAAGATTGCTTTCATCTAAAATAAATTGTAAAAAGCTTGCCTTATAAAAACCATCTTTAGTGCCGAGATTTATAAATAATCTTGCATAGCCATTATCTCTATGGCTAAAAGTTCCTCTTTCTCTTCTTCCACCCATGTCACGACTATTGTTATCAACTCTTCTCTCTCTAAAATCAGTTCTTGCGTTAAGGTCTTCAGCGTTTTTATAATATTTTAAAAAGTGGTTAAATTCTAATGCTGCAACTCTTTTTAATACATCTTCTTTTGAGATGTCGGCAAATTTTACCTGTAGATCGGGTAAGTATGTTTCATACTCACCATGTGAAGTGTCTGCCTGCATTAGTTTATCCATGAAATGAAAAAATTGTTTGCGGCAAACATCTTTGCCACTCGGGATATCCAGCTTATGAAATTGTGCATTGATCATTCTTTCGATCTGCTTTATTTTATAAGATTCCCTGCTATGGCAAATGGAAATACAAATTCCACTTTTACCCGCACGTGCTGTACGTCCGCTTCGGTGTGTATACACTTCCATATCATCAGGCAGTTCATAATTTATAACATGTGTTATCCCTTCCACATCTATACCTCTGGCTGCAACATCGGTGGCTATTAATAGCTGTATACTTTTTTGCCGAAAGCGGCCCATTACTTTATCCCGCTGCTGTTGAGTAAGGTCACCATGCAATGCCTCAATATCATATCCTTCTTTTACAAGCCGCTCTGTAACTTCCTGTGCATCCGCTTTTGTTCTGGTAAAAATAATCCCATACATACCAGGATTAAAATCAACGAGGCGCTTTAATGTTTCATACCGGGATTGCGCCGGGGTAATAAAATATTGATGATCAATATTTACGTTGGCTGTATTTTTTTTACCGACAGTAACTTCCTGCGGATTGCGCATAAAGTTCTTAGAAATGGCTTTCACCTCTGGCGGCATAGTAGCGCTGAACATCCATGTGCTTTCACGCTTGATAGTATTTTTCAAAACAAAATCTATATCATCTCTAAAACCCATGTTAAGCATTTCATCCGCTTCATCCAGAACTACATATTTTACTTTTTCAAGATCAATTGCTTTTCTTTCGATCATGTCAATTAACCTTCCGGGGGTGGCAACAACAATGTGCACTCCTTTCTTCAAAGCTCTTATTTGCATTACAATAGAAGCCCCGCCATACACCGGTTCGGCAATGGCGCCCTTTATATACTTTTTATAATCCTGTAGGTCGTTGCATATTTGTAAACATAATTCCCTTGTAGGGCAAACTATCAATGCCTGCGGATATTTTTGAGTAACATCAATTAATTGTAACAGTGGCATCCCAAACGCAGCCGTTTTTCCTGTACCAGTTTGTGCCAATCCAACAAAATCTGTAGTGCCGGATAATAAAATTGGAATAGCTTTTTGCTGTATTGGTGTTGGTGTCTCAAATCCCAGGTCTGCAATGGAGCGTACCAGCTCTTCTTTTAAACCTAATTCTTCAAATAAATTCATTTATTATTTTTTTTATAAAACGCAAAGGTAAGCTATTAGATTGGTGAGTAAAAGGAGTGTTATAAGTTATAATCAGGCTGAAATGATTATTAAAACCCTCAATTTTTATTTCGTTTAACAAAAGATTATATGCTTTAATTTTGTTTACTCACTGTATATTTAAATTTTACGTTCAATAAAACTATGTTTATGAAAACCAAACTTATTTTTTTATCAGTCATCCTGATTTTTATTTCAGTTTCTTCATTTTCACAAGGCCTAACTTTTGGAATTAAAGGCGGCGCAACGCTTAATAAACTCACCGGCAGATCTTTTAAGGAAGAATTTTCTTTTGGGTATCATGTAGGTGCGTTTGCCACATTGGGCATGGGTGGTAAACTAAGCCTGCAGCCAGAGGTGTTATTTAGCCAGGTAAGCACCGATACAGCTTCCAACTTCAGTGCAGTTTCTCAAAATCTCGGCTTTAATAAAGTAAAAGACGTTAAACTAAAGTATTTAAGTATTCCTATCCTTCTTAATTATAACTTAAGTAACCTTTTTGCATTGCAGGTAGGCCCCCAATATGCCATTTTAATTGATCAGGATAAAACCCTTACACAAAATGGAAAGGAAGCATTTAAGACGGGAGATTTTTCCATGGTAGGAGGTTTGCAATTGAAATTGGTCAAGTTTCGTGTATATGGCAGATATGTTATTGGACTAAGCGATATTAGCGACGTTCCAAATTCCGGCGAGTGGAAAAACCAGAGTATTCAGTTAGGAGTAGGGATTGCTTTATAATTAAGAACGAAGAACTTCAATCTTTCCTTCAGGATTCAATTTTATTATTGAAGATGGTTGAGAAATTATAAGATCGTTTTGACGGTGTTGAACAATATAATCAACACCGTTTTTTATTAAAGAATCTATCTCATTAAAATTTTTAGGAAACGCCTTTCCGCTTTCATTTGCTGAGGTTGATACAATTGGTTTCTTGAATTGTTTTATAAGTGTTTTGCAAAATTCATCTTTTATAATCCTTATCGCAGTTGTGCCGTCATTGTTAATGATATTTTCTGCAATGTTTTTTGCGTGCTGATAAATAACTGTTGTTGGTTTTTCTGCTGAAGATAAAAATTCAAAGATTTTATCCTGATGGCTATCGGTAGGATTTTCTACATAGTTAAAAATATCATTTTTGTCAGCAATTAATATTATCATTGATTTCTTATCCAACCTACGTTTGAGGGTATAAATTTTTTCAGCTGCAGCTTTATTGGTTGCATCGCAGCCTATTCCCCAAATTGTATCAGTAGGATAAAGGATCAGGCCCCCTTTATTTAAAACGCTGCAGCATTTATTTATATCATTTTCAAAATTATTCATGCAGATTGGTAATAGGGTTGAGTAATTGTTTGGTCTCAATCGTTAATGCACATTTAAAATGACCTAGCGGGCATGTTTTTCTGCCATGTAAGGTGCAGGGTTTACAGGTTAGTGGCAGCTTGGTTTCTATTATAAAGGAATTATCAGATAATGGCCCAAATCCAAATCCTGGTATAGTTGAACAAAAGATGGCTGTAACAGATGCATTCATTGCGGAAGCAAAGTGCAAAGGTCCGGAATCGTTCACATAATTCATAGCTGCACTCTTCATTAATGCAGCAGATTGCAAATAATTTAACTTACCTGCCAGTACTTCGGTTTTTTTGTGAGTTGCTATGTGGATTGTTTCGCAAAGGTTTTTATCATCTTTTCCTCCTAATAAAAATATTTTATAGGTAGCAGGCATAGCTTTTATCAACTCGATCCATCTTTCTGCAGGATATTGTTTTGTAAACCATACGCTTGATGGGGCAATGCAAATATATGGTTGGTCAGTATATGCTTGTATTGAGGTGATGTCCTTTTCAGATGGATATAGTTTTGGTTTAGCAAAAACAGCATCAGTAAAATCCTTTATCAAATCATGGTTTCTTTCCACTTCATGCCTGCCTTCATTCATTGAATGCTTAATATTTTTTGAAAATAAAAAGCTAAAGGGATTTTTATCAAAGCCTATTTTTTCTTTTGCATTTGAAAACGCGGTTAACAAGCCTGTACTTCCAAACCGTTGCAGGTTAATAACTTTATCATATTTATTTCTTCTTACCAGGTTAAGCATTTTAAAAAGGTTGCCCCATTTATTTTTTGTTTTATCCCATATTAATATCTCTTTTAAAAAAGGATGATTTGACAATAATCCTTCATTGCCCTTTCTTAATAAAAAATCCAATTGCGCCTGCGGATAATGGTTATGAAGCTTTTCAGCAATTCCTGTTGCTAAAACAACATCCCCGATAAAAGCAGTTTGGATGATAAGAATTTTTTGCATGTAGATTTCAAAGTTATCTAAATCATTCTCTATTTGTTATGCTAACATATTAAGTTTGCAAAAATAATAAGCAATGGAACTAGAAAAAATGATACAGTCAGCATGGGCAAACAGGGACTTGCTAAAGCAACTGGAATATACTGATGCTGTTAAAAATGTGATTGAAGAAGTTGATAATGGCAGGTTGCGTACTGCTATGCCCGTTGGTGATAGCTGGCAGGTTAATGAGTGGGTTAAACAGGCTATACTTATGTATTTTGGTATTCAGCAAATGGAAACCTATACGTTACCGCCATTTGAGTTTTATGATAAAATGAAATTAAAAAAAGATTATGCATTGCTGGGTGTTAGAGCAGTGCCCCATGCCGTGGCAAGGTATGGAGCCTATCTTGCAAAAAATGTGGTGCTTATGCCGAGCTATGTAAATATTGGTGCTTATGTAGATGAAGGAACCATGGTGGATACGTGGGCAACAGTAGGGAGCTGTGCACAGATAGGTAAAAATGTACATTTAAGTGGAGGTGTGGGTATTGGTGGTGTGTTAGAACCCCTGCAGGCCAGCCCGGTGATTATTGAGGACGGTTGTTTTATCGGTAGCCGCTGTATAGTTGTAGAAGGAGTACGGGTTGAAAAAGAAGCTGTGCTTGGGGCAAACGTTGTTCTTACGCAATCAACAAAAATTATTGATGTAAGCGGTAATGAGCCGATTGAGATGAAAGGTATCGTTCCTTCAAGAAGTGTTGTGATCCCCGGGAGTTATGTAAAGAAATTTCCTGCCGGAGAATATGGTGTTAGTTGTGCATTAATAATTGGTAAACGCAAAGAAAGCACTGATAAAAAAACAAGCCTGAATGATGCTTTGAGAGATTTTAATGTAAGTGTATAATAATAATGATAGAAACAGTTAAAAAGAATAAACTTGTTTTTGGCGGCTTTGTTATCACATTTATTGGTGCATTATTCTTTTCAACAAAAGCAATTCTTGTAAAGCTTGCATTTGCAAATACATATACAGATGCGGTTACACTATTGGCTTTAAGAATGTTATTTGCGCTTCCTTTTTACATTGCAATAGGTTTATTCGCAAGCAATAAAAAATCAAATGTTTATTTTACCAGGCGACAATGGATATACATATTATTGCTCGGCCTGACCGGCTATTACGTCAGTAGTCTTTGCGATTTCATTGGGTTGCAATATGTATCAGCAGGACTTGAGCGATTAATACTTTTTATTTATCCCACACTTGCTGTGTTATTAAATGCAATAATTTTCAGGCAAAAAGTAAATGGTTATCAAAAATTAGCAATGGTATTAACCTATTTGGGAATTGGTATTACTTTTTGGGGTGAAATGAAAATTGATTCATCAAATCCCCAGTTTTTTCTGGGAAGTTTTTTTTGTTTTTTATGCGCAATAACATTTGCAATTTACTTAGTTGGCAGTGGTAAAATGATAGGGGAAACAGGTGCAACAAAATTTACTTCCTATGCCATGATAGCTGCTGCAAGTGGAATATTTATACATTATTTTGCGACAGGCAAAACTGTCCACCATATGGATAGTAATTTATTATTATATGGGTTTTTGCTGGGGATTTTTGCCACAGTGATACCAACATTTTGTATGTCCAATGGTATTAAAAAGATCGGTTCCAGCAATGCAGCAATAATATCCAGTATTGGCCCTGTATCAACCATTTTGCAGGCACATTTTATTTTAGGTGAGAGAATAACCGGTGCACAAATTATAGGAACTGTTTTAGTAATTATAGGAGTGTTGCTGATTGGATGGAGAACAAGAGAAAATTCCCTCACTGCTCAAAAAGTTATTAATTAGCATTTACATTTGTATTGAGTTAAAGGCCGGGTGGCGAACCAGCCTGCCGGCAGGATTGGTAGACGCACTGCCTTCAGGTGGCAGCGTTCGCAAGGATGTGCTGGTTCGAATCCGGTCCCGGGCACCAAATTTCAATTATGACTAGAGAAGAAAAATTTATGATGGAGGCGATCACCCTTTCGCAAAACGGTGTACGCAATAATGAAGGCGGACCGTTTGGATGTATAATTGTAAAAGGTGATACCATCATTGGGAGAGGCAACAACAGGGTCACTTCCTCCAACGACCCCACTGCTCATGCCGAAGTGGTTGCCATAAGGGATGCCTGTAAAACTCTTGGAACTTTTCAGTTAGAAGGTTGTGAAATTTATACTTCATGTGAACCTTGCCCTATGTGCCTGGGAGCTATTTACTGGGCCAGACCCAAAGCTGTATACTTTGCCAATACCCGCCAGGATGCAGCCAGCATTGGTTTTGACGATTCAATGATATATGAAGAACTCGGTATTGATTTAGATAAAAGAAAAATTCCCATCATTAATGTAGGAAGAGAAGACGCGTTAAAGGTTTTTGAAGAATGGCAGAAGAAAGAAGATAAAATAAAATATTGACCTTGGTTTGAAGGATGTAAATAAGGGCATGATTGGCAGTTAATCATTAGAATTACGTTTCATCATTCAATAATCAAATTTCGTTTTTTACTTCGATTATCTCTGCCGCAATACTTATTGCAATTTCTTCAGGACTTTGACTTTTTATAGAAATGCCTATGGGGGAATAAATTTTTGTAAGCACTTCTTCCTCAATCCCTTCTTTTCTATATTCTGCAAACATTTTTTCAATTTTCTTTTTACTCCCGAGCAATCCAAAATATTTAAATTGTTTTTGCATGAGCGCTCTAATAGCAATATCATCGGTGCGGTAGCCAAAGGTCATTACCACTACATAATTATTTTCTCCCGAAGGAATTTGTTGTGCCAAATCTGAATAATCTTTTACAACTGTTTTTTCATGAACATAATTATTAGCTTCCATTGTATTCAATCCTTCCCTGTCTTCAAACAAATGGATATAAAAATCCATTTCGCTCATCAGTTTGGAGAACGCCAGTGCACAATGCCCGCCCCCAACAACGTATAAATGATTTTTATAACCAATGTTTTCGGTGTACGTCCAGTCATCTTCATTCTTTAAACTGAATACAAAATCTTTTGCAGGTAATTTATCTTCAAATAAAATTCCATCTGTTGAAAGATGTAACGTTCCATTTTTCTTTTGTTCAAGTGTAGCAATAATTTTTTCAATATGGTTGATATCTTTTTTCTGTATCCTGTAAATAAGAATTGTCTGCTCCCCCGAGCATATCATCCCACTTTGATTTTTAGCTGCCGCTTTATCATGAATTTGTTGCTTTACTTGGAGCTTATAGCTTGCAGCTTGCAGCTGTTCCTTTGCCATTTCAACAAACTTATGTTCCATTATACCGCCACCAATTGAGCCTTCCATATTGTTTGCATTCACTGCCATAAAAAACCCTTGTCGCCCGGGACTGCTACCCTTGCTTTCCAATACAAACAATATCATAACAGGAATACTCTCTTCAAAACTTTTTCTTACAAATTTCCAAATACCGAGTTGTTTCTTCATAAGGCTTCGTAAGCCCCTTTAGGGGTTTGGGGTTTCCTTTCCAGGGGTTTGGGGTATAATGCCATTAAAACTTTTTCAGGAGTGATAGGCGCAGAAAACTTTACATCTGTAGTTGGATTAAATGCTTTGATTGCATTCCGTATTGCGAAGAAGGCCCCGATGCCATACATTAAAGGTGGTTCTCCCACAGCTTTTGAGCGGAAGATGGCAAGATTATCTTTCTTTGTTTTTAAAAAATGAACTTTTATTTCTTCAGGCACTGAATATATATCCGGCACTTTATAAGTTGACAAAGCATTCGACCGCAATCTTCCCTCCTTATCATAAATAATTTCTTCCATCGTCATCCAGCCCATTCCCTGTACAATGCCTCCTTCAATTTGCCCAAGATCAACAACAGGGTTCATAGTTGTACCGAAATCATGTACCACTTTCACTGCATTAAAAGTATAAATGCCACGAAGGCAATCGACAGTAACAACAGTGATTGCCGTTCCATAAACATGATAAGCGAATGGATGGCCTTTTTCTGTTGTGGGATCAAAATGAACCTGTGGAGGTGAATAATGTGCATGCTCTGATAAATTTATTCTGCTCATGTACGCAGCTGCAATAAGATTAGCCCATGTTAAATCAGTTTTTATAGAACCGATGTGAACAAGCCCTTCTAAAATTAGCAGGTTGTCAAATTTCTTTTTTAATATTTTTTCTGCCACAGGTTTCAGCCGCAGCATTAAATTTAAGCATGCCATTTCAACAGCCTTTCCATTAAGATCTGCTGTGGCGCTTGCTGCTGACGGAGAAGTATTTGCAATTCGAAATGTATTGGTTGTATGAATTTTTATTTTTGATAATGGCAAAGAAAAAATTGTTGAAGCAACCTGTGCCATTTTTGTATTTACACCCTGACCCATTTCTACAGCGCCGGTACTTACACTCACACTTCCGTCTGTATAAATATGCACCAATGCTCTTGCCTGGTTCATAAATGTTTTTGTAAAAGAAATTCCAAAACATATTGGCATGAAAGAAATCCCTTTTTTATACAAATGGTTTTCTTCATTGAATTTCTTAACCTGCTTCCTTAATTTTTTTATTTCATAAATATCTTCAGCTTCTTCCCAGCAATTCTTTGCTTCACTTTCTGCTTTTTGCCCGTAAGGAAATTCATCGCCATCTCTCAAAAGATTTTTCTTTTGAATTTCTGAGGCATCAATTCCCAATTGTTCTGCAGCTTTTGCAATGGCGGATTCAATTACAAACATTCCCTGTGGTCCTCCGAATCCCCTAAACGCTGTATTGGGGGGGAGGTTGGTTCTGCAGCAGTAGGCAGTGGCTTTCACATTTGGAACAAAATATGAGTTGGTGCAGTGAAATAAAGTTCTTTCTAAAACAGCCGGGGAAAGATCTGCAGCAGCTCCTGCATTCTGGTA
>DASYOS010000101.1:0-8712 GCA_036007525.1 Chitinophagaceae bacterium | reverse complement strand
TTTCTTCTAACAGTGATGTTGGACTATGTGGAAGCCGGGTTGCAAGAATACATCCTTTAATTGTGTCAATAATTTTCTTCTCCACACCTTTTGCTTCCAAATACTTTTGCATAATAGAAACGCTTCTTTCTTCATGCTGTTCAGGCATGCCAAAAAGTTGCCCTGTGTCATGAAACCATGCTGCTGCTGATAAGCGCTACCTGAATTAGGTTATAGGGAAACGCAGGATGCGATTACCTACAACAAGAGAAAGGAAATATCAAATACGCCAGACTGAATTGCGAAGGAAGAGCTTGGGAGGATTGAAATTTAAATAAGAAGAATATTCATGCCGGGTGTCTGAAGGAACATGAGTTTTGTAAAGTGAATAGTACGCTAAAAATAAGGATGTTGAGATGCAGGTATTCTGCTCTTCACACGAAAAGGAAGATTGATTGAGCAATACGTTTTCTGCTCTTACATAAGTATCGTATTCATCAAAAAATGTATTGTTTACTTCTCCCAAATCCATTTCTGTTGCAGAAATGAAAAAGGATAAGCTGATAACAATAAACAATATTTTCTGAAACCATTTCATCATCGGGGAACAAAAATAAAAGTTTTATATCAATACAACAATCATTCGCTTTGGGCTGTTGGTTTTTGAGCAACCATTATCGTTACCAGTAATGCTATTCCACCCAATACAGCGCAAATAACGAAGCCCCATTTCAAACCTAATGCCTGTGAAAGTGCACCCATCAATAAAGGACCAATCATGTCACCTAATTCTTTAAAAGAGCCTGCTACACCCATTGTTGCTCCCATTTCATTTTCTTTTGCAAGTTTACTAACCAAGGCATCAGAATTTGTCCACACAACACCTATGCCTATGCCAGCAACAATACAAGTAATAATCAATAATGTTCCTGTAACAAATGGTATGGCTGCAGTTGATACGATAGATAATAACATTCCTAAACGAAGTATTAACACCTGGTTATATTTATCAGCCAACCAGCCTGCAACCGGCTGTACTAATAAATAAGAAACAGTTGTTACTGAAAGTAACAAGCCTGTATCAAAAGGATTATAGCCTAATTCGTGAATACGAACCGGTAAAAAGCCAAAGAGAATGCCTACAAAAAACATATTGATAACAATGATTAAAAACCAGGGCGCTAACGTTTTATTTTTAAAAACCGCAAATAGTGATTTGAAAGAAAAATCATCATCGTCATCATCGAAAGCTGCACTGCCTTTTTGTTTATCAGCTGGTAATGTAAATGCAAGTAATAAAGCGATGAAACCTATACCTGCACAGGCATAGAAGATGCCTCCAAAATTTGACCTCATTACAATTGCACCACCAATAATAGGGCTTACTACATAGCCTGCGCCTTTAATAGCATTGTAAATGCCGAATGCTTTGCCTTTATTTTCTTTGTATAAGGTACCAACCATTGCAAGTGATACAGCCGATAATGATGCCCCGCCTAAGCCTTGTAAAAAACGAACAACTATTAAAAATTTTGGCGGAACGAATGGATACAATAAGGAAGCAAGAATAAAAATAATGATGCCGAGGTAAAGTGCTTTCTTCATTCCCTTTTTATCTGCCAAGCCTCCAAATACAGGTTTGGCAATTATTTCAGCAAAATCATAAATGGCTATTAGCAAACCAATCATGGTTAAACCGATGCCTACTTTCTCTGCATAAAAGGGAAGATTTACTGCAACTATATGAGCACCGAACGAGGTAGCAAAGCCAAGAAAGCCAAGTACAAAAGCCCACTTCAATGATGTTTTCATCCTTTTTATTATTTTAAAATTTCAATTTTTGTTATTGGATGAATTTCTGCCCAGCCGTTGTGACTATCTATTACTAAGCTCCCTGTTACTTTTACATGCGCACCCAATTTTGGAATTTGAATTTTGTTGATGTAGCCATTGCAGGTATTACCAACTTTGCCTAATGTTGTTTTATTGGCACATACTGCTTCTATTACCAAGTAGCCTTGCTTTTTCTTTCTGTTCGTTTTAGTTAGCAAATTTTCCTGACTTGCATCCAGTTTTAAAAGCATGTGATGGTCTCCATCTTCATTTATACTGCTTTCTTTTATAACTCCTGTAACGGTTTTGCACATCTCGGTAACTTGTAATCTTTTCCGGTTATAAACGTATTTCCAAATAGAAGTATCACAATCAACAGAGGTTTTATTATTTTCCGTATGGTCGGATAAAGTTGTTTGCACTTCTTTATCTTTCTTCTTATGTTTTTTTTCTTTTGTTTGTGCGAAGGAGGAAAAACTAATAAGCAATAGAAGGCTCGTTATTGCAGAAAAGAGAAGTGACTTAATCATATAAAAAGTTTTAGTTTATGACTGTTACAAATACCTAACCAGCTTTAGATTGCATTTCCTTATCTGTTTTTTCTTTAAAAATTCAAATAACCAAATAGTGAGGATAAGCCATGCAAAGCCAATACAAACCCCCCAATACAATACGCAAGTGATATGTATAGTCAGGACTAATTCAAAACTACTATTGCTCATTTTATAACTGATACTGTAATTTCCAAACTTGTTTACAATAGTAATGTTCTTATGCATTGATTCAGTACTATTGCCTGAAGGAATTGTAATTGATATGGAGTCTGTATCTAGGTAAGAATCTTAATATGCTAACCATTATCAAGTTTCCTAAATATATAACTAAAAAAAAACTCATAAATAGTTCAGTTTTATTTTTTAAATTGCATTTACTAAAAAACTTACAATGAAAGATCATAATAATTTAAACAAAGCCGGCGGAGATGAAGATGTAAAACTTCCCTGGAAAACGGAGCTTAATATAAAAGATCTTGTAAATCCTATTACGGTTAGGCGTATAAAAATTTTCCAGGTATTGGGAATTTCCCTGTTAGTATTGGGGATAGGTTTTTTTGCATGGTGGGTCTTTACAAAACCACCTTCCGGAGAACGCATTGTAAAAGACATGATAACAGCAGCGGGGGGCATGGAGCAGTGGAAAAATATCCAGGATGGAAATTTTGTTCGCACTCACCACCTGTATGATGAAAATGGAAAGATCATCAAGCAATCCGAGGAAACTTTCTTTTTTAAGAATAATCCTGATGGGCATCAGCTTATGATAAAATCAAAAACAAATGAAGGTGATAATGTAATGGTAGGTCATGATAAGGTTGGCTATTGGGCTACCGTTAATGATAAAAGCATTGATCCCGTAAAAGTTGCAAAGGATCTGGAATTTATGTGCGAGGGTGAACATTGCTCTCCTGTTTGTGCAAGTGAAATGGCATTATACCGCATGTCATTCCCTTTTAAATTGGCAGATTATGGAGTTAAACCACGCAATGCCGGAACTGCAGTATTGAATGGAGAAAAAGCCATGTTGTTAGATGTAACTTTTGATCCCAAAGTAGGGCACGACCGCTGGGTTTTTTATGTTGATCCATCATCTAAACTTATCCGTAAAATAGAGCACTATCCAAGTGTAAAAGGTAATGTTCAGCCCGAAGAAATTTATTTCTCCGATTTTAAAAAGGAAGGCAACATCATGCTAAGCCATTCCAATAAGTATTACCGCAGCAATGGAAAAATTTTAGAAGAATATTTGATCTCTAATGTAAAATTCAATTCTTCAATATCAACTGATTTCTTTAACCGACCACAGCAGCTTAGCGCTTTGAATAAATAATAATACTTGCAGTAATTTATAGGGATGATCTTTGATCATCCTTTTTTTATGCTTTTACTTTATCCAACAAATCTGTTGCTAATTGATTTATCGCCTGTAAAGCCGGAGAATTATCATTGGCGTTCATATTTAAAGAACCTCCTTTATCAGATTCTGAAATAATTGGATCGTAAGGAATTACTGCAATCACCGGCAAATCGGTTTGAGCACAAAATTGCCGGATGGCTTCTTCATCTTCTTTACTTTTCACTTTATTTGCAACCGCAACAATATTTTTTATTTCAAGTTCTTTCCCCAATCGCTGAAACCGTGCCACTGCCTCCATGGAGCGGTAATAAGGTTCAACTACACACAATAAAACATCTACATATTTTGATGTGCCCCGTTTCATTTGTTCCAGAGATGCTTCAAGATCCAGCAAGGTAACCTGTTCACTTTCCTCCAGCGCTGTATGTATAATTTCTCTTACCGTTGTATGAATGCCACACATACATCCTGTTCCTGCATGCTCCGGCTGGCCAACCGCCAATAACGTAACATTATCATTTATTTTTATCCCATAATTATCCATTACCTCTGATAATGGCACATTAAGCTTTGCATATTTTTTGCCGTCATCTTTTTGATACACTTCCAGCAATTTTGAAGTCAATGCTTTAGGCATGGCAGCCTGTGGATCTATACCAAGCGTAAGCGCAAGATTGGGGTTAGGATCACCATCAATAGCAAGAACCGGAATGCCTTTGCTGCCTAAACTTCTGCACAATAATCCACTGATGGTTGTTTTACCTACACCACCTTTTCCGCATACTGCAATTTTCATTGTATAAAATTTATGATGATAGATAAAGTTAATTATTTTTTATTTGGATACCTGTTGTAACCAAAGATGTGCCGCAGCCATAGAAAGAAGAATTGATAATTAACTTATGATTGATAATTAAGATTAAGTGTTTTTTTTCCCAGCCCCATGCATTTTACCATCCAATCGGGCAAGGGCTTTAAATCTTTTCTTTTTCTTAAGTCGAGGTACCAGCCCATTTTTTTCATTATAGGCACTTTGTGTGTTTCGACGTATTCTATCAAAGTGCCATCAGGGTCTTCGTTGTATGCAAAATGACCGGCAGCCTTACCCATACCAAAACTATTTAGGCTGTTTACTGTAAAAGGATACGATGCAAGTGTGCAGGCCTTTTCAAGTTTATTCATACGGCTAACATCATAGCAGATATGTATAAAGCCAATATCGCCCCAATATCTATTCGCAAAAATTTTGTCTTGATTACCGGAAATTGTTTGCACTAATTCTATAGTTGTAGGTCCCAGCAAGCGACTGAAGGCTCCACAATATTTTTCTTTATGTTGAAGTATTACTCTTTTTAATTTTTTATTACCTCCCGGTAAATCTCTCCAGTCATCAAAGGTTTTCTCCTCATCAGTAATTATAACATCATACCCCAAAATAGATTGATAAAAATCAAGTGCTTTATAAAGATTACTTACCCCGATCACAACTCCACAAACACCCCCTATAGGTTTACCATTTTTACTAAACCAATAATCGTCTTCTACGATTTCAAAAATATTTCCGAAAGGGTCAGTTACATAAAAATGATAAGCCCCCATGGGGTTTGGGCTAATGCTGGTTAATAAATTTGTTGAATTTTTAGTTAAATGCAGATGCGTCGTCTTAATATTTTTGCACCTTAGTTTTACGGCAAAAACCCCGGTATCCCCTATTTGTATCTGCCTGGCAGAAGCTGTTGGTGTTCTGCTGGTATATTGCCAAATTTCAAACCCTCCTCCTCCCTGTAAATTCATTGCAAGCACTGCATATCGTTGATGTTCTTTTTCACCGGTATATTGTGTCATTAATGATGCTGTTGCCTTATCTTCAAAAATAACAGCGGAAAAACCAAAGTTTTTTTTATACCACTCAAAAGCCTCACAGGCATTAGCAACGCCAATACCTATTTGTTGAATTCCATTTATTAAATGATGCATTAAAATGATTTACGAAAATGTATTAAATTAGTTTTAAAACTGCAGCATTTTTTTATACTTTTCTACAAGTTGATTTTGATCCACACCTTTTTTATACATCATCAAAATTTTGGCATTTGCCAATTGTACCTGCAGCCAGCTGTTTTTATGATATTTACGTGCTGATATCAATGTTTCCCCGTTCATTATTTTATACATGCCCTGTGCCCTTGCTCTTCTACAAAATTCATACTCTTCCATAATCAACATTTCTTCATTAAAACCACCTAGTTTTTTAAAAAGTTCTTTTTTAATGAAAAGTGTTTGATCTCCTCCCATGCACATAAATAAATCAAGTTTTGCCACCCACTCATTAAATCGCAGCATTAGTTTATCGCTTTTAAATTTAGATGTGTACCGGCCTAAATCAAATCCATCTTTTATACTTTTAAAAATATCTTTTACAAAAGTTTTTGGCGGTAAAGTATCTGCATGAATAAAATAAAGAATATCTCCCTTTGCCAGGCCGGCGCCATTGTTCATCTGTGATGCACGGCATCTTTTTAATGAGGCACTCAAAGTAGCGCCATTTTCTTTTACAATATTAACAGTATTGTCTTCACTGCCCGCATCAGCTATAATAATATCGGCTACTGCGTTACTCCCATATTGCTTTAGGAAAGTAATAAGCGGCCCAATATTCTGTTCTTCATTATAGGTTGGTATAACTATACTAAGCGTCATTATTGTTTGCAATAATAAGTTAGTAATTTAGTATTCTTACAATATGAGTATAAAATATACGCAGATAATTATTCTTGCAGTTGTGTTCATCTTACAATATTTTTTTGAACATATTTATCCGCAGCGCAAAGAAATTAATGACTGGAAGAATGAGCGTTTTAATATTGGCATCGGACTGTTCAATGTAATTGTAACTTTTATTCCTGCAGCATTATTTGTGCAATGGGTAGCTTATATTGAATTAAAAAAATTTGGCATTTTACATTTGATTATGCCGCCCATGTGGCTCCAATTCTTACTTAGTATTTTAATACTTGATTTATGGATGTATGCCTGGCACAGGCTTAACCACCAATTGCCTTTTCTTTGGCGGTTTCATAGTTTTCATCATAAAGATGAAAAGATGAATAGCACAACAGCTGTACGTTTTCATGCGGTGGAATTAGTTATGTCATATCCCGGAAAAGCGCTCGTTTGTTTAATATTCGGCATCAGTTATTTACCTTTATTGGTATACGAAATTTTATTCATTGTTGCTGTCATCATTCATCATTCAAATATGTATATTACAGAACGGGTAGATTATTTTTACAGAATACTTTTTTCCTCTCCACTTATGCACCGCATACATCATTCAAAAAAAATTGACGAAACCAATTCAAATTTTGGCGCTCTCTTTAGTTTTTGGGACTTACTTTTTAATAGCAGGAAAAATAAGGCAAGTGGTATAATTGAATTTGGCATATTTTCATCTCATAAAAGAAATGAAAGTAATATTTAATAACTACCATCTGAAACAGGAGTTGCTACGTAAATGGTATTAGTTATAGAGGTAATTAAATTGCAAAACAGCGGTTTTATATGAAATCTTTAAAGGCACAACACAGTATCCTTTCTGATAGTAGTGAACAAATTGAAATTTTAGAGCATGGCACTACAGGTGATTTTGCATTAGTTCCTTTTCAGCAAAAACTGGAGGAAAGCGGATTGTTTCCGTTAAAGCCAACCGGCGTTCAAATATTTCAGGTAAATGTTGGAAAAATGTGCAACCAGGTTTGTAAACATTGTCATGTAGATGCAGGACCTGATAGAAAAGAAATAATGACAGTTGATACCATGCAGCAATGTTTGGATGCACTAAAAAATAATCCGCTATTAAAAACTGTTGATCTCACGGGTGGCGCCCCTGAAATGAATCCTAATTTCAGGTGGTTTGTGGAAGAGATAAAAAAATTAGACCGTCATGTTATTGTCCGCTGCAATCTTACTATCATTCTGGCCAATAAAAAATATCACGACCTGCCGCAGTTTTATAAACAACATAATATAGAAGTTGTTTCTTCGCTTCCTTTTTATACCCAGGAAAGAACAGACAGGCAGCGTGGAGATGGTGTGTTTGAAGTCAGCATAAAGGCTTTGCAAATGCTTAATGAAGTTGGTTACGGTAAAGAACGGACAGGATTAATTTTGAATTTGGTTTACAATCCTGCAGGCGCATTTTTACCACCACAACAGGATACTCTGCAAAATGAATACAAGAAAGAATTGAAAGAAAAATTTGACATTGACTTCAATAATTTATTTGCAATAACCAATTTGCCAATAAGCCGGTATTTAGATTATTTAATACAGGGTGGCAATTATGAAGCTTACATGGAAAAACTGGTTAATGCATATAATCCTGTTGCGGCCTCAAATGTTATGTGTCGCAATACCATTTCCGTAGGATGGGATGGATTTTTGTATGATTGTGATTTTAACCAGATGCTGGACATGAAAGTGGAAGGCGCATCTAAGCATCTTTCTGAATTTAATACCGAAATTCTAAATGAGAGAAATATTATTGTGAATCAACATTGCTTTGGATGTACAGCAGGTTCAGGAAGCAGTTGTGGCGGCGCTGTAACATAGTGAGCTATTGGTAAGACTATAATTATACAAATTCCGTAACTGAAATTATTAATAATCAATTGGCAATTCAGCAATACAATACTGCTCTTTTACTTTTTACCCGCAGAAGCGAAAAAGAATCTCTTGCAAAAAACTTTTTACCATTTGGCAACGCTGCTAAAAATCAAGCCATTACCCAAAAAATTATTGATCGTTCTATTGAATTAGCAAAAAATTCAGGTTTGCCATTTTTTGTTTGGGATGAAAAACTGCAGATTGGAGATTGTTTTGGAGAAAGGCTTGCAAATGCCATAGCTGCTGTATTTGAAAAAGGATTTGAAAAATTAATTGTTATTGGTAATGATTGTCTTACCCTCAACTCAGTTCATATTCACC
>DASYOS010000100.1:0-6900 GCA_036007525.1 Chitinophagaceae bacterium | reverse complement strand
ACGGATACCGCCTTTACAAGGTGTTTTGTGATGTGAATGTTGAACCCGATACGCCTCAATAGTTTCCACCTTGTCGCCAATTTTTACAGGAAACCGCATTTGATAAACACTGTTGCATTGTTTTATCTGCTCTAAAATGCCGGCATCCCAATCAGTAAAAATGGCTGCTTTATCAAAGCTTCTTTCTACACTTTGAAAAAAACTATATGGCTTTTCTGATGACATAAAATGACGTTTTAATAATTAAACAATCGTTGTTTTATCTTTTATAATATTAGGCACGTTAATTTTTACTCCCTGTTTTTTTCAAACCTGGTTATTTTTTTATCTATCATTAATACATAAATAAATAGACCAATTAAAATGGTAAGACATACAGCTACCACTACGTAAATTTTCCCATTGCCTCGCATGCTGTCTGCCATCTCAACTTTATCCTGTGCAAATGTTGTACAGCTTAAAAACAAACCGCCTGCCATAAACATTAAACGTACAAATAAGTTATGCATTAATTAGTGTTTTATCTTTTAATAATTGCAACCTGATCTTTATAGTTGCTATCCATACGCCCAGTAACGTCCAGCCGATAACTGCGGGGTAAAATACCATTCTCATGCCGGCATCCAGGTCATTTTGATTTAATGCAGGATTTCCGCTGTCACTTCCTGGTGCGCCGGGATGCAGGCTTCCTACTAATCTGGGAATTATCCAGATGCTTGGAAATAGCATTGCAAAAGCGAAAATATTATACACGGCACTCACACGTGCCCTCTTATCAATATCAGTAAGTGATCCTCTTAAAACAAAGTAGGCCCCATAAATTAATAAAGCGATGGTAGTACCTATAAGTTTAGGTTCCTTTAAAACATTTGCGATCGATTGATTCTGGTCTGTTATCCAGGTATAATTTGCCCAAATAGTTCCTGTGGCATATCCTAATATGCCGAAAAAAGTTCCGATAGCTGCAAAGTTGCTTGCAAAAATATCATTACGATGGTTGGAAGTTCGGAGGTACTTGATGCTGTAAATAAAACTTACAATAAATAATATCATCATCCCAAACCACATGCAAACATGAAAATAAAGGTTGCGGATAGATTCATTTAATATCGGCAGGCGGGGTACATCTAACAAAAAACCGCCAATTATTGTATAGGCAAGTAATATAAAGGATAATATTTTCCACCAGCTTTTCCTCACAAAGAAAGAAGTACTTTTTTCAGTGGCGAAGTTAGGAGAGATTTTGTAATAAGGAATAAGAAATAAAAGAATAAGAAATTTAAAAGTTGAACCCCTATATTATTGAGTTACATCTTTGAGAATTAATTATAGCTTGAAATCAATTTTTCTCACTTTCTTATTCCTTATTCTAAATTTCTTATTTCTTATTTCCTTTTTACTCTTTCCATAAATAAGGAAAAAGAATTACTGCCATCACAGCAACTAAAGCATCAAGCCCAATAATTAATACTGACAATTGTAATACGGCACTCTCTTTAAATACTTCAGCAAAAGCGGTTTTACTCAACCGCATCAATAATAATAATTGAGGTAATATAACCGGAAAGCCAAGAATGGCAATAAGTGCAGCATTTTGCTGAGCCTTGCCTGCAATGGCGCTCATCAACGTAAAAACCATACTTATGCCAGCACCGCCTAATATAACAATACCCGTAAAACGCAGGCTGTCAATAACAGGATTCCTTAAAAAAATAAAAAAAAGAAAAAGGCTAATAACACTCATTAAGATCATAAGTATGATGTTATATAACAGTTTGCTTATGATGAATTCTACCGGTGAGGCAACTGAATAAAAGTAAAGCATCCTGCCCTTGCTTTCCTGTAAAAAACTTTTTGCAACGGTATTAATACAAACAAATAACTGTATAACCCAAAATAATCCATTCCATATATCTGCTGTTGGCTCATCAATCGAAAGGTATAATACGAAAATGGTAGATGCTATATATAATAATACTCCGTAAAAAGTGTGTTGTTGCCTTAATTCAAGAGTGAGATCTTTTTTAAGCAGTATAAAAATTCTTTTATACATATTATGGCAATTGTGCACAGTGCCTGCACCTCGGTTCGTAAATATCCTTTTCACCCAAAACTACCTGTCCTTTCAAAGCAACTTTGCGGTAAGATACATTTGCAATATTGCCGCAACGCATACAGATTGCATGAAGCTTGGTTATATAATCTGCAATGGCCAAAAGCCTGGGCATTGGACCAAAAGGGTTTCCAAGATAATCCATATCCAACCCGGCAACAATAACCCTTACGCCTTTTAACGCCAGTTGCTCACAAACTGATACAACCTGCTCATCAAAAAACTGTGCTTCATCAATGCCCACCACATCTACATCCTGAGCCATTAATAAAATGGTTTGAGAATTATCTACCGGAGTTGAATGAATTTTGTTTTCATCATGACTCACAATTTTAATCTCATCATACCGTACATCAATAGTCGGTTTAAATATCTCTGCTTTTAGGTTGGCAATCTTAACTCTTTTTAATCTTCGGATGAGTTCTTCAGTTTTGCCACTGAACATACTTCCGCATACAACTTCTATCCAGCCTCTGCGTTCGCCTTTATAATTGGGTTCTATAAACATAATTAGTAGATATTTTTAAATTCAATTTGTACCTTAGCCTGAACTGCAAAGGTTAAAATGATTTTACATGAAATCAAAACATTAATTTCAATTTTATTATTTTGAGATTCCATATTTAAAGCAGGTTAAATGGAAAGAGTGCATACGCTCATAGAAAAATTGCAACAACAACTTGCAGAGAATGCTTCTGCTGATAAATTATTGCTCACTGTACAAATGATTCAGGCTGAATTGCTTCAGAAAAATGGAGGAGTAACTTCCGAAAACAAAGGTAGAGTAGCTGTTATGATGCCGGCATCATCATACTATAATAACCGGCATCATTCATATACGAAACAAACTGAGCAAGATGTTAAGCAGGAAGAAAAAATAGTAGAGGTTTTAAAAGTAGATGAAAAAGAGATTGAAGAAGAGCTTGAACAAATGAAAAAAAATGCTCAGGCCAAAAACCAGATGAGCGAAAATGCAAAGCCAGTACTTGTATTTGATCCTATAGAAGATGTGCCAACATTAACACATCAAACGCCTCCACCGGATACCCAAAAGAATATTAACGAATCTTCAGTAAGGCCCGAATCTTTAAATGAAAAACTTAAACAGAGCAAGATGGAGCTTTCTGATATGCTTACTGAAGCTCCTTTAAGAGATCTGAAAAAAGCCATTGGCGTGAATGATCGCTTTTTATTTATTAATGAATTATTTCGTGGTGATGAAGCTATGTATGAACGGAGTATAAAAACAATTAATAATTTTTCAATTTATCCTGAGGCTCAATATTGGATTGAGAGAGAGCTAAAAGTAAAAATAGGATGGAAAGACTCGGATATAGTTAGGCAGTTTGATCAGTTGGTTAAAAGGCGGTTTACCTGAATATATTCCATAATTTTTTTTGTTGCTCCTGCTTTATTATACACATAATTCTTGGCTGCCAAACCCCTGCTTTTTAGTTCATCTTCATTTTTAAATAAGTGCGTTAAAGTTTTTTCCAGTTCAAGCGCATTCTCTATTGTTATTCCGCCTCCACATTCAATTAATTCATGTGCTTCAAAATTTTTTTCAATTGCAGGACCAAAAATTACTGGTTTCCCATAAACAACGGCCTCTAAAATGTTGTGCAGTCCATCATCTCCAAAACCGCCACCTACGTAGGCAATATCAGCATATTTATAAAGTTTTGACAGTATACCAATGCTATCAATAATGAGGCAATTTGTATTTTGAAGTTTGTCTTGATTATTACCTATTGCCTGTTGCTCATTGTAACCTATCCATTCAGAATAAAAAATACTTCCTATAAAAGTTTTCTTAATATCTTTTAAATTTTCTTTATCAACTGCATGTGGTGCAATAATAAATTTTATGTGGCAATTTGTTTTTGTATAATGAACTAATTCGGCTTCATCATCATCCCATGTGCTTCCGGCAACAATAACTTTGTTATTGCCACAAAATTCCTTTATATATAAAACTTCTTCAGAATTTTCAGCAATAGTAATAACCCTGTCAAGCCTTGTATCTCCTGAAACAATTATGTTGTTAATATTAATGTCTTCTAATAATTTTTTGGAACTTTCATTTTGTACAAAATAAAATGTAAAGCAGCTGAGCATTTCTCTCCAAAATTTTCCATACCATTTAAAAAAGGGGTGATCATTTCTGAAGGAACCTGATATTAATAATGCGGGAATATTTCTCTTTTTTAATTCATGCAAATAATAATACCAGTATTCGTATTTTACCCAGAGTACTAATTTTGGATTTATAAGCTCTACAAATTTTTTCGCATTTACAACAGAATCTGCGGGTAGGTAGAAAATATGATCAGCACCTGTAAAATTTTTTACAATTTCATAACCTGATGGTGAAAAGAAAGTAATTACAAGAATATGATTGGGGTATTGTTTTCTGATTTCCTCAATCAATGGACGACCTTGTTCAAATTCTCCAAGGCTTGCACAATGCATCCATACGGTATTATTTATTTTAGTTAAAGGTTCAATAGACGGAAACTTCTTTCTGCCCTTTCTCCAAAGCAATGCTTTATCACTCCACAATGTTGCAATGCGAATCCCTACAGAATATAGGTTTAGAAAAATAGTGTAAAGTAATAATCCCAATTTATGTTTTTTTATAGCAAATCTAATTTCTCCAAAGGAATTCATATTGAATAATTTGTAATTCAACTTTCCTGATTCAAGTAGTATCTTTGCAGCCGCTAAAAAAAGTGTAGTATGAAGTCCATACAAATGGTGGATTTAAAGCAACAATATCTAAAGATAAAACCTGAGGTTGACTCCGCGTTTTTAAATGTGTTGGAAAGTTGTGCATTTATCGGTGGCAAACAGCTTACTAATTTTGCCGATAATCTTTCAAATTACCTTGGGATTAAGCATACAATCCCATGCGCTAATGGCACTGATGCTTTGCAAATTGCAATGATGGCCCTGGGTCTGCAACCGGGGGATGAAGTTATTACACCATCTTTCACGTTTATTGCCACAACAGAAGTTATTGCATTGCTCAAATTAAAACCGGTTTTTGTTGATGTTGATAAAAGAATATTTTGTATTGACCCTGCAGGTATTAAGAAGGCTATCACTTCAAAGACTAAGGCAATTGTTCCGGTTCATTTATTTGGGTATACTGCCAATATGGAACAAATAATGGCAATAGCAAAAGAACATAATTTATTTGTAATTGAGGATAATGCCCAGGCAATTGGTGGGGACTATATTTTTAAAGATGGAAGCAAAAAGAAAAGTGGAACCATCGGAACTGTTGGATGCACATCTTTTTTCCCAAGTAAAAATCTGGGATGTTACGGAGATGGCGGCGCTATGTTTACCAATGATGATGCCCTGGCAGAAAAATTAAAGATGATCGCAAATCATGGGCAAAAAGAGAGATATTATCATGAAATGGTAGGCTGCAATTCAAGACTGGATGCGATGCAGGCTGCGGTTTTAAATATAAAACTCCCATTGCTTGATGAGTATATTTCAGCCCGTAGAAAGGCAGCTGATTATTATGATAAGGCTTTTGCTAACCATCCTAAATTAATTACCCCATATCGAGCCGAATATTGTACCCATGTTTTTCATCAGTACACATTGGTTTTGCAAGATGTTGACAGGGATGCTTTACATGCATTTTTAGGGCAGAACAATATCCCTTCAATGATATATTATCCTGTACCGGCTCATCGTCAAAAAATGTTTGCAGAATTTGGAGGGGAAAAATTTGAGTTACCCATTACGGATTGGTTGACTGAAAGGGTTATCTCTTTACCCATGCACACTGAATTAGATGAGGAGCAACAATTATGGATAGTAAAAAAAGTATTGGAGTTTATAAATAGTAATTAATGAAAATCGCAGTTGTAGGAACAGGATATGTAGGGTTAGTCAGCGGTACCTGCTTTGCAGAAACAGGCAATGATGTTACCTGTGTTGATATTGATAAAAGCAAAGTGGAAAAATTAGCTTCCGGAAAAATTACAATTTATGAACCCGGCCTGGAAAGGCTTTTTATAAAAAATTTAAAAGAAGATCGTTTACACTTTACAACATCATTAGTAAAAGGAATAAGCGAAGCAAAAATTATTATTCTGGCGTTGCCTACCCCATCCGGTGGAGATGGAAATGCTGACCTGCAATATATTTTAGGCGTTGCAAAGGAGATTGGAGAAAATATTAGAAAAGATGATTATAAGGTTATCCTTGATAAGAGTACAGTACCGGTTGGTACAGCAGAAAAAGTTCGCCATACAATTATTGAAAGTGCTAATAATAAAGTTGATATCAGTAATTCTTTCGAAGTAGTAAGTAACCCCGAATTTTTAAGAGAAGGTGTGGCAGTAGATGATTTTATGAAACCAGACAGGATTATAATCGGAACTACTTCAGAAAAAGCAAAAAAAATATTAGAGTTATTATATGCTCCTTTTATCAGACAGTCCAACAGAATTATCTATATGGATGAAAGATCTGCAGAGCTTACAAAGTATGCCGCCAATTCATTTCTTGCAACTAAAATTTCTTTTATGAATGAACTGTCACAACTTTGCGAAAAAGTAGGGGCAAACATAGATATGGTGCGTAGGGGAATGGGAAGTGATGAGCGGATAGGGAGCAGTTATTTATTCCCCGGCATCGGATATGGGGGAAGTTGTTTTCCAAAAGATGTAAAAGCGTTAGCACAATCGTCAAATGAATTAGATTATGATTTTAAAATTTTAGATGCAGTGATGAAGGTAAATGAAAAGCAAAAGCTTCATCTT
>DASYOS010000099.1:0-4361 GCA_036007525.1 Chitinophagaceae bacterium | reverse complement strand
TAATCTTGGAATACGGTCTGCAGAAAATGTACATTATCAATTATCTCCTGAGGAATTAACAGAACAAACTGTATATAGAAAAGAAGGTATTTTAAGCGATACAGGTGCTTTGACAATTAATACCGGGGAATTTACAGGCCGCAGTCCCAAAGATAAATTTATTGTAAAAGATGATATTACATCAGAAGCGGTGCATTGGAATGATTTTAATATTCCCATCGAAGCAAAATATTTTGACCAGGTATATAAAAAGATGTTAGACCATCTTGAAAATAAAGAGATCTGGGTAAGAGATGCGTATGCATGTGCCGATCCTGCATACCGGTTAAACATCAGGGTAATTAATGAAAACCCATGGAGTAATTTATTTGCCTATAATATGTTTTTACGTCCGCAGGAAGATGAGTTGGAAAACTTTAAACCTGACTGGCATATAATTCAGGCACCTTCTTTTAAGGCAGATGCCGCAACAGACGGAACACGCCAGCACAATTTTGCAATGGTAAACTTCACCAAAAAAATAATACTCATTGGTGGCTCAGGTTATACAGGGGAAATGAAAAAAGGGATTTTCACCATTCTAAATTTTATTCTTCCACATGATAAGCATGTATTGAGTATGCATTGCTCAGCCAATATGGGTGATAATGGTGATACCGCAATATTTTTTGGGCTAAGTGGTACCGGAAAAACAACTTTAAGTGCCGATCCCGAAAGAAAATTAATTGGTGATGACGAACATGGCTGGACAGAAAACACAGTATTTAATTTTGAAGGCGGATGTTATGCCAAAACAATTGACCTAAGTGAAGAAAAAGAACCCGAAATATTTAATGCGATCAGACCTGGTGCTTTAGTTGAAAACGTAACTTTTTTTGAAGGCACGAATAAAATTGATTTTACCAGCAAAAAAATTACTGAGAATACAAGAGTAAGCTATCCATTACATTTTATCAGCAATGCATTGGAACCTTCTATCGGTAAAACGCCAAAAAACATTTTCTTTTTAACTACAGATGCTTATGGCATTTTGCCACCCCTAAGCAAACTTTCTACGGGGCAGGCTATGTACCAGTTTGTAAGCGGATATACAGCAAAAGTTGCTGGTACTGAGGCTGGTGTTACGGAGCCTAAACCTGCATTCAGTGCATGTTTTGGAGCGCCGTTTTTTCCATTACACCCGGGTGAATATGCTTCTATGCTTGGTAAAAAAATTAGAGAGCATAAAGTAAATGTATGGCTGATAAATACCGGCTGGAGCGGCGGAGCTTATGGTGTTGGAACCAGAATTAAATTGCCTTACACCAGAGCAATGATCACAGCAGCACTGGAAGGTGATTTGGATAATGTAGAATATGAAGCTCATCCCGTATTTGGATTTATGATGCCTAAAACATGTCCCGATGTGCCTTCTGAAATATTAAACCCCAGAAATACATGGGCAGATAAAGATGAGTATGATGCAAAAGCGAAAGACCTTGCAAAACAATTTATAAAGAATTTTGAAAAGTATGCAAGCGGCGCCAGTGGGGAAACTGCAGGCGCTGCACCAAAGGTGTAATACCTTATGCTTTTACAATTGCTTTAAAACCCTGCTTCGGCGGGGTTTTACATTATAAAATAAATAACTTATTTTATAATCTTTGTATGAATAAGGAAATTAAAATTGCCTTTCTTGCGCTTGTTTTAATGCAGGCATTACATTCTATTGAAGAATATATTGGGAAGCTATGGGAAATATATGCACCGGCAATATTTATAAGCAGTCTTGTTTCGAAAAATCACGAGACAGGGTTTGTAATAATTAATATAGGTCTCTTCATATTTGGAATATTAGTTTGGTTTGCTACTGTTCGTAATTATTCCTTTGCTGCAGTGCCCATCTGGTTTTTAACTGTTATGGAGATCATTAATAGTATTGGCCATTCAGTGTGGGCATTAATAGAGAAAGATTATGTTCCGGGGTTAGCAACTGCGCCTTTCCTTTTTGTTATTGCAATATTCCTTATTCTGCAGCTTATTAAAACAAACCGTATAACTGGGCATCAACCTGGTTAATAATTTTACCAAGGTCTTCTTCATTTTCAGCAAACTTATTTTTATCTGCATCAATAATCAATAGCGGGCCTTCTTTGTAACTGCCTATCCACTTATTATAAAATTCGTTCAGCTTTTTTAAATAATCAAGCCTTATATTTTCTTCGTATTCCCGCCCACGCTTTTGTATTTGTGCAACCAATGTGGGTACAGATGCATTAAGATAAATAAGCAGATCCGGTGGCTGTACCATGCTTTTAAGCGTTTCAAAAAAGGTATAGTAATTATCAAAATCTCTTTTAGCCATCAGCCCCATATCATGTAGATTGGGCGCAAAGATATTGGCGTCTTCATAAATAGTCCTGTCTTGTATCACAGTCTCAGTACCGCGATGAATTTCGAGCAATTGTGTTAAGCGGCTATTTAAAAAATATATCTGCAGGTTAAAGCTCCATCGGGGCATTTCTTCATAAAAATCATTTAGGTATGGGTTATGATCAACATCTTCAAATTGTGGTATCCATTTGTAATGCTTACTTAATAACTCTGTTAAGGTTGTTTTGCCTGCGCCAATGTTTCCGGCTATTGCAATGTGTTTTGGTTTTTTAGTTTTTGCCATGCCCTAAATCCCTAAAGGGACTTTTAAAAATTATATAATTGAAATGCTGCTAAAAATAGGAATTAAATTTTTAATTTAAAATTTATTACTTTGAAAAGTAAAATAGGGATGGATAATAAATTTATTATGATTTTCGAACACTCATAATCCCATTAATCCTATAATCCCAAAAATCATGGTTCAGATAACATTAAAAATAATTCAAGCCAATGGCTTCTCTAACTAATTTAATGGTAGCTTCTGCGCTCGTTCTTGCTTTTTCAGCCCCCTGCTTCATTACTTTCTGCAGGTATTTTTCATCATGTAAAATACTGTTTACTTTTTCACGGATGGGAGAAATAAATTTTACCATATCCTCAGCTAATTGCTTTTTCATATCACCATATCGAATATTGCAGCTATTATAATCTTCCTCATATTTTTTACATACATCATTTGTTGAAACAAGGGTCATCAGTAAAAAGATGTTTTCTATATAAGATGCCTTCGTAGAATTATTCTCTGCAGGGCCACTGTCGGTTTTGGCTTTCATCACTTTTTTTCTTATCAACTCATCATCATCAGCCAGGTACAGGGTTGCGAGTTTATTTTCGCTTTTGCTCATTTTACCTTCTCCATCAAGAGAAGGAACTTTTATTAATTCATTACTAAAATTAAATGCAACAGGTTCCGGAAATACATCTACATAACGATGATTAAACCGGTTTGCAAAATTTCTCGCCATCTCCAGATGTTGTTGCTGGTCTTTGCCAACAGGAACATACTCTGCACGATGTAATAATATATCTGCGGTTTGTAAAACCGGATAAGTTAATAAGCCTGCATTAATGTTTTCCGGGTGCATACGTACTTTATCCTTAAATGTTGCCGTCTTTTCCAGCTCGCCTTTATAAGCAAGCATATTTAAATACAAATACAATTCAGATGTTTCATATAAATGACTTTGGCAGTACAAAGCAACTTTATCAGGGTCAAGCCCACAGGCTATATTTTCTGCCAAAACCCTGTGTACATTAGTTTTCAGGGATCTTGTATCAGGGTGAGTAGTTAAGGAATGCAAATCAGCTACCATAAAAAAACATTCAAACTCATCCTGCATCTTTACATAATTACGTATAGCGCCAAAGTAATTACCCAGGTGAAGAAAACCTGTCGGGCGAATGCCACTCATTACTATATGCCTTTTTTTGTTCATAACACGGCGAAGATAAGAAGCTAATTGAGAATTGAGGAATAGAGAAATTGAGAATGAAATGTATTCAATTGTAAATTATCCATGGTTAAAGCTATTTTTGTTTGACGGAAGTAAAGGATAATCGTTTTCAACAAATCAGGTTCTTAATTCAAAAATAAAGACAAACTACAAAGCAGTGTCTTCAATAATTCATCTTGATAAAATTAACAAGAGTTATTACCTGGGTAAGCAGGAACTAAAAGTGCTTAAAGGTATTTCTTTGGACATTTTAAAAAATGAATATGTGGCATTGATGGGACCGAGTGGAAGTGGTAAATCTACCCTGATGAATATTTTGGGTTGCCTTGATTCCCCTTCCGGAGGGAAATATATTTTAAATGGAAAAGATGTAAGCAAGATGCCTGATAATGATCTTGCAGAAGTTCGGAATAAAGAGATTGGCTTTGTATTTCAGCAATTCAATTTATTATCAAGATTAACGGCAGCAGAAAACGTTGCGCTGCCTTTGGT
>DASYOS010000098.1:0-19986 GCA_036007525.1 Chitinophagaceae bacterium | reverse complement strand
AGGAAGGCGGCTCATTTAAAGGTAAAAAAATTACTTACCACGATAGCTGCTACTTAGGAAGAGCCAACAATATATATGAGGCCCCGAGAAAAGTTTTAGAAGCATTGGATGTTGAGCTGGTGGAAATGAAACGCTGCAGAACTAATGGATTGTGTTGTGGCGCAGGCGGAGCTCAAATGTTTAAAGAAGAAGAAAAAGGTGATGTAAGAATTAATACTGAAAGAACCCGTGAAGCGCTTGATACCGGTGCAGAAATAATCGCATCCAATTGCCCCTTTTGTATGACGATGCTGAGTGATGGAGTAAAAACAAATGAAAAAGAAGATGTAAAAGTGCTTGATATTGCTGAGATGATTGCTGCTGAGATGACGTAAATTTAGTGACGTATCTTTACTATATGAACCTTCATTTCCAGGATATGATCCCCGAAGATTTTAATAATAGCTCAAGAGTATGGATTTACCAATGCAACAGACTATTTAATTTAGATGAAGCTTTGCAAATTGAAGAATTGCTGGAAAACTTCACTAAAACATGGCTTAGCCATGGTGCAAAAGTAAAAGGATATGCAAATTTATTCTTCGGGCAATTTATCGTTTTAATGGCTGACGAATCCGCTACAGGTGTTAGCGGGTGCAGCACTGACAGTTCAGTAAGACTAATAAAAAATATCGAGCAGGATTACCAGGTAAATCTATTCGACAGGCATGTGCTCGCATTTACAGTAAAAGAAAGAATTCAGTTGCTGCCCATGGATCAATTAAATTATGCAATTGAAAATAATATTATCTCACCTGATACTTTATATTTTAATAATACAGTTCAAACAAAAAGTGAACTGCTTAATCATTGGATAATTCCTGTTAAAGAAAGCTGGCTGGCTAAAAGATTTTCTTTCGCTTCCTAATTACATTATTTTCTTCACAGGTTTTTTAGGTAAAGGCTTCCCTGCTTTCTTTTTCTTTACAGTCTTGCTAAAAATATAAGCTGCAGCTATTCTAAAATTCCTTGTCTGTGTTAAGCTATAATTTTCTAAAGTAAAATTTGTTCCATAGGTAAATACCCTGTTCTGCTGCTGCCTGAATGGATCAATAACATTCAAGCTGATTATAAGCTTTTTATTAAGAAATTTTTGTTGAACTCCAATATTCATGCTTAAGGCAGTTCTTACACTTCCCTGCGGATTGGCAAACCTGTTAAAAGTAAAACTGGCATTACTGTTCAGCAGGTCAGTAAATTGATAGCTGCTGTTAAGGGTCGAAAAAAAAGAGCCCCCGTTTCTGAATTTTCTTACATCTAAATCATGCTGGCTATAAACATTATATGTATACCCAAGATTAATATTGATCTTCGATTTTTTAGAAATAGTATAACCTCCCCATGTGCTAACCTGGTATTCTTTTCTGCCACTTATATTTTGCCATGTTATATCAGTTTTACCATCAGGCTGCAATGTACGTATCTGACTGTAAATATTTTGCAAGGCATCGTAACCCAAAGAAGCATTTACAAAATAAAGTTTGTTCCATTTGCCAATTATAAAATCAAAATTATCAGTAAAATAGGGAAGCAAATAAGGATTTCCAAATCGCCTGTTATTGGGATCACTGTAATCAAGGCTTGGATTTAATTCGTTTAAACCCGGGCGCTGTATTGCTCGTTTATAACTTACTGTTATACTTATTTCATTCTTCCATTTTTTCATTATTGTAGCAAATGGTAACGCACTCCAATAATTGTTTGCATATTTATTTAAGCTGTTTACAATATCAAAATTAGTTGTTGTTTGTTCGGCCTGCAGCCCACCGTTTATAAAAAAATCCTGCATAATATCATATCGTATTGCTCCCCTTACTGCATATATATTTTGATAATATTTAAGATCATTACTTAAACCAATGTTTTTAATAAAGATCATTTCCGGCTTCTTCAAAAAATCCGTGGTTAAGATATTATGACTCACAGAATGGTTACCATTTACGCCGAGATTCAATGAAGTTTTTTTATTCAACGGCTTATCATAATTAAGCCTCACGCTAAAATTATTACTTTTAATATCAGTAACTTGTTTTTGTGTAGAGTCAATCCCGGTCAACGTACTATCCGGGTTTAAAAATTGCTGAAAAAAATCTTTGTCAACTTCCGCTGTATTAAAATTTGCACCTGCTATCACTTTAAAAACTTCCCGTGGGTTTTTCCCCTTTAATGCATAAGTAAGATTAAAATTTGGGTTATTACTTTGGGTTGCGGTATTTACAAACCTGTCGCTCAATTTATATATAACATTAAACCTGTTTAAATTAGTGTACTCATTACTGCTATAGTTGCCAGCATTATTTGCATTATATAAAAACGTAAAATTCAGGTTGTTCCTTTTATTAACCTCATAATCCAAGCTCAGCCTTGCATTTGGGCGCTTGTTATTGCTATTGCTGGCAGTAATTGTATTAAAAAAATTGATTGAATCAATATACATATTTTGCCTGTTGCTGTAGCTGTTACCTTGGTATTCGTTGTAGCCATAACCCGCATTCATATTAAGAGCCAATTTGTTTTTACGGTATCCAAAACTCGCATTGATGCCAGCTTCCCCTCTTGTTCCATAGTTTACATTTAGCCTTCCGTTTATTCCCACTCTTCCTTTTTTTGTAACGATATTAATCACTCCTCCTCTTTCATTTGCGTATTGCGGAGGAGGTGTTGTCATCACTTCTATTTTGTCAATCATACTGCCGGGCATGCTTTCCAACAGGTCCTGCAATTGTTTCCCATTTAATTCTATAGGTTTATCATCAATTAAAACTTTTACATCCTTACCACGTAGCATAATTTTTCCATCATTATCTACATTTACCAATGGGGTTTGTTTTAGTAATTCAGTTGTAGTTGCACCTGAACTTAGCGCTGATTCCCCTGCATTGAAAATAATTTTTCCATCTTTATTTTCAATCAAAGGTTTTTCAACATAAATAATTATTTCTCCAAGTTGAGTTGTTTTTTTGCTGAGTTTTATTTCATTAAGATCAAAATCAAACCTTTCTGCCCTTATATAAATGCTGTCTAATTTTAGAGACCCATACCCTACTGCAGAAAACTGCAAACTATAATGACCGTAAGGCAATTGCTCAAAAATAAAGGCACCGTCCTTTGCACTGATAGTTGTTTTTGAAAATGCGGAATCTGATCTCTGATTGAGGATAATCGTCACCGAAGGAATGGGCTTGCTGTTTTCTGCATCCAATACATTACCGATTATTATTCCGGAATTATAGTTTCTCTTTTCCCGATAGCTATCTGGATTATTTTGTGCTTTAACTCCGGCACAGATTAAAAATATCAGTCCGGCTGATAGATATCTCAACTATACGGTTTTAGCGGTAAAGTTACGTAGGAAATAATTTTATTAATTAATAACCAATTACTTTTCTGCCAAACTGTCATCGAGTCTTTTATTGTATATCTTTGCTGTCCTATTTTTTAGACATACATGTTTGAATTAACACATAATAAAATTCATGATGAGAAAAGGCAGGGCGAGGCATTTACTCCCGTGTATGTGGCTGAACCATCTCAAAAGAAGTTTTATATAGAAAGTTATGGTTGTGCCATGAATTTTGCCGACAGCGAAGTAGTCGCCTCTATTTTATTTGACAAAGGATATGGCGTTACTCAAAATTTAGAACAGGCTGATCTTATCTTCTTAAATACCTGTTCTATACGTGAAAAAGCCGAGCTTACCGTTCGCAAACGGTTAACCGAATTCAGGAAATTAAAAAAAGAAAATCCGGGTTTGTTAGTTGGAGTATTAGGATGCATGGCAGAAAGATTAAAATCAAAATTTATCGAAGAGGAAAAACTGGTTGATATGGTTGTGGGCCCCGATGCATACAGAACATTACCTGGATTAATTGAAGAAGCAGAAAGCGGACAAAAAGGTGTTAATGTATTATTAAGCAGGGATGAAACTTACGGAGATATAGCACCCATACGGTTAAATAGCAATGGTGTTACAGCATTTGTAAGCATTATGAGAGGTTGCAATAATATGTGTTCTTTTTGTGTGGTTCCTTTTACCAGGGGAAGGGAAAGAAGCCGGGATGCAGAATCAATTATTAAAGAATGTAAAGATCTATTTGAAAATGGTTTTAGGGAAATAACATTATTAGGTCAAAATGTTGATAGTTATAATTGGAGCGCGACCCGAACCATCCCCGATATGGAGGACTTGGCTTACACACAAATAGCCGGGCTTGAGGGTGACAAAGTCTCCCCTTCGGGGGGAGATTTAGAGGCGGCTGCTGTAACTTTTGCAGATCTTCTCGAAAAAGTTGCATTGGTTTCTCCTTTACTTCGTGTACGATTTTCAACTTCACATCCAAAAGATATTACAGACGAAGTGTTATTTGTTATGAAGAAATACGATAATATCTGTAAATACATTCATTTACCGGTACAAAGCGGCAGCACCCGAATATTGCAAATGATGAATCGAACTTATTCGAGAGAATGGTATATCTCAAAAATTAACAGGATAAGAGAGATATTGCCGGGGTGTGGGTTATCAACAGATATGATCACAGGGTTTTGTACAGAAACAGAGGAAGATCACCAGGAAACCCTGAGCCTTATGAAATATTGTGGATACGAACTTGCTTACATGTATTATTATTCTGAAAGGCCGGGAACCCTTGCGGAGAGAAGATATAAAGATGATGTGCCTGAAGAAATTAAAAAAAGAAGGTTGCAGGAAGTGATAGCATTGCACCGAATTCAATCTTTAGCAGGCATGCAAAAAGAAGTTGGAAAAACAGCAAAGGTTTTAATAGAAGGCAATTCAAAAAAGAGTGATATGCATTGGGCCGGTCGGAGCGATAATAATAAAGTAGTTGTTTTTCCTAAAACAAATAATAATTTAAGTAAAGGAAGTTATGCTAATGTATTGATTACAGGATGCACAGCAGGAACATTAATTGGTAACTTATTAAAATAAAGTTCCCCCTTTAGGGGGCGGAGGGGGTTTATGGATCTACAAGCAATAAAAAACAGGTTTGGAATTATTGGGATTTCACCATCACTAAATCATTCACTTAGTGTTGCAGCGCAGGTTGCCAATACTGACTTAAGTGTTTTAATAAATGGAGAAAGTGGTGTAGGTAAAGAAGCTTTTTCACTTATCATTCATTCACTTTCTGCGAGAAAACATAATCCATTCATAGCGGTTAACTGCGGCGCCATTCCTGAAGGCACAATTGATTCAGAATTATTTGGACATGAGAAAGGTTCTTTCACCGGGGCTGTTGATAGTCGCAAGGGTTATTTTGAAACCGTAAATGGTGGTACAATATTCTTAGATGAGATTGGCGAAATGCCGTTAGGCACTCAAGCAAGATTGTTACGGGTATTGGAGGCCGGAGAATACATTCGTGTAGGTTCTTCTAAAGTACAAAAAACAGATGTAAGAGTTATTGCAGCATCAAATAAAGATCTTCTTGATTTTACACACGCAGGCAGGTTTAGAGAGGATTTGTACTATCGCTTAAACACTGTTCCAATAAGAGTTCCGGCATTAAGAGACCGAAAAGAAGATATTCCATTATTGTTTCGAAAATTTGCAGTGGATTTTGCAGAAAAATATAAATCACCACCCGTGCAATCAGATGATGAGGCAAAAAATGTTTTAATTAATTATCCATGGCCCGGCAATGTAAGAGAATTAAAAAATATTGCTGAGCAGATCTCTGTTCTTTCCCGTGATAAAAATATTACGGGGGTTATCCTTAGAAAATTTTTGCCTGATCATAATTCAAGATTGCCGGTTTTAGTTTCCGGAAATACTGGCAATAATCCAAAGGAGTTTGCCAATGAAAGAGAAATTCTTTACAAACTTTTTTTTGACATGAAAAAAGATGTAACAGAATTAAAGAAGATGTTTTTTGATGTGATACAAAACCCTGCTATTGCCCAAACAAACGGTTACCAGCATGAGCATTCCTTAAATGAATACCACCCAAACCAACATGCTTTAGCACAGCAGGCGCCATCAGTTATACTAAACGGCAATAGTGATATTCATCAGCATATAGAAGTGGAGGAATCACTTAGCATAATGGACAAAGAAAAGGAACTAATTATCAAGGCATTAAAAAAACACAGAGGTAAACGCAAAGATGCATCTGCTGATCTGGGTATCAGCGAACGTACGCTGTATAGAAAATTAAAAGAGTATGATATTGATGAATAAACAGCAAATATGAAAATGTATAGATATGCATATGGGCAAATAAAACTTTACAATTGATGAAAAAAGTTATCTCAAATATTAAAATACTTATCGCTTGTTCCTTGTTACTTATTACTCTTAACAACGCTACCTGCAAGTATTCTACTAAAGACACCTCTCCTATTCCCCCGGATGTAAAAACATTCAGGGTAACATATTTTGAGAATAAAGCCCGTTATGTAAATCCGCAATTATCCCCCACTGTAACCGAAAAACTAAAACAGAAAATAATCGGACAAACCCGGCTTAGGCAAATAAACGGAGACGAGGCTCATTATGATATCAGCGGCTATGTTTCTGATTATAGTGTAACAACCACAGGAATTACTAATCAAAACGCCAGCACAAACAGGTTGAATGTTTCCTTCCACTTAATTTTTAAAAACACCTTAGATCAAAAAAAAGATCTAGAAGCCGACATTACAAACAATTATGATTTTAATGCACAGCTATCTTTACAACAGGCAGAAGCCCAATTAGGGAACGATATTGTAAAAAATCTTGTTGATGGCATATTTAATAAGATATTTTCAAACTGGTAATTATTTACTTTTATTAGCATGAGCAATAATACTCCATCAGCTGAAATATTTTCTTTTGCAAAAGATACTGATCAACTTGAAAATATAGCTGTAAAATATCCCTGGTGTTCGATTGCACAGCTTGCATTACTTCAACATTATAAAAAAAACAATTCGCCGGAGTTTGATAACCAGGCAACAAAGACTGCTTTGTATTTCAATAATCCTGACTGGTTAAACTGGCAGTTAGATCAACTATTAAAAGTTAACAAAACACAACAAAATGAGTCAGAACAATGTGGAACAGAGCAAAGCGAGTCAGAACAAAGTGAAACAGAGCAAATGTCTGTACCAAAAGATGAACAGGAATTACCAAACGACAAAATTCAACAATCACTTTCCAGAATTGCTGCTGATACAAATAGCGCAGAAGAATTACCTGCCTTTGAGCCACTTCATACCGTAGATTACTTTTTATCCCAGGGAATAAAAGCAACTGAGGATCCTGCTACAAATGATAAGTTAGCTACCCAATTGAAAAGCTTTACGGAATGGCTTAAAAGCATGAAAAAAATCCATAAGCAAGCCTTGACTGAAAGTGATGAGCAAACCGACAAAAATATACAGCAGATAGCGGAACATTCAAACGCAGATGCAGCAGTGGTTACAGAAGCTATGGCAAACATTTTAGTGGATCAGAATAAAATAGAAAAAGCTATTGAGGTTTATGAGAAATTAAGTTTGCTTAATCGCTCTAAAAGTGCTTACTTTGCAGCGAAAATTAATAGCTTAAAAGCAACATAAAATGTTATACGTATTTGGCACATTAATAATTCTTGCCTCAATAGTTTTGGGACTAATAATATTAATTCAAAACCCTAAAGGTGGTGGGTTATCTTCTTCATTTGGCGGCCTTGGCAATCAATTGATGGGAGTAAAACAAACCACAGATGTATTAGAAAAGGGTACCTGGGTATTTGCAGGCATAGTTGCTGTATTGTGTTTAACCTCAGCTTTATTTATACCTAAGTCAGGCGGCTCTGCGAGTGATAAATATTATGAGGCCCCTGCAACATCGCCTGCCACCAAACAAAATACAGCCCCATTGCAACCAAGTAATCCACAACCTGTAACCCCAATCCCAAAACCAACAAAATAAAATATTTTTATACTTTTTCAGCCCTGTCCTATAAAAGGCAGGGTTTTTTATTATACATCAAATTTTACTTGCATAATTTTAACACACAAAACATTTAATGAAAAACAAACGCAGATATATTTTTTATGTAGTAATACTTTTTGCTTTGGTTGCCGTATATGTTGGATGGATATTATTAGGACCAACAATTAGCGAACCGAAAGAGAAATATTTTTATGTACATACGGGTTCAGATTATCAAAGTGTAAAAGATAGTTTATTACAAAAACAAATTATTTCAGGAACGGGTTGGTTTGACAGGGTTGCAAAATATCTTAAATATGATAAAAAAATAAAGCCCGGAAAATATAGGATAAATGAAGACATGAGCCTCCTAAACCTGGTACGTATGCTCCGCTCCGGAAATCAAACTCCTGTTAATTTAGTTATCACAAAGTTGCGGACAAAAGAGGATCTCGCAAAAAAAATCGGAAATAATTTTGAATGTGATTCTGCTACAGTAATTAATTATTTAAATAACAATGATTCCCTTTTAAAATACAGCGTAGATACAAATACTGTAATGACAGTTGTTATTCCTAATACCTACACTTTAAGCTGGAACAATACGCCTTCTAAAATTTTTAAAAAATTTTTTACTGAACAACAAAAATTTTGGACATCCAAAAGAAAAGCAGAGGCTGCAACGCATAAGCTTTCTGAGAAAGAAGTTTACATCTTATCATCAATTGTAGAAGAAGAAACTAACAAAACAGAAGACAAAGGCAAAATAGCAAGCGTGTATTTAAATCGTATGAAGACAGGCATGAGACTTGCCGCAGACCCAACAGTAAAATTTGCAATGAAAGATTTCGGGTTAAAGAGAATATATTTTAAACATCTGGCTTACCCATCGCCATATAATACTTACTTAAATTCAGGATTGCCTCCAGGCCCTATTTGTACTCCTTCTGTAAAAACTATTGATGCAGTCTTAAATACGCCCTCAACAGGATATTTATTCTTTGTAGCTAAACCGGATTTCTCCGGCTACTCAAATTTTGCCATCAGTTATGAAGAGCATAAAAAATTTGCAAAAGCATACCAATTGGCTTTGGATAGTGTAATAATATTAAAACAGCAAAAAAAATCATCTTAATAAAATTGTTTTGATAAAACTGGCACGTATAATACTTAATCTTAAACCGATAAAATACTTTAAAGAAAAAAGTAAAAAATGGATATTGCCTGGCTTTCACGGGGTCCCTCTTTATGAAGTAATGAAATTTTTTGGAAAGCAGTTAAGAATGTCTGGCTTAACTGAAAGAGCATCTGCCATTTCTTTTAATTTTATAATGTCTATTCCTCCTACCTGTCTTTTTTTATTTACAATAATCCCTGCGTTGCCTTTTGTTTCTAAGAAAAGTTTAAAATCAGAAATACATATTTTATTAGATGATGTATTGCCATCTAAAATTCACGATCACGCTTTGGTAAATTTTATAAACTCTTTTATAGATAACACACGAATAGGGCTTATATCATTCAGCTTTGTGCTGTCATTATTTTTTGCATCTAATGCCATGATGGGTGTAATGCGTTCGTTTGATAAAAATTATCACGGTTTTCAAAAACGCAAGGGCTTAAATAAGAGATGGGTAGCACTTAAATTAACCCTGGTGCTTTTTAGTTTACTATTAATGTATTTAATGCTTTTGTTTACCCAGGGTGATATTTTAAATTGGTTGGGTATAAAAGACCAGATGGTAAAGGCAATAATTTTATCCGGGAAATGGTTGCTTATCCTTGCACTGATTTTTTATTCATTCGCTTTTATATATAAATATGCCCCCGCAACGCAAAAGCGCTGGCGCCTTTTATCTCCGGGAGCTATTATGGCCACTTTCTTAAGTATACTTACCACTATCGGTTTTTCTGCTTTCTTAAATAATTTTGACAGGTATAATGTTTTGTATGGCTCGATAGGGACTATTATTGCATCCGGCACTTTAATTTTTCTAAATTCTTTAGTTATACTTTTAGGATTTGAACTTAATGTGAGCATAAATTCATTACGTGCTATGGCGCAACAAAGAGAACTGGAAGAAGCGCAAAATCCTAATTCTACTGCTATTTAAATAATAACTTATTGGCTTTAAATTCTTACATTAGTAGTATAAATTTCAAATATGAAAAAGAAAATTGTTGGCCTATCTACTGTAATTCTGTTGGTTATTACATTAACTGCATTTAAAATTTCTCCGTATAGACTACTTTGGACAGGTGGTGTTTTGCCAATTGGTAGCGCTTTGCCAAAGGCTGATTTACAAATGAAAGACATAGCTAATGAAGATATAAGTATGAAAGATGCAATAAGAAAGAATGGCTTACTGGTGATGTTCACCTGCAATACCTGCCCTTATGTAATAAAGAACCAGGAGCGTACAAAAGCTATTTGTAAATTTGCTTTACAGAATAATATCGGTGTTATACTTTTAAACGCTAACGAAGGCAATCGAAAGGAAGAAGAAAGTTTTGAAGCTATGCAGCTGTATGCAAAAGATCAAAATTATCAGTGGTATTATGTGGTAGATAAAAACAATGAGATTGCAGATGCCTTTGGCGCAACAAGGACTCCGGAGAATTTTTTATTTAATAGAGATTCTAAACTAGTTTATCACGGAGCTATTGATGATAATCCCACTGATGCTGCAAATGTTAGCAGTCAACATTTAAAAGAAGCAATGAAGAGTTTGCTTGCAGGAAAAAATATTGCTGTAAAAGAAAGCCGCAGTGTGGGTTGTGCGATTAAGCGAAAGAAATAATTGTTTGTATGGGAATTAAAGCGCCCTCTTCAACTCTCTTTCTAATTCTTCAGGCTTTAACTCCTCCTCAAAGAATTTTCTATATCCTGTTTTAGGATTTATAATTAAGGTAGCAGGAATTCCCCCTGACCATGATTTATCAACTCTGGGGCAGAAATAATCTGCATTTGTCTCATTCAGCCATACGATCTGGCTGGCATATTTATTCTTTTTTGTAAATGCCTTTATTTTATTTGGATAAACTTCCTTAAGATCTAAACTTACTAAGCAGCAATTTTACTTTTTGCTTTTTATATTTATTTATTATAGTTTCAAAATACGGGATCTCTTCATTACAGGGTTTGCAGAATGTAGCCCAAAAATTTATTACCAGTATGGAATCAGATTTAGCAATATACTCTTGCAGCCTTGTTACTTTCCATGAGGCAATTATTTGTCCTTTCGCAGAAATAATACCTGTAAATAACAACAAAATTAATGCGGTTTGTAATCTCCTCATTTTGTAAAAATACAATGTAAAATCTCAATAACTATTTGCTTTAACAGGTTTTGTGCTTTCCATATTTCAGTTTACTTTCGCTACTCATAAATCACAAAATCATATAAGTTTATGGCTTACGACGTAATAGTTTTAGGGAGCGGCCCCGGTGGTTATCCGGCTGCTATCAGGGCCTCACAATTGGGCAAAAAAGTGGTAATTGTAGAAAAGGAAAGCCTTGGCGGCATTTGCCTCAACTGGGGTTGCATTCCCACTAAGGCATTACTTAAAAGTGCCCAGGTTTTTGAGTATGCAAAACATGCTGCCGATTATGGGATTGAAATAGTTGAACCAAAACAGAATTTTGAAAAAATAATTAAACGCAGCAGAGGCGTTGCCGATAAAATGAGTAAGGGCATTCAATTCCTTATGAAAAAAAATAAGATCGATGTGGTAATGGGCAATGGAAAATTATTGGCTCCCGGAAAACTGGAAGTAACCTCATCCGATGGAAAGAAACAAGTTCTGGAAGCAAAAAATATAATCATAGCAACAGGTGGAAGGGCAAGGCAACTTCCTACTCTACCCATTGATGGTAAAAAAATAATTGGCTATCGGGAAGCTATGGTATTGCCGCAGCAACCTAAGAGTATGCTTGTTGTTGGTTCCGGAGCTATAGGATCTGAGTTTGCCTATTTCTATAACAGCATAGGCACAAAAATTACTATTGTAGAATTTCTACCGAGAATTGTTCCTGTAGAAGATGAGGATATCTCCAAAGAATTGGAAAAGCAATTTAAAAAGCAGGGTATTGAAGTTTTGACCAACAGCGAAGTATTGAGTGTTGATACAAATGATGATGGTATTACTGCAAAAGTAAAAACTGCTAATGGAGAAATTAGCCTGACAGCTGATATTGTTTTAAGTGCTGTTGGAGTTGTTGCAAATATTGAAGGAGTCGGCTTGGAAGAGTTAGGTATTAAGATGGATAAAGGAAAAATTATTGTAGATGCTAACCAACAAACAAATATTCCCGGCATTTATGCCATTGGTGATTGCACACCCAATCAGGCATTGGCGCACAAAGCAAGCAAAGAAGGTATAAACGCTGCAGAACATCTTGCCGGTCATAAGCCTGAACCGATAGATTATAATAATGTTCCGGGTTGTACTTACTGTTATCCTGAAATCGCCTCAGTTGGCCTTACAGAAAAAGCTGCTAAGGATGCAGGCTATGAAATTAAAGTTGGCAAGTTTCCATTTATGGCAAGCGGTAAAGCCAGCGCTTCCGGTGCAACTGATGGTTTTGTAAAAGTTATTTATGATGCTAAATATGGTGAATTTTTAGGCTGCCACATGATTGGCAATCACGTAACCGAAATGATTGCTGAGGCTGTAGTGGCACGTAAATTAGAAACAACTGCGCATGAAATATTAAATGCCATTCATCCGCACCCAACTATGAGCGAAGGGTTGAAAGAGGCTACTGCTGTGGCTTATGGTGAGGCAATAGATTTATAATTAATCTGAACTGGGATTTATGGGATGTGTGTGATTAATAGGAAACAAAATGTTTTCAAATCTCTTATCCCATAAATCCAAATAATCCCGAAAATCGTGGTTCAGACTAATAATTACTTCCAAATACTCTTCTTAATATCTCAGTAACTCTTTTAACAGGGTCTCTCCTTATTTGTTGTTCCTGTAATCCAATATGGTAAAATAATCCGCTTAATGCTTTCTCAGTTACATAAGCACCAAGATCAGTATTAACAGGGTTTCTGCTAACCTTATTGTACATAGAAAATACATCGCTCCAATACCTCGTAGCTTGTACATTATTGAGTGATCTGTCAATTACAGGGCGAAATGCACTCATTAATTGCTGAGTTGTTGTTCTTTTTAAATATTCAGTAGCAGCAAAATCACCGCCGCGTAAAATTCCTACGGCATCCTGTATGGTCATTTGTTGTATGGAATTCCACAAAATGTTTCCAACAAATTTAGATGCGTCTTCAGCAGCCCGGTTCATAGAAAGCACAGCTTTGTCAATGGTTTTTCCAAAACCGAGATCACGCAAGGTTCTTTCAACCTTCTGTGCTTCCGGCGGCATAAGTATCCTGATAATATCATCACCAAAAAAACCATTTAATAACGAAAGTCTTTTTGTTGTAGTATCTGATCCCACCCGTAAAGCTTCCTTAAGCCCGCTAACAATTTCTGTATTACTTAAGCCACCTGTGCCAATGCCGCTAATACCCCCTACAGTACCCAATATTTGCTTTGCCGTCTCACATCCTGTAAAGGAAAATGCTATAAAAGGAAGTAGAATTAAAATCTTTTTCATAAAATAATTTTTAATTAGTATTTCAAGTAAGATGCCAACTATTTGATTTGAAGTTCTATTTAATAGTTGTACTTAATAATTTAATTAACATTTTCATTACTTTGAATGGATACACATACAAAATCGCATGCGTTTGCTATTTTTACAGATAAATGAGTTTATGATTAAAAAAGTTTTAACTATTGGGCTAATATCTTTATTTACTGCATGCAATACAGAAGATAAATCAACTGATAACCATAATTCCGGAAATGGGTTACCAGTTCCCCAACCCATTACTTTTTCAATAGATGCTGTTCATCCTCACGATACGGCAGCTTTTACACAGGGACTGCAATTTTATAATGGAAAAATATACGAAGGAACCGGCCAACTTAACGAATCAACCTTAAGAATTGTTGACCCAAAAACAGGAAAGGTTGAAAAAAAATATTTGATACCTGATCCAACAATTTTTGGAGAAGGTATTACCATTTTCAAAAACAAGATTTACCAGTTGACATGGACGAGCCATAAAATATTTGTATATGATGTTGGTAATATATCTAAGCCAATACAAACATTGGCCTGGCCTAACGAAGGATGGGGAATTACCAATGACGGTAAAAGCTTGATAATAAGTGATGGAAGCGATAAACTGTATTATGTTTTACCTGATGAAGAAAAAAATACAATGAAGCAGCTGAAAATAATTTCAGTTGCTGATAACACCGGATCATTAGATCGTATCAATGAACTGGAATTTGCCGAAGGGTATATTTATGCCAATCGCTGGCAAACAGATGATATCTTAAAAATTGATACTTCTAACGGGCATGTGGTTGGGAAAATGAATCTAACAGGGTTATTAGCACAATATGCTGCAAAAGATATGAATACCGGTACAGATTTTTTAAATGGCATCGCCTATGACAGCACAACTAAAAAATTATATATCACAGGTAAAAAATGGCCTAAGATGTTTGAGATGCACTTGAATGAATAGCTTATAAATTTTTTGTCTGTATTATTTATCAGTTCATAAATTATTACGCTTGGAGAAAAAATCAAAAGCAAAGCAATTCTATTTATCCATACTTGCCATTTTAGGCTGGTTTGCATTGGCGCTTCAGTTTTACCTTATCATTCAAAACAGAGTAGTTTCCATTCCTGAAACCATTGTGCGTTATTTTAGTTTTTTTACGCTGCTCACTAATATTCTTGTTGCGTTATATTGTTCCTGTATTTTATTAAGGCCTTACTCCCGAATGGGAAAATTCTTTTCAAGGCCAGGCGTGGCAACAGCAATTACTGTTTATATTGTAATAGTTGGGATTGTTTATAATACTGTTTTGCGGCATTTATGGCATCCTGCGGGATTACAATTAATTGCTGATGAATTACTCCATTCGGCTACTCCGCTTATGTTCCTGTTGTACTGGTTATTTTTTGTGGATAAAGGAAAATTAAATCTGAATACTTTTTACTGGCTTATATATCCACTTGTATATTTTATATGGATATTAATTTTTGGAGCACTGTCAGGGTTCTACCCTTACCCATTCATAAATGTTACTGAACTTGGATATAATAAAGTTATTTTACATAGTGGAATATTAACTGTCGGATTTCTATTGCTGTCACTGTTGTTTGTTGCCATCGATAAACTAATGAACCCTAAAATATAATGTCTAATTCATTTTTGTATAATATTCCTGCATTCCTTATTGCCGTATTTCTGTTTGCGGGGATACTTGTATTTCATATTTTGGGGTTTAAGATCATAAAATATCAAAAAAATAAAGATCCTGAATTTAGTACGGCCGGTATTGGTCCGCTGGAGGGTGCTTTATTGGGATTGATCTCTCTGTTACTTGCATTCACATTTAATAAATCTGCTGCAAATCATGATAACCGTAATGGGTTATTATTACAGGAAGCTAATGATATTGAAGCTGCATTGCTTCGAGCTGATCTCTACCCTGATTCTATCAGAAAGCAATTTAGAAATGAATTTAAAGAATACATTATAAGCCGGATAGATTATTATAAGGCCAACAGGAATACAAAAAAAATTCAACAGGAGTTAGATAAAGCAGATTCTATATCTACCTTAATTTGGCAACAGGCATCTAAGTTATCTCAGCAAACTTCTGCTGATAATCGTTCTATTCAAATGATACCTGCTGTTAATAATATGATCGATACTATGAGTAAACGTGAAGTATCAAGAGTATCACATGTGCCAGAATCAATCCTGTGGCTGCTTTTCTTACTTATTGTGGCAGGTAGTTTTATAGTTGGCTACGCTACCAATGCCAACAAAATAAACTGGATCGTTATATTTGTTTATTCATTGATGATAGTGATGACGGTTTATCTTATTCTGGATCTTGACAGGCCACGAAGAGGTATAATTAATAGTGACAACATGCATCATAACATGGAAAGACTTCTTAATGTTTTTAAGAATGATTTATAAATAACAAGTGTAATTTTTAAATTAAAAAAATATAAAATGAAAAAAATATTTATGTCCCTGCCAATTGCAGCAATCTTAATTGCTTCCTGTGATGATAATACAAAACAAAGCACGAATGTGGATAAATCAATCAGTGATAGCGTTACAGAACATTGCTATACTTATATTTTAAATAAAGACAGTGTATTTATGCATATAAAGATGGCAAACGACTCTGTAACAGGTGATCTTATTTATAATTATTTTGAAAAAGATAAAAATACAGGTATCATTCATGGTAAAATGAAAGGTGATACACTTGTTGCTGATTATAAATTTTTCTCAGAAGGGTCAGAATCAATACGAGAGATCGCTTTTTTAAAAAAAGGAAATGATTTTGAAGAAGGTTATGGAGATATGCAAGATGTAAATAGTAAAATGATATTTAAAAATACAGGCACATTAAATTTCAAAAGCAATATTGTTTTAAGGAGTGTTGAGTGCAATAAATAAAAAATATGATTTATATAAAAAAACTTTTTATCCTTTTTATTGTCATAGCTAATATTTGTTTTAATAGTAAAGCTCAACAACCAAAAGATCCTGACATATTTCTCGTACCAAACAGAGCCGCACTTCCTGAAATATTTCTTGTGGGTACTTTTCATTTTGAATATTATAATAAAGACGCTTATAAAGTTGACAAGAATAAGCAAATAGATATTTTATCAGCACAAAAACAAAAAGAAGTAAAAGAGCTTTTGGATTATATCTCTTTATTCAAACCCAATAAAATTTGTATTGAAGCTCCTGAAAAATGGAAGGCGATGGATAAATACCGGGATTACAGATCAGGCAAAAAAGCGCTGGCTAAAGATGAGATACAACAAATTGCCTTTCGCCTGATGCAAAGATTCAATTTGGACACAGTATATAGTGTGGATGCAGGTTCTATTGCCGACGATTTAAGCAATAACAAAGATTCTCTTATTATTAAGCCATATATAGATAGCGTTTTTAATGATTACAGCTTTAGATCAGCCGACAATTATAAAAAATGGCGTGACTATACAACATCATTACAAACAAATTTATCATTGCTGCAATATTTCAAATACCAGAACTCCCCCAAGGTTTTTCAGCGTGAATATGGCGCTTATCTTACAGGAGATTTTAAACTTGGCAAATTTAATGGTGCTGATGCTTTGGCAACATATTGGTATGACAGAAATCTTCGTATTTTCAGGAACATTCAAAGAATTACAACTTCTTCTGCCGATAGGATCTTAGTGTTATTTGGCTCAGGGCATATTTCTATTTTAGATCAGCTTTTAAGTTTTACACCTGAATATGATTATATAAAATTTAATGATTTAAATTTTAAAAGCAATTTAAAATAAGACGCAAATCAATTAAGTTTATAACACATATAACATCATAGTTAGTACAAAAATGCCGATCCTAAATTTTGAATTTAAAGCAAAGACAACAGAGTTAGATAACCTGGAAAATAAATTATTAGAATTAAATCCAATATTTATTGGTGAAGATGTTCAGACAGATACATATTTTAATGTTTCAAAAGGGCTTAAAATTAAGAGAAGGAAATATTGAGAATTTGCTTATCTGGTACCAAAGAGAGGATACAATAGGTACAAAGCGTTCTGATGTATTATTGTATAAACATGATCCTGATAAAACATTAAAAGATATTTTACTACAGGTGAATGGAATTAAAGTTATTGTAGAGAAAAAAAGAAGGATCTATTTTATTGATAATGTAAAATTCCACTTTGATACCATAGCTGAGCTGGGAACTTTTATAGAAGTGGAAGCCATTGATAAAGATGGAAGCTTAGGCATTCAGAAACTAAAGCAACAGGCAAATGAATACGCAGCATTCTTTAATATCAAACCTTTGGATTATAGCGCTCTTTCTTACAGTGATCTCGTTTTAAAAAAAATTAATCCCGGCGCTTTTTTTATGCCTTCCTAAACACTGTTCCAATAACCAATAGCACAAATCCGATAGCAATTAATGGAAACTGGTATTCAGTTAAATATTTAACATTGCTGAAGTGCCCTAAAATTCCAAGTAAGCCCGCTATTAGAGCTATAACCCAGAGTATTTGTGTTGGCGCTGAAAGTTTCATAATATAAATTTTAATGGCTAAAATAGTCTAAACTTTCCACCATCACTCTATTTTATTTTTTTTTGTCCCATCGGGGTTTTCATTTCCCTTTTGTCCCATCGGGGTTTTCATTTCCCCTAAAGCACTTTCATAAAATAAAAATATTCCTGAAATGAAACCCAGATGCCGAAGTGACTATAAGCTATAAAAATGATCTTTTTGTCCCATCGGGGTTTTCATTTCCCTAAAGCACTACATAAAATATAATATTCCGGAAATGAAACCCAGATGCCCCAGAGACAACAAGTTATAAAAATGATCTTCTTTCGTACTTTAGTAACATGGCAGTAAAATATAAACACTCCGATGTTTATTCAATGTATTTCTGCACATACACTTGTTATGAATGGATGCATCTTTTTGAGCTGACAAATAGTTACGATCTGATTTATAATTGGTTTAATATTTTAAATGAAAAAGGAATAGAATTAATAAGCTATGTAATTATGCCAAACCATGTTAATTGTATCTTATATTTTGATAAACCGGGATTCAATTTGAATCAAATATTATCCAACGGCAAACGGTTTATGGCGTATGAAATTATAAAAAGGTTGGAAGCTGCAAAAAATACAAGCACTTTAAGCATACTGCAGAATGCTCTCACAGAAAGGGAAAGGAAGAAAAAACAATTGCATAAGGTCTTTAAAGATTCTTTTGATGCAAAAGCAATTTTTTCTGAAAAGTTTCTTGTGCAAAAGCTAAACTATATTCATCATAACCCTGTAACAGGTAAATGGATGTTAGATGAGGATTTTGTTTCTTATGAGCATAGCAGTGCATCGTTTTATGAACTAGGGATTACAAAAAATTTTATGCCAAAACATTTTAGAGATTTATAATTTAAGTTTTTTATTTTGTGATAAGCGTTCTGCATCGAGGTTTCACGGATAGCTTTTTTAGAATTGCCGTGAATGCGGTGAAAACCCCGATGGGACAGAGAAACCCCGACGGGACAGGTAAATTTTCATGATTTGGTTTCATAACTTTATTTTTAAGCAATTTACAATTTCATTATAAAAGAATTTTTTATGTTTTATTTTTGGCGAAAATATATTTTACCATGAAAGTTGACATTAATAACAGGGAAGAATTAAATAAATTATTTGATGAAATTACAGAAACCACAACAGGCGCATGGGGAGTTATGAAAGCACAGAACATGATAGAACACCTTGCTATGATAATAGAACATTCAAACGGGAAAAGAACAATTGAACAAAGAACTACCGATGAAGAAGCAAATGCGATAAAACAAAAAATGATCTATTCAGATATGGAAATACCACAAGGTTTAAAGAGTCCTTTGCTTCCTGAAGAAGCAGCGCCTTTTAGATTTTCTAATTTGGATGAAGCTAAGAAGGATCTGATTAAACAACTGGATGATTTTGAAACGTATTTTAAAAATAATCCTGATGCGAAACCTATTCAGCCAAGAATGGGACCCTTAAACCATAATGAGTGGATCATATTGCATAACAAACACCTTACACATCATTTTAAACAATTTGGATTGATAGATAGAAATTAACCTATTATAAGATCCTGAAATTTTCTACTACTTTTCACTTCTTCGTGGTCGGTGGGGACACCGAACATGGAGGAGGAATTATTACTCATTATTTTGACTCGTCCTAAAAAAAGTTTACAGGTTATTAGATAAATCCTGCGATAGGTTTACAGGATAATTTTGATTAAAGTTATTAAGTTTTCTGTAATAGTTTTTCCATAATCGGTTGTGGTTTATTTTTAGATTTTTGTGAAG
>DASYOS010000097.1:0-16573 GCA_036007525.1 Chitinophagaceae bacterium | reverse complement strand
GGTAGGCTATGTTGATTTGTATGTGTAAAAACATATTTTCAAAAAGGGCTTACTAAAACGTAAGTCCTTTTTGTTTTTATGGACTTTTTAAAATTTATATTATGCTAAAAGTTGCTATTCAAAAATCAGGGAGACTCTATGAAGATTCAATTAAACTTTTGAAAGAGTGTGGCATCGAATTAAACAATGGGTATAAACAATTGAAAACAATTGCTTATAATTTCCCTTTAGAAGTTTATTTTTTAAGGGATGATGATATTCCTCAATACGTTTTTGATGGTGTAGCTGACATTGGTTTTGTGGGTGAAAATGTTTTCTTTGAAAAAGGTAAAGATATTGACCTGGTTCATCGTCTTGGTTTTGGCAGATGCCGCCTAAGCATCGCAGTGCCAAAAAATATGACATATAATGCCATAAATGATCTTGAAGGATTGAAGATCGCAACTACTTATGCTTCGTTATTGCAAAAATTTCTTACCGAAAAAAATGTAAAAGCAGAAATTCATGAAATAAGCGGCTCTGTTGAAATAGCGCCGGGGATTGGATTGGCAGATGCTATATGCGACCTTGTAAGCAGCGGAAGTACTCTATTTACCAATGGATTAAAGGAAGTGGAGATTCTTTTACAATCAGAAGCGATATTGTGTGCCCATAGAAATTTATCTCAGGAAAATAAAATTATACTTGAAAAATTATTGTTGAGAATAAATGCAGTTAAAACAGCAAGAAATAATAAATATATTTTGCTGAATGCACCCAATCATCAGCTGCAAAATATTGCTGCTGTGTTGCCGGGAATGAAAAGCCCTACCGTTGTTCCGTTGGCTAAAACAGGTTGGAGCAGCGTGCAAAGCGTAGTAAATGAAGATGTATTTTGGGATGTGATTGAAAAATTAAAAGCCTTAGGAGCCGAGGGCATATTAATTGTTCCTATTGAAAAGATGATAATATAATTATGGAAACATTTATTAATCCGTCAAAAGAAAAATGGGCTGAAATAATTCAGAGACCACAAATAGATAATGCAGCCCTAAAAAATATTGTTTCAGAAATTTTGCATGACGTAAAGCAAAATGGCGATAAAGCTATTAAGAAATATGCGTTACAGTTTGATGGCGTAGCGTTAAATGATTTGAAAGTTAATGATGAAGAAATTGAGACAGCTTTGGAAGCCATAGGGAATGAATTAAAAACTGCAATTCAATTGGCAAAAGATAATATTGAAAAATTTCATCAGTCACAAAGAGAGGAAGAAAAAATAATTGAAACGACACCAGGTGTTACGTGTTGGCGCAGATCTGTTGCCGTTGATAAAGTTGGTTTATACATTCCCGGGGGCACTGCACCATTGTTTTCTACATTGCTAATGCTTGGTATTCCTGCGCTATTGGCTGGTTGCAGAGAAATAGTTGTCTGCACACCTACAGATAAAAATGGTAAGATCAATTCTGCAATTTTATATGTTGCACATATATTGGGGTTAAAAAACATTTATAAGATTGGTGGGGTACAGGCAATAGCTGCCATGGCTTATGGTACAGAAAGTATTTCTTCTGTAAATAAAATATTCGGGCCTGGTAACCAATATGTAACAACTGCAAAGCAAATAATTAGTAGTGAAGGGTTTGCTATAGATATTCCGGCCGGCCCTAGTGAATTGGCTGTTTATGCTGATGAAAGCTGCATCCCGGCTTTTGTTGCATCAGACCTTTTAAGCCAGGCGGAACATGGGAACGATAGCCAGGTACTTTTAATAGCAAGTAATAAACAAATAATTGATGACGTGAAGAAAGAAATTGATATGCAATTAAATTTATTATCACGAAAAGAAATTATTGGAAAATCGCTAATCAACAGCTGTGTTGTAATTATGGAAAAATTAGACAATGCTTTTGATCTTCTTAATGAATATGCACCTGAACATTTGATAATCGCTTCAGATAATGCAGAATTGTTATCAAAGAAAGTGAGCAATGCAGGAAGCGTATTCCTCGGTCATTACTCTCCTGAAAGCGCAGGTGATTATGCATCCGGTACAAATCACACTTTACCAACCAATGGATATGCAAAAGCTTTTTCGGGTGTATCATTGGATAGTTTTGTTAAAAAAATTACTTTTCAAAAATTAAGTAAAGAAGGTTTAAATAATATTGGTAATGCTGTGGAACTTATGGCTGAAGCAGAAGGCCTTGATGCACACAGGAACGCAATATCTATCCGTTTAAAAAAATAAAAAGTGATTAATGAAATTTGAATTAGATAAACTGGTAAGAGATAATATCAGGGAACTTACTCCATATTCATCTGCCCGTAATGAATTTAAAGGAGAGGCATCTGTATTTCTTGATGCCAATGAAAATAGTTATGGCTCGCCATTGAAAGAAAACTTTAATCGTTACCCTGACCCGCTACAATCGAAATTAAAAAATGCCATAGCATTAATAAAGCACGCTCCTGCAGAAAATATATTTATTGGGAATGGAAGTGATGAAGTAATTGATCTTGCGTATAGGATTTTTTGCGACCCCGGGAAAGATAATGTAATTATATGTCCGCCTACTTACGGTATGTATGAAGTGTGTGCAAATATTAATGATGTTGAAATAAGAAAAGTGCATCTCACAAATGATTTTCAATTGGATGTTAATGGAATAATATCTGCTACCGATCAAAACACCAAACTTCTTTTCCTTTGCTCTCCCAATAACCCAACGGGTAATATTATGATAAGGCAGGATGTTGACTTATTAATTAAGAGTTTTCCGGGCATTGTGATTGTTGATGAGGCTTATATCAATTACTCCACGCAGCGAACATTTATAGAAGATCTTCCCAAATATCCCAACCTTATAGTAATGCAAACACTTTCAAAAGCCTGGGGGCTTGCATCATTAAGGATAGGGCTTGCATTTGCATCACTACCAATAGTTGAATTATTAAATAAAGTAAAGCCACCTTATAATATTAATCAAGCTTCACAACAATTAGCTATAGAGGCTTTGCAAAATATTGGTCAGGTTAATGATTGGATGAAACAGACAATAGAACAAAGAGATATTATCCGGAAAGAGTTAGCAACATTTTCTTTTGTAAAAAAAATATATGAAAGCGATGCTAATTTTTTATTAGTGAAAGTTAATGATGCAAACAATTTGCACAGTTATCTGGCAACAAATAAAATTATTGTAAGAAACAGGAGTAAAGAAGCTATGTGTGATAATTGTTTACGGATCACAATTGGAACCCCAGAGGAAAATCTTCAATTATTAAAATTATTAAGAAGATATGAACAATAAAGATATAACAGGAAAAAGCGAGAATCTCAATTCCCCCTTCAGGGAGCAGGAGGCTAAAATTTTATTTATAGATCGTGATGGAACATTAATAAAGGAAGCGCCGCCAACTTATCAGTTGGACTCATTCCCTAAGTTGGAATTCTACGATCACATGTTTGAGTACATGACGAAGATAGCCAGGGAGATGGATTATTTGTTGGTAATGGTAACAAACCAGGATGGGCTTGGCACTGATGTATTTCCGGAAAATACGTTTTGGCCTGTGCATGAATTCATCATGAAGAGTCTTGAGAACGAGGGCATTTATTTTGATAAAGTTTTTATTGACAGGACTTTTCCCTCTGACAATGCAGCCACAAGAAAACCCGGAACAGGTATGCTATCTGAGTACCTTAATAATCCGGGATATGACATTAAAAATTCTTTTGTAATCGGCGATAGAATCACAGATGTAATGCTTGCGAAGAACCTTGGCTGCAAAGCTTTTTGGCTTAATAATCATGATGATCTTGGTGCCGCTGAAATAAATGAACCAAGGGAAGGATTGGCTGATACCATTGCACTTGAAACTATAAATTGGAAAGATATTTATGAGTTTCTTAAACTTCCTTTTAGAAAAGCTCAGCATGTAAGAAAAACAAATGAAACGTCAATTAATGTAGAATTAAATTTAGATGGTACAGGAAATGCAAATATTGATACAGGGCTTTCATTCTTTGATCATATGCTGGAGCAAATTGCAAAGCATGGAAGTATGGATCTGAAAATAGAATGTAAGGGCGACCTGCATGTTGATGAACATCATACTATTGAAGATGTTGGTATTGCGTTGGGTGAAGCACTTTTAATGGCATTGGTTAATAAAATAGGAATTGAGCGCTATGGTTTTTTACTGCCAATGGATGATTGCCTGGCACAGGTGGCAATAGATTTTGGAGGAAGAAACTGGCTGGTGTGGGACGTGGAATTTAAAAGAGAAAAAATTGGGGAGATGCCAACTGAAATGTTCTATCATTTTTTTAAATCATTCAGTGATGCTGCCAAATGCAATCTTAATATAAAAGCCGAAGGCCTAAATGAGCATCATAAGATAGAATCCATTTTTAAAGCATTTGCAAAAGCAATAAAAATGGCGCTAAAAAGAGATATAAATAATAACACACTACCTTCTACAAAAGGAATTTTATAAATGGACATTGCGATCATTAAATATAACGCAGGAAATGTACAGAGCGTTCAATATGCTTTAGAAAGGTTAGGTTATAAATCTATTGTAACAGATGATTGCGATGCGATTAAAAATGCTGATAAGGTAATTTTTCCGGGAGTTGGTAATGCTTATTCGGCTATGCAAAGTTTAAAAGAAAAAGGATTAGACAAAATTCTCAAAATCCTTACCCAGCCGGTGTTAGGGATTTGCGTAGGTATGCAGTTATTATGTAAACATTCAGAGGAAAATGATACAACGGGATTAGGTATAATAGATTTGAATGTAAAAAAATTTATTTCTGAAGAAAGGAATTTTAAGATACCACAAATAGGATGGAACAATATTTATAATCTATCATCAGTTTTGTTTGAAGGTGTAAAAGAAAATTCATTTGTTTACTATGTACATAGCTATTATGTAGAACATGGAATTGAAACAATAGCAACAACTGATTACATCTTTCCTTACAGTGCAGTTATCCAAAAGAATAATTTTTTCGGCGTTCAATTTCATACAGAGAAATCAGCAGAAGTAGGAGACAGAATTTTATTAAACTTTTTAAAGATGCCCCAAACCCCTAAAGGGGAATAAAAATATTATGGAGGATAACATGTTTTATAAAGCCCATCCGCTTATTTTTAAAAGAGCGGAAGAATTAAGGAATAATCCTACGGATACAGAAGAAATTTTGTGGAATTACCTGCGTCAATCACAATTGGGAATTAAATTTAGGAGGCAACACCCTGCGTCATGTTACGTTTTAGATTTTTATGCGCATAAAATAAAGCTGGCGATTGAAATAGATGGTTCCATTCACGCATTAGAAAATGTAAAAAAGAACGATTCTGAAAGACAGGCAATCCTGGAAAAACTTGGTATAAAATTTTTACGATTTACAAATACTCAGATTAAGTTGGAATTAGAAAAAGTAATCTTTGTTATAAATAAAAAGTTGCAGGAGTTAAAGAGTTTTGATAGTCCCCCTTTAGGGGCGGAGGGGTTGCAAATAATTCCTGCGATAGATATTATAAATGGTAATTGCGTAAGGCTTACCAAGGGTGATTTTGCAAAACAAAAAGTGTATAATGAAAACCCATTAGAGGTTGCTAAGATGTTTGAAGATGCAGGTTTACAACGATTGCACATCGTAGATCTGGATGGAGCTAAAGCAGGGAGTATTCAAAATTTAAAGATCCTGGAATTAATTGCTTCTCAAACAAAGCTGGTCATTGATTTTGGAGGAGGTATAAAAACTATTGAAGATGTAAACACAGTTTTTAATGCCGGCGCAGCCATTGTAACATTAGGAAGTATTGCAGTAAAACATCCTGAAATTATCGAGGAATGGGTCATAGAATTTGGTGCTGATAAAATTCTAATTGGTGCTGATGTTTTGGATGAAAAAATAAAGATAAGTGGGTGGATGGAAGATGGAGGCATTACCATTTTTGAATTTATAGGAAAAATGCTGGCAGTCGGCATCACGAATATTTTTTGTACTGATATCTCCAGGGATGGTGTATTGCAGGGGCCTTCCATTGCACTTTATCAAAAGATCATGCAGCAGTTTCCTTCAATACATTTAATTGCCAGTGGTGGTGTAAGTAGTATGGATGATATATTAGAATTAAAAAACATTGGATGTGGTGGAGTAATTATTGGCAAAGCTATCTATGAAGAAAAAATTACGCTGAAGGAGTTAGTAGAATTAAATTCTAATTATGAATAGTTTTCAAAATATTGAAGTGCTTCAAAGTTCCCCTTCAGGAGGATTTAGAGGGCTGGGGTTAGCAAAAAGAATCATACCGTGCCTGGATATAAAAGATGGAAGAACTGTCAAGGGTATTAATTTTGAAAATATCCGTGATGCAGGTGACCCTGTTGAGTTGGCACAATTCTATTCACAGCAAGGCGCTGATGAATTGGTTTTTCTAGATATTACAGCAACCATTGAAAAAAGAAAAACACTGATCGAACTTGTGAAAAAACTTGCGTCTAATATAAATATCCCTTTTACTGTTGGTGGTGGAATTACATCAGTTGAAAACGTGGCTGAACTTTTACAGCATGGCGCTGATAAGATATCAATTAACACGGCTGCTTATAAAAACACTCATCTTATCAAACAAATCGCAAATGAATTCGGAAGTCAGTGTATTGTTCTTGCAATTGACACAAAAAAAGAAGAGAATGGTGAATGGTATGTATATCTGAATGGTGGAAGAACAAAAACAGAAAGCAAAACAATCGATTGGGCAAAACAAGCTGTAGATATGGGAGCCGGAGAAATTCTGCTTACATCAATGAACCATGACGGTACAAAAAATGGTTTTGCTTTGGAAATAACGGCTTTATTATCCTGCACACTTCCTGTACCCATTATTGCCTCAGGAGGGGCTGGAAAAGTTGAGCATTTTAAAGAGGTATTTGATAATGCTAATGCTGATGCGGCTTTGGCAGCAAGTATCTTTCATTATAAAGAAGTGCGGATTCCTTTATTAAAAAAGTATTTAAAAGAGAACAACATAAACGTTAGAGTATGAATGAAACCCCCTATTCCCCGAAAGGGAAAATTGATTTTTCAAAATATGCAGATGGATTGGCACCTGCAGTAGTACAGGATGCAAATTCCAGCGTTGTTTTGATGCTGGGTTTTATGAATGAAGAAGCATTGCAAAAAACACAGGAAACAAAATTGGTTACTTTTTACAGCCGGACAAAAAAACGGTTATGGACAAAAGGAGAGAGTAGTAAAAATTATCTGCATTTAGTGGACATTTTAACCGATTGTGATAATGATACACTATTGATAAAGGCTAAACCTGCTGGCCCTGTTTGCCATACAGGAACTGAAACGTGCTTTAACGAAAAAAATAATTCTGATGATTTTCTTTCTGAATTGGAAAATATTATTTCAGATAGAAAAGAAAGCTATGATGAAAAATCATATACAAGTTCTTTATTTAAAAAAGGAATAAATGCAGTAGCACAAAAAGTGGGAGAGGAGGCAGTAGAATTAATTATAGAAGCAAAGGATAGTGATATAGACAAATTTAAAAATGAAGCAGCTGATCTTCTATTCCATTATCTTGTATTATTAAAATTAAAAGATGTATCTCTGAATGATATCATTGCAATTCTTAAGTGGCGTCATTCAAAATAGGCGGCCTTTTTATTGTTAATGGTAATCTCTAAAAAAAATAAACATATTGTATGAAAAATATATTTTGTTCCCTCCTTTTTTGTTTTGGTTATGCCTTAGCATTCAGCCAGGCTGTTAACAATGAAATTGCTATCATTCCCGAACCTGTTTCTCTAACAAAAGTTACCGGGCAATTTACCTTGTCACAAAATACTGTTATAGTGGCAGCTGCTACGCAGGAAATAAAAGAGATAACCCGCTTTCTTAAAGAAAAACTATCTACAGCTACGGGCATGCAGGTAAGCGTACAAAACAATGCGCCAACCGCCGCCATAAAATTAGTGTTGAATAAAACAACAGATGCAGCCATTGGTAACGAAGGCTATAATTTATCAGTAACTCCTGCAAATATTACCATTAAAGCAAATAAGCCGGCAGGGTTATTTTATGGCGTGCAAACCTTATTACAATTATTTCCAAAAGAAATTGAAAGCGCAACGCATATTTCAAATGTATCATGGAAAATTCCCTGTGTAGAAATTACGGATTATCCCCGCTTTGGATGGAGAGGATTGATGTTTGATGTAGCACGGCACTTTTTTACAAAAGAAGATGTAAAAAAATATATTGATAATATGGTGCGGTATAAGTACAATTTACTTCACCTGCATTTAACTGATGATGAAGGTTGGCGGATAGAAATTAAAGGCTTGCCTAAATTGACTGAAGTGGGAGCATGGAATGTAAAAAAAGAAGGTTACTTCGGAACTTTTTCGCCACCTACTGCAGATGAGCCACGCACTTATGGAGGTTTTTATACGCAGGAAGATATTAAAGACCTGGTGCAATATGCAAAAGAACGTTTTGTAAATATTTTACCCGAAATTGACGTTCCCGGCCATAGCCTTGCAGCAGTTGTTTCATATCCCGAATTATCGTGTACACCCGGCGCTGATAAATATCGTGTACGCTCCGGAGAACCTATTATGGATTGGAGCAAAGGCGCACCACCCATTGCATTGATAGATAATACACTTTGCCCTGCTAATGAAAAAGTGTATGCGTTTTTAGATAAGGTAGTAACACAAGTTGCACAACTGTTTCCCTTTGAATACATTCATATGGGTGGTGATGAAGCGCCCCATAATTATTGGCAAAAAACCCCTGCCATAAAAGAGTTAATGCAAAAAGAAGGATTGAAGAGTATGGAAGAAGTGCAAAGCTATTTTACTAAAAGGCTGGAAAAAATAGTACAATCAAAAGGTAAAAAATTTATGGGCTGGGATGAAATACTGGAAGGTGGATTAGCACCGGATGCTGCGGTAATGAGCTGGCGGGGTATGAAGGGAGGTATTAAAGCAGCTAAAATGAAACACGAAGTTGTGATGAGCCCTACCACCTTTGCTTATATTGATTATATGCAGGGAGACCCTATTATTGAGCCTCGTATTTATGCAAGCCTGCGATTAAACAAGGCATACCAGTTTGATCCTTTGCCTGATAGCGTAGATGCTAAATATATAAAAGGAGGACAGGCAAATTTATGGACAGAACAGATTTACAATATGCGGCATGCACAATACATGACGTGGCCAAGAGGATGGGCTATCGCAGAATCTCTTTGGTCGCCAAAAGAAAAAAAGAATTGGAATAATTTTTTTAACCGGGTAGAAAAACACTTTCAACGCTTTGATGTAGCTGATATAAAATATGCACCAAGCGTTTACGATCCAATATTTACTGTAAGCAGAACTGCCGATAAAACACTACGGATAGAACTTGGCAAAGAAGTAGAATGGCTTGATATTTATTATTCATTTGACAACACATTTCCTGATCATTTTTCTGCAAAATATACTGGTGCTTTAGTGCCACCTAAAGATGCTGTTATGCTTAAGGTTATTACCTACAAAGGCAAAAGGCCTGTTGGTAGAATGATTGCTATGCCGATAGAAGAGTTAAAAAAGAGAGCAGATAAAAAGTAACTTATTTTCTTGATGGAGTATGTTAATCATTTAACCCTTTCCCCTGGAGAATTTGCTTCATATATTTTTGAACTCTTGACTCCCGGGTTTTGGATTGTTTTGGTGCAGAAAAAAAAAGCATGTATCCTCTTTGCCGCCCTGGTGTTAATGCATTAAAAGCAGTTTTCAATGCAGGGCTCTCATCTAATTTATTTTGAAACTCTTCAGGAATTTTGTATTCAGAAGTCTTTTTTAAATTCACTTTCAAACCGGCTTTTTCCACTTCAATAGCTTCATAGATATAGGTTTTGACTATGGCTTTCATCTTAACTATTTCCCGAACACTGGCGAACCGGATCTGGCGTGCCGCCTGCACACTCTTTGTTTGTTGAATTAGAATACCATTAGCATCATTTAACAAGGCGCCTTTAAAAAACAAAAGCGCACAATATTCTTTAAATACATGTATTAAAACGATGTTGCTTTTCTGAAACGCCCGCCCGGATGACCCAGTCGGACAGGTGTAACAGGGAACACCCCACTTCAACTCTTCGGTAAGCCCACAATCAAGAACGATCGTTCTCAATTTCCCGATTTCTTCCTGCCACTTTTTGGCTTTAATAAAATAAAAATCAACCTTAGAATTCATTTCACTTTTTGTCATTGCATATTCTTTTTGTGTCATATGTGAAAAGTTATCAAATCGTTGCCAGTCGCTCTATGCAACTCGCAAAATTTTCTCCATCTTTCTGCCCTTCGCCAACTCATCCACTAACTTATCAAGAAATCGAACCTGCTGCGTCAAAGGATTTTCAATTTCCTCAATAAGATAGCCGCAAATTACACCAGTGATTAGGTGAGCTTTAGAGTTTAGTGTAGCATGCTGAAAGAATTTCTCAAAAGTTACTTTTTCTTCAATGAGTTCTTGCACCTTTTTTTCATCATAACCGGTTAGCCACTCAATTACCTGATGCAATTCTTCTTTTGTTCTGCCTTTCTTCTCAACTTTTGCGAGATAAAGTGGATATACTGAGGCGAATGTCATTTTTGCAATGCGCTCATCGTGATTGTTTGTATTGTTCATACCTTACAATTCTTTATTGACAAATAATAGAAGCGTGTCTTGCTATCTGCTGCCACTTGCCTTTTTTCTTCATCCAGATATTTGTAAATCGTCTTTTATAAGCTTGCCCTGCCTTGGCTCCCGGAATGTCATTTCTTGAAACAAAGGTTTCGTGCCCCATTGTGATTGCAATATCTTTTTGGAACTGCATTTGTTCAATCACTCTTTCAAAAGTGCTGTAGTTAATAATGCCTGATTTTTGAGATTGCAGAACAGCGTTGCGGCTGGCTGAAATATCGTTTCTGGGATTGTTAACCAAAAATTCCGGTGCCCAAACTTGTTTGAGCATGTTTGTGTCGGCATTTAAAATTGCCATAACAACTGTTTGTTCCAATTTTCTTATTTCAACTTCTGTCTTTGCAGTAGATTGCCCATTGGTTAAAAGAGTTGATATTAGAAAAGTGATTGAGAAAAAAGATTTTATCATATTGATACTGTTTTCTTGGCTACTTATGTACAAATGCCCAATTGAAAATATAAAGTTGAAGGTAACAACTAAATTTATAAATGTCAGCCCGGTATAAATGCCATGTTGCTGATGTTACATTGTCCAGCCGGGCTTTTGCAAATACATTTGTTGTAGGCAGCCTTCATTAATCGATGGTTAATTGAAATTTCTAATTGAATAAAAACCAGCCTTCCTTTCCGCTTAATTTTAATGCAGCATTGGGACTAAAAACAATCTCTCTTTTTGAAACAGCTTTAGTAAGCTTGAATTTTACTTTTGAATATTTCGATTTCCCTTTTTGCTCATTTACAGTTATATAGATTTTTGGATTAAATGGATGAGTAAAATTATTTTTATTGCCTCGATACCCAGTAGCTAATAAGGATGATTTTATTTCTTTGAATTCCTTTTGGTTGAGAGTCATGTGAAGTTCTGTAATAGAATGAAAAAGCTTAGTTTCTAATTTTTTTCCTCCCCATGCTGTCATAAATTGCTTCATCGCTAAGCCTGCATTAATTATAGAATTTGTAATTCCCCAATTATGATAAGCGTCTGCAGAATAGGAAGTAAGATTTGCAAAGATGCTTGCTTCCTTCGGTTTGGAAGCATCAGATTTATACCACGCCATTATTTCATCAAGTATAAACTCACTTCCTTTATAGGTATGAATAATTAATGAATCCTTATAAAACTGTTTCCAGGCAAGTAATAAAGAATCTTTCATAGCAGGTTTACGGGTTTGAAAAACCAATACCCCTCCACCCTTTTGATTGCTCCAAAAACCTTTATCCAGACTGAGATGTAGAAAATTAAGTTGTCCTAATATATATAAATCATAACTGGGTTTACCTCCGTAATAGGTGTATCAATCTCTAATACGCCAAACTCTTTATGAATAAATGAGTGGTTTTTAATAGCGTAATATGTAGCAGAGTCGATTATTACATCAATATGCCCCAGGTCCGAAACAGGACTTGCAGTTTTCAATGTTGAGGATTGCCCCTTACATACCACCACAAAAAATAAATAAAAAACTAAAATTGATAAAGTATATTTCATAAATATATTTTTTTGTTCTAAATAAAAAAGGATGTCAATATAGGATTACGTACAACCTTCGAGTATTTGCGAAGGCAGGGAATTCATTATTCGTGAAGTCCGGAACAACTGCCTGTTTTTTTGCTAAAGATAAATATTAAGAACTAATGTTTGGCTTTGTTCTTCAAGCCCCAAACTGAAGTACTACAGAATTACCTCTGCTTAAGATAACCTTGTCGAGCCCTTATTTTGGCAAACCTAATGTTAGCTGCATACACTTCGTCACTATTAACAGCAGGAAGTTCCCAATTGTATTGGTGGACATTTTACTGAACCATGACTGCAAAAAACACAGCAATCACCTTCGTTTGGTTTGAGTCGTGTCTTACAGTTAGTGCATTCATAAAAAAACTGGCAAGCGTCTGTCGGCATTGTCTCTTCTTGTTTATGTCCACAAACTGGGCAGGTAATAGTTGATTGAAGTACGATTGTTTTTTCCATTATTTGTTAATTATAGACTGCGAAATAACTTTATAACCTGTGCTCTTAATGGCAACAGCAATACTGTCAATTGATGTTTTGCTATTATCAAACTTAACTGTGCTGTTTTCGTTTTCATATGAAGTTTTAAATTCTATTACACCATTTACTTTTGATATTTCGCTATTGACATGTTCTGAACAACTTTCACAGGTCATTCCTTTTATTTTAAAAACTGCTTGTTGAATATCGGTTTTGTCCACAACGATAATTTTTGTTTGTTGTGGCTTAGGGTAAAATGTTTTTGCGTAGTAGGGAAATGCAATCATTAAAGCAGCAACACCCGTAACTATTCCTAAAAATAGTTTTGATTGCCAAAATGATTTTTTTTTATCTGTTTCACAATCGCAATCAACCTGCTTTTGAGGTTTAAGCTTTTGATACCAGGCAAAAGCAAAAACTAAAACGGTTGCCCCAATTAAGTAAGGACGGTAGGGTTCAATCCACGCAAAATTTGAAGCAAGTCCGCTTGCACCACCTAAGAAGGCTAAAACAGGAGTGATGCAGCAAAGAGAAGCGGCAATAGCAGCAAAAATACCTGCTACCCAACTTTTGTTGTTTTTTGTTGTTGTCATACAGTTTGTGTCGCTAAATTTTGTTGATTGATGATTTTGAAAAAGGGTCGTAATATTTTCAGATTTTCACTACGCAAAGAATAGAAAATGGTTTGTCCTTCTTTTCTTGCCTCAATGATATTGCCGTCTTTAAGTTTGCGTAAATGTTGAGATATCGCTGGGATGCTCATTCCTAAAATGTCGCTAAGGTCGCAAGGGCAGAGTTCTCTTTCTTCTTCAAGTAAAAAAAGTATTTTCAGTCTCACTTCGTTACCGGCCAAAGCAAGAACTTGTCCTAGTTGTAAAAATGATTTTGAGTTTACTTTTAGTTTTTTACGACAACTTTTAATTTGTTCTATGTCTGCCTGTAACCTGATGCAAGTATCATTTGCCATTGTTAAACTGATTTATTAGGTCAAAAATAAGTAAAGATTACTTATTTAAGCAAATACTTAAATACAAATTAACAGTAAGTTTACTAAAGTGTATTAAGGCGTCACAAATAAAGTATGATTGAATACACGGAAACTTTCCTATAAGGTTGCAGCAATACTTTTGTTAGCGGCAGAAAACGGATACTAATGTTTTATTTCTGTCGAATGTATAAGTTCAATTTTCCACTTCCCCTTAATTTTTCGAAAGATTGCACTTTCAGCCCAATTATATGTCTTTACATTTCCATTTTCAGTTATGTCAGATTTTAGATAATAAGCAGAATATGAAGTATTTCCTTTTACTCTTATGCATTTAAAGTTGAAAGTATCCTTTCGAGTGATAATTCTACTCTTATTCTTTTTGAAGTATTTTATTTCATCTGCAAGACTTAATATCTCTCCATTTTCTATTAATATATAATTTTCTGTACAATTGGCTACATGCTTTCCAATGTCCCAGGTTTCTAAGGTTCTATAATCATCTTTGAGTAATTGAGCGATCGCCATAGAATCATTAGTCTGTTGGGAAAATGAGAAAAATGGCATTGTGAGTAATAGAAAAAATATTATTGGTTTCATGTTGTTTGTTTTGGTTGTAGTAATACTTTTCCTTAGCAGCAAACCCTTTTACAGGAACGTCACTAAACACATTTTTGCCAACTTAATGCATATTCATACTCTTTGAAACATTTTTACCAGTTTGGTCTAAGGCTGCTCTAAGCCCTTTTGCCAATTGTTCGGCATTGCCCACACCCCAATAATGCAAAAAGAAAATGCGTGGTTGCTCATGTACCATATGATTATGCAATGCAACCACTTCAATGCCATTTTCAACCAATGCTTTCAACACGGGTTCAACTTCATTTTCAAGCATAGTAAAGTCACCGGCAACGGCGGCTTTATCAGGTGTACCCTGAAAGGCAGCCCATGTATTAAAGCCCAGGAAAGTAGTTACCGCAACTCCGTGTTCAGTAAGTTTTACATCAGGACGACCAATTGTGTATTTATAAACTCCTTTACTCATTTCAGCTTTGTAACCTAAAATTTCATCCAGCCTTTTTGTGTCTAATGTATTTTGTACACTTTCGCTCGAAGCAGTACCTTTTGAAGGGTCACCACCTCTTACTTCTTTCACTTTATCCAAAACAGCTTTTGCTTTTTGTGCCATCAGTTCGGTATTTCCAGAGCCACCCATGTGCATGTACATAATGTTTGGATGATTTCTAATAAAGTGGTTGTGAATAGCAGTACTTGTCAAACCTTGCCTTATAATTTCCTGCTGCACGGGTCCTAAATCTTTTTCAGTAACTACGATATCTCCCATAACCATTACACCATCTTTTGTAGGCGTAAAGGCAACCCATGTACCTAATCCCATTGCAGGTATAATTTTAAACCCGTCCACTTTCACATCCAAGTCGTTTTGCGGAATACTGATTTTATACTCTCCATTGTTTGATTTCCCTTTAACCCCAATAATCCTCTCGATAGCGGTTGTATCAATTTGCTGAACGTTCCTGCTTCTTTTGTTTTGTTTTACTTGTGCAGATGTTGTTTGGCAGATTGCAGCAATTCCTATAAAGAGAAAAAACAGTGTTACTTGCCTGGTTGTTGTTAATATTTGTTTCATGATATTTTGCTTTTGTTCACCATATTTATTTAAAGTTGAAGTTACATAAAATGCTGAATAAGATTGTCCAGCCCCAACCAAAGATGATACCTGCTGTGCTGTTCAGCCCGGGAACATGTGTCGTTCGTTGCCCACTCTAAATCCAAACACAGATTTCTGAAATGTTTTTTCTTTTTAAATCTGGAACCCAACATTCTTCTGCAGGATAACCAACAGGGATTAGTAAAAAGGGCTTCTCATTTTCGGGGCGGTTTAAAATTTTGGATAGAAAATTCATTGGGCTTGGTGTATGCGTTAATGCAACCAAACCCGCATCATGAATTGCAGTAAGCAAAAACCCGCAGGCAATACCGCAGCTTTCGGTTACATAGTAATTTTGATGTTTGTAATTATTGTTTTCCAGTTCATAGCTTCTTTTAAAAACAACAATAAGATAAGGGGCGGTTTCTAAAAATGGTTTATGCCAATCAGTTCCTATAGGCTGCAAATCACTAAGCCATTTATCTGTCATTCTGGTTTCGTAACTTTTTTTTTCTTCTTTTTCAGCTGCAATGCGGATTTGCTTTTTCACTTCAGTGTTTTTTACCACACAAAATGTCCATGGTTGTTTGTGTGCGCCCGAAGGTGCTGTTGATGCTGAAAGAATAATGTTTTCAATTATATTTTCAGGGATGGGTTTATCCGAAAAATCACGAACTGTTCTACGAGTGTCCATCCATTCCAAAAAAAGTTGGCAACGAGCATCCATTTCATTAATCTCATAAGTTTTTTTTGTGTATGATATAAAAGGAAAGTTATCAATGAGTTTTTTTTTCATATCGATTAAAGTTTTTGAACACTTGTCCACGTAACAAGAACCAATGCAATCAACTCTGCAATTGTCCTCATAACATGAAAAGCCCACCACTTGTCACGCAATGTTGTCCAATTTTCGGGAAATGAATTTGCATTCCATGTCAACATTTCTTTTTGAATGGGCAGATTGCCAAGCCGTGTTATGACTATACATGATAAAAGAAATAATGCTGCAAATATCAAAGCAACGAGTATTTGTCTGTTTTTCCGCTGAAGAAAAGCAGAAGCAAATGTCACGAGTGTTGCAATGATTACCAACGAAACCAACAAAGTCTGAAGTGATAGAACAAGATGTTGTTGTTGCTCAATATATGTTGATGCCGAATAATTCATTGGGTT
>DASYOS010000096.1:0-19463 GCA_036007525.1 Chitinophagaceae bacterium | reverse complement strand
TCTGCATCCGATCCGGCACCACAACAGTTCTATGCTCCTTTTGCAGGTGCTGCTATTGGTGAATTTTTTAGAGATACAGGAAGGGCTGCATTGATAATTTTTGATGATCTAAGTAAGCAGGCTGTTGCTTATCGTGAGGTTTCGCTTTTATTAAGAAGGCCTCCGGGACGTGAAGCATACCCCGGTGATGTATTTTACCTGCACAGCCGTTTACTGGAAAGAGCTGCAAAGATCATTTCTAAAGATGAGATAGCGCAGAAGATGAATGACCTGCCTGAAAATATTAAACATCTTGTAAAGGGTGGTGGTTCATTAACAGCCTTACCGATCATTGAAACACAGGCCGGTGACGTATCTGCATACATCCCAACAAATGTAATTTCTATTACTGACGGACAGATATTTTTGGAAGGTAACCTTTTTAATGCGGGTATTCGCCCGGCTATTAACGTAGGTATTTCTGTAAGCCGTGTGGGTGGTAATGCACAGATAAAATCAATGAAAAAAGTTGCCGGTACATTAAAACTTGATCAGGCATTGTACCGTGAGCTGGAAGCCTTCTCAAAGTTTGGTGGTGACCTTGATGCAGCAACAAAATCAGTGTTGGATAAAGGCGGAAGGAACGTGGAGATATTAAAGCAGCCACAGTTCTCTCCATATGCTGTAGAAAGACAAGTGGCCATAATTTATCTGGGAACAAATGGTTTGATAAGTGAGGTTGCCGTAAAAAATGTAAAAGCTTTTGAAGAACATTTTTTAATGGAAATGGATAACAGGATGCCTGAGGTTTTAACAGAGTTTAAAAATGGTAATTTACCTGAAGAAGGAATTAAGAAGATGGTTGATCTTGCGAAAGAATTAATACCGCAGTACAAGTAAAATTATGTTATCATCTGATAGAAAAAATTTGTAAGCTTTATTCCTTCCCATTTATCGTCAACATTATTTCTCTGAAGCTTTCTAAACCTGCTTCTAAGTTTTCAATGATATCTCCGGCTAAAACATCAGGGTCGGGGAGATTGTCAAGGTCTGCAAGTGAATTGTCTTTTAGCCAGGAGATGTCAAGTGAAGTTTTATCTCTAGCAATAATTTCTTTGTAAGAAAATTTTCGCCATCTGCCTTCGGGATTTGTTTCTGCATTAAAAATTTCTTTGCGTTTGTGTCTGTTGTTTGGATTGTAGCAAGTGATAAAATCTTTCAGGTCTTCCAACTTCAACGGGTTTTTTTTCAGTGTGAAATGTATGTTCGTCCTGAAATCATAAATCCAAATCTCTTTTGTCCATGCTTCTTTTGCAGCAGGTTTGTTGTCAAAGAAAATCACATTTGCTTTTACACCTTGCTTGTAAAATATTCCTGTCGGCAAACGAAGTATGGTGTGCAATTCTGTTGTCTCCATCAGTTTTTTACGAACTGTTTCACCTGCTCCACCTTCAAACAAAACATTGTCGGGAACTACCACGGCTGCCTGTCCTGTTGACTTGAGCATGGTTCTGATATGCTGAACAAAATTCAATTGCTTGTTGCTTGATGTTTCCCAAAAATCCTGCCTGTTGTAAGTTAATTCATCTGTTTCCTGTTCTCCTTCTTCGTTTGTGGCAGTCATGCTGCTCTTTCTTCCGAAAGGCGGATTTGCTAAAACATAATCAACCCGTAAACCTGTATCAGCAACCAAAGCATCGGCAGGCGAAATAATATTATCGCTGTCAATGTCGCCTATATTGTGCAGAAACATATTCATCAAACACATTCGCCTTGTTCCGGCAACAATTTCGTTTCCATGAAAAGTTTGGAACTTCAAAAACTTCTTTTGCTCCTTATCTAAATTTCCGTTTGCGATGTAATCATAAGCAGCAAGAAAAAATCCTCCTGTGCCACATGCCGGGTCTGCAATAGTTTTCTTTGGTTCGGGTTGCACACATTGCACCATTGCACGAATCAAAGCCCGTGGTGTGAAGTATTGCCCTGCACCGCTTTTTGTGTCCTCTGCATTTTTCTCTAACAGCCCTTCGTAAATTGTTCCTTTGATGTCTGCACCCAAAGTTGCCCACTGTTCTTTATCAATCATGTCTATGATTTTATAAAGCATGGCAGGTTCTTTAATTTTGTTTTGACTCTGCACAAAAATTTGCCCCAAGATTCCTTTTTGTTTTGACAACTCACCAAGCAATTTTGAATAGTGAAGTTCTAAAGCATCACCACGCTTTGATGTCAAACTTTCCCAATTGTATTCCTTCGGAATTGGGAGTTCACGACTGTAAGGAGGCTTGCTGAATTCATCAGCCATTTTAAGAAACAACAAGTAGGTGAGTTGTTCCAGATAATCTCCGTAGCCAACGCCAATATCTCTTAGCGGATTACAGAAACTCCAAACTTTACTGACGATTGATGATGTGTTGTTATTCATTTTTTTACTTTAGTTTCTGCTTTCTTGGTTAAGTAATATCCTCCTGTTCTATTAGCTCCTTTAAATTCTATTATACCGGCATCTTTCAATTGCTTTATATATCTCTCTAAACTTTTAGCAGGTATATCAATACGTTTTTCTATATCCACGGTTCTAACTCCACCTTCTTTATAAAGCACTAATAGAATCTTTGTTAACTTATCTTTTACATCTTCAGTTATTCCCTCAGTTATTCCCTCAGTTATTCCCTCAACTTTAGCCATAACTCCTTTAGTTATTCCCTCAGTTATTCCCTTAATTACTCCCTCATCTTTTCTATTATGTGCAACATCAGGAAAAGTAACGGTTGTTGTATTTTCTTTTTGTTTCCATACTGGAATTTTAAATTGATTCTCTTTACAATCTCTAATCATTCGTTGTGTTCCAGTTCCAAGCATCTCAATATACTTTCTGTAAAAACACATTTGAGCAATATCAGGATTACGTAGAATTGAACTATGTTCTACTCTTAAATCTTCAACAGTTATACCATCAGGTAAAGCACCATAGTTGCTTATTTCTGTTCTATCTGAATAGATGGATATTTGCAGAAATCCTTTTACAGAATTGTAATCCCGGTGCACAATAGCATTTAAAATACCTTCACGTAAAGCCAATACAGGGTAATTTGATTTATCTGTTCTTAAAACACCCTTTACAGATAGGCTTTTCCCATACACAATATCCAGATACTCGAATATGCCTGTAACATTTTTAAAAACATTACCCTCAAATATCTTATCATCTATAAACTGATTACCTGATGTTTTAGAAGGATAGAGTGTTAATCTAATTCTTGATTGTGGAATAAAACGAATAGGATTTTTACCAAACAACACCACGCAAGCATTAGTTATGTTTCCATTTTGCAATAGTCCTACCTGAATTAAAAAATCTTCTACATCCTCAATCTTCGCATCTTTTTTATATTCCTTATACAGCTTTATGGTTTGCTTTATTTCTGCGGTATCTAAATCAGCAAGTTCAACTCCTAATACAGGCATTCTTTCCCAATGGAAATCGGCTTCCTTACGTTGAGAAATTAAGTTGGTTAGTTTATCAGGACTGGTTGTTTTGCTTGCTTGTCCAATTCGGTTGTAAATAACATCTTTGTATTGATACGGCTTTTTAAATCCTTCCCATACACTGATTAAAAGCACATCTTTTTTCTTGTAATTGATTACCTGAATCGAAATGGGTGCAGTAGGTTTTATCATTTCAACCAAAGCATTGTGAATTGTATTTAGTTGTCGTTGTGCGTTTTCTATACCAATAACTTTTTTATTATCGTCAACACCAACAATTAAATCGCCTCCTTGTGTATTGATAAATGCAGTTATGGATTTTGCAATAGCATCAATATTAGGCTGTGCTTTAAATTCAAGCCTAACTCCTTCTTTCTGTTGCAACAGATTTTCTATGATAAAACTATTTTCCATTACTTTTATTTTTGTGGTTAATCACTTCTTCAATGAATTCTTTGCTCGAAAATTGCGCAATGATATAAGTCATCATATCATCAAGGCGGTAAAACTCTTGCGCCCAATTCCCATTACGTAACGTGACTGGTATATGGTTCTTAATAACATATTCATACATTTCAACGGATAGTAAATCAAAGAACCTATTATCAGTCATTTCAATCTCACAACCTGTTTTTTTCTTCATTTTTTTAAACAATGTCCTTGCAAAAACAACATCCCGATGCACTAAAAACCAATAAGGTTTTTCTACGCGAATTGCTTCTTTAATCTCTTCAAAGGTGATGTTCTTTTCACCAATATTTCCAGTGCCGCAATACGGACGAATTATTCCAAGAAATAAATCACATTCATTTACTGCATTCAAACAATTTTCAAGGTTAGATAACTTAGGATTTACTTTGATGCTACCATGGTGGGAACTCAACACATCAAAACCCATTGTATTTAGTTGTGCTACAATAGATGATAGTTGGTCTTCAAAACCATAAACGGTAGAACCAACCATAATTTTTATTTTATCTGGTTTCGGTTTACTCATGCGATTTGACTTTTCTTTTTAATTATTTTTTCCTTCTCCTCCGGCTCATTATTTTTTTTTTCTGCTCTTATTCTCTCCAAGAGTTTTGCTGCCGGTTCGTCTTTCGGATTTTGTTTTACCAACTTTCCTTCAAATGCTTTTTTAATTATGCTTAACCGCAATGCTTCTGCTTGCAATAAACTTTCTGTAATTGTTTCTTCAATTTTATCGCAAACACTTAAACGGCTTTCTATTTCACGAATGATTTTTTGCTGCTTGGGAAGAGGCAAAAAAGGAAATGTTATTTGTTTAATTTTCTCTTGCCCGATATTTCTCATTGACACTTGATTTCCGCTTGATAATTTTTGAATTTCATTTCTCCCTATTTTACTTCTCAAATAATAAAGAACATATTTTTTTTCAATTGATGAGTGGAAAAGAAATCGTAAAGTTTTATCGCTTAGCATTAATTTTTTTGAAACAGTATTTACCAATACGACTGCACCAATTAATTCAAGTGTGTTAGCTCTGCTAAAAAGAAAATCACCTTTTCTAACGAAATAGTTTTTGTTTACTCTGTCCTTTTCAATAATTGTTTTGCTTTCACTTTCATCATACTTCATCCAAGTAACTGCACTCACTTTCAAAACTCCAATTTCACTTTCAGAAGGTGGTCTTTCATCACACTTAAAACTTTTTCCTGCTTCAATCTTTTCAAGAACTTCTCCTAACTTAATCCACTTGATATTTTTTTCATTTGTCAACTTCCCTTCAAAAGCCCACTTCAATACAGCATTCCTATAAACTTTTAATCGCTGCTGTGCTTTTTCCAAACTTTCAATTCCCTTATCAAGGTCAGAGAAAAGTTCTTCAAGTTTTTCTAAGATTCTTTCTTGTTCCTTGAAAGGTGCAAGAGGAATTTCTAAGTTCTTTAAAATTCCCTGGCTAATATTTGGTTGTGCTCCTCCAATACTTTGTTTTACCAAATGCTGCTTGCTGTAAAACAGAAATTGAAATAAATATTTTGAATTAATAATTTCGTTTTTATAAATGCCACATACTGCCTGATTAGTTGCTGAGTCAACTCCAAGAAAAGCAAGTTTACCAATGGTTGCACCATAAAGAGCAATCAGCAAAGTTCCTTTCGGAAAAATTTTTGCACTTGAATTTTTAATTGCATCCTCTGTAATTTTTTCTTCACTGTCAAGTATCAAACCTTTATCTAACTCACCAGATTTTATCCAGGGAATAGTTCCGTTGTAAAAATTTGGTTGAGCTCTGCTTGGAGTTCCTCCGCTTGTTGTAAAGCAAACTTGTCCCAACTTTACAATTTCCCAACCGGATGGCATTTCGTTTTTGTCAATCATTTTTTGTGTTCAGTCAAATAACCATCAAATAAGCTAACGCCTGTTGGTCAACGGTTTTAGAATTTTTTGTTGCCGTTTTTGGGTTTGCAGTCAAATAAGCCAAGCCCTCAAATTGTTGATAACTTGTTGGCTCAGTCAAATAAGATTTTTTGCCCTTCAGTTACATAGCCGTTACATAAAAATCTATTCATTATCAATGCTTTAAGTTTTGAAAAGTGCCTCTCAGTTACATAGCCGTTACATAAGATTTTTCCGTTCAGTCAAATAACCATCAAATAAGATTTTAAACAAACTACTGTTTTTAAAAGTTGATATCAATTTGTTTTGCTTTATCATTTGTTCTTACATTTGCCTCCAAGTTCACTCTGCATGAATGTCGGCTCCAAGCCGTTTCCCGGTGTAAAATCGGGATTAGTGCAACGGTGGACTTATTTTTTTGTCGGCAGTTAAAGGATTTTTAGGAGTGTAATAATTTTTCCATTCAGCATAATTTTCTGCATCATACAAATCAATAACGAGGGAAATTTGAGGAAGCAGGTAATCATAAAACGGGTTTCGCCTTTTTCAAATACTCTCTGAACTGCCCAACAAAAATAATCTGCAACGCAAAGCAATGGTTCTTGCGTTGGATACAACACATTGAATGCTGCATTGGCATTTATGTCGTGCCTTGTTAATGATTTTCCATCCGGTGCCTTTCTTGTTTTGCTTTCGGCTAATCTTTCTTTTGCTTTTTCCAATGCTAATTGCAGGTTGTGGTGTTTTGTGCTCCTGCCTCTTTCGGCAATATTCAATATCAATTTGTCTTCTTTCTCTAATTTATTTTTCAATAAGTGCGAAAGTAAATCGGCATAAAAATATTCCTCTTTGCCTTTATGTTTGGTTTCGTAACGGTCAACTGATTTTCGCCCAACAACAACTTCAAAGGAACAGTCAATTGATTTTATCAAATCAAAAAACAGTTTTCTTACTTCCGGCAAATCATCCGTAGCATGAAAATAAAACCCTGCTCCGCTTTTCTTTTTCAAAACTGATTTCACGTGGAAATAAGAATCAGAAACAACACTGTTTTGTAATTCCATAATTTTTTCTCTCACGCTTTGAAGCGGCTCTTTAAACTTAACCATTCCAATCATAAAGCAGTTTGAAACCCCTTCATTACCAATAATGGCTTTCTTGCCTTTTCCATAAAATGCAGTATCGCCTGCTTCATCCAAAAAGCGGTGATTCGTTTTTATTTTCTCTTTGGATGTTTTCATTATGCTGCCAAAACCTCATTTAGTTCGTTTATAATTTCATTCATGCTTTCGCCAAACAATTGAAACATTTTTCCTTTTCCGCCTTGTGCATCAAAAGGAGTGTAGTCCAAATCATCAGCATCTAAATGAATGCTTGTTGCAATGTGGTCTTTAATCATGTAGAGCCATTGCATTTGTTCTTTATTAAAAAGATTGTGTTGCCCTGCGTTCTTTTTCAAAATCCATTGCTGAAAATTTCTGTCCACGGTTTTGTCATAGCTTGTAAGTGTTGTGTCCAGGTCAGTAATTTTCCTTAGCAAAGAAACCAAAGCAATCAATTCTGTTTTAGGATTTCCTGTTACTGCTGAGCCTGTCGAAGCATCTAATTGCTCATAAGCACGCCACACCTGCATAGGAGCAAGCAAAGGTTTTTCTAATTTCAATTTGTCAAGCAGCTGCTGAATCATTTTGTAAGTGAGTTCACGCCTGCGGAAAGGTTGGGAATAAAAAATCTGCAATGCTGTAATTTCATCTTTGTGTTGTTCAACCCATGCTTTAAAATCAGTCAGAATATTTTCTGCTTTCTCTTTGCTGTCGGTTGCCCACCCTTTGTTTAAGAGTGCATCAGGATTTGTAATGTCAATAGTTTGTTCGTGTGCCCTGCGAACATTATCAATGTAGTTGCTTAGTTCACCTGTAAAAACTTCTGCTGCTTTTTCTTTTATTTCATCATGCAACTTGTTAAACGCTTCATCTTTTTTAATTGGTGATTCTCCTGCAAGTTCAGTTTCAACCTTTGCTTTCAAATTATCAATCACATCAGGATTGTAGGCGTTCAATAATTCTTTCACAACCTGATTCAAACTTTTTCCGTTTGTCATTTCACTGAACTGTTCTTTCTCCTGCTCGGTGATTTGTTTTTCTAATCGTATCAAACGGTTTGCAAGTGATGAAAATAAATCTTCATCTCGTACTCCAACTGTAATTGCATTAAGCAAATCTTTTAATGGTATGCCGGGTCTCTTTTCCAAAGGTCTGCTATCGGTTTTGCAACTCTTGGTTACACCAACAGCATCCACAATTACAAAATGGTCTTTGGTAAATTTTGCAGAGGGAGAAACTTTTTTTAAATCATCCAACGGAATTACTCTTGTGCCTCTGCCTTTCATCTGCTCAAAATAATTTCTGCTCCGCACATCACGCATAAAAAGCAAACACTCCAACGGCTTTACATCTGTGCCTGTTGCAATCATGTCAACAGTAACAGCAAGCCGTGGGAAATAATCATTTCTGAATTGTGCCAAAACAGATTTCGGGTCTTCGGTTTTGTTTTTGTAAGTAATTTTTTTGCAGAAATTATTCCCTTCTCCAAATTCTTCTCTCACAATATTGATGATGTCGTCAGCATGTGAATCTGTTTTGGCGAAGATTAAAGTTTTTGGAACTTCAAAGTTTCCGTCTTTGTCAAATCGTTTTTCATTGATGAAAATGTCTGGCAACATTTCTTTAAATGTTTTTACGATTAAACGAATTTGATTTGGATTTACAATATCCTTGTCCAATTGATTTGCTCCGTAAGCTTCGTTATCGTCCTGCATTTCCCAACGCTTTTTTCGTGAGAGTTTTTCTCTGCGTTCTACATACTCACCTTTTTCAATCGTTGCTCCTTGAGTTGTAATTTTTGTTTCAATCAAATACACATCATGTCCCACATTCACACCGTCAGCAACTGCCTGTTCATGATTGTATTCACTTACAATGTTTTGATTGAAATAACCGAATGTTCTGTTGTCGGGCGTTGCTGTCAAACCAATTTGAAACGCATCATAATATTGAATCACCTGCATCCACAAATTATAAATGCTGCGGTGGCATTCATCAATCACAATGAAATCAAAAAATTCAATCGGAAGTTTTTCGCTGTAAACAACGGGCAATGGCTCATTGGGTTGCCATCTTTCATTTGGATTTTCTTCTTCGGCTGCTTCGTCTAATTCAGTTCCTTTCAAGATAGAATACAAACGCTGAATGGTGCTTATGTAAACATGATTGTCGGTTGGGATGAAACTTGATTTCAACCGATGGACTCCGTAAAGTTTTGTGAAAAGCTGGTTGTCGTCATTCGGCAAAAAACTCATGAACTCTTGTTCGGCTTGCTCACCAAGATTTTTGGTGTCAACCAAAAATAAAATGCGTTTCGCATTGGTGAATTTCAGTAAGCGATAAATAAAAGTAATAGCGGTAAAAGTTTTTCCCGAACCTGTCGCCATTTGAATTAATGCTTTCGGTTTGTTTTCCTTGAATGATTTATCAAGTTCGTTTATTGCTTTTATCTGGCAATCACGTAAACCTTCGGTTTGCAATTCCGGCAAGTCAAGTAAACTGTTGCGAAGAGATTTCTCTTGCTTCAGCCACTTGCGAAAAGTTTCCGGTCTGTGAAAAGTAAATGTTGGTCGTGAACGGGGCTTCGGGTCACGAAAGTCCGTGAACCGTGTTACATCACCTGTGCTTTCATACACGAAAGGCAAAGGGTCGTTGTTTAAATATTTCAGTTTGCTTGTTGCATATTCTTCCGATTGCGTTTCGTGAACTGTCAGGCGGTGTCCTTCTTCTTCCCGTTTTGCTTCAATAACTCCAACAGGTTTTTTGTCAACGAACATTACATAATCGGTCTCTTTCCCGTCTTGTGTCAAATAATACCGCACAACAACTCCGGCAGAAGCATTCAAATTAATTTTGTCTTTATCCTGAATAGTCCAGCCAGAGGCAATAAGTTGCCTGTCTATATTATCTCTTGCTATTTGTTCTGGGTCTTGATTCGGCATTGAGTAAAAATAGGTTTCTAAGATACAGCTCTTTTGCAAACTTACTCAGGTGTTGAGGCAAGTTTAAAACGATCAGTATTGGTAATGCCTTCTCTACTCACAATTTTATCTCTTCATCTGTTTTATCATAAAAATGAAATTCAGTAAGATGGTAATTGCTATTTTGCTTAACCCGGATTTTTTGTTTGTACTTCCAGCTCCATTTCATCCTTTTGCTGGGGAAACCTTTGGTGAGGTAAGCAAATAATATAGGATGCACTTCAACAGTAAGCTTTGTATGCTTTTGCATAAGGAGATAACTCAAATTCTTTTCTATCTCATCTTCTAAAATTAAGGTAGAAGAAATTTTGCCGGTACCGGAACAGCTTGGGCAAACTTCAAGCGTATTAATATTCATTTCAGGCTTCATGCGCTGCCTGGTAATTTGCATCAATCCAAATTTACTAATTGGTAAACATGCATGTTTAGCTCTGTCTACCCTCATAAAAGATTCCATCACCTCAGAAAGCTTTTTCCTGTTTTCCATCAGCCGCATATCAATAAAGTCTACTACTATAATACCCCCAATATCTCTTAGCCTTAATTGGCGTGCGATTTCTGCCGCCGCTTCCAGGTTTGTTTCCAGGGCATTTTGTTCCTGGTTATTGCTTACGCTTTTATAGCCGCTGTTTACATCAATTACATGCAGGGCTTCAGTATGCTCAACAATTAAATAAGCTCCACTAGGGAGGTTTATGGTTTTACCGAAAGAGGCCTTAACCTGTTTGGTTATGCCATAACTGTCAAAAATTGGAGAGCCATTATTATGATATGTAAGTATATCTGTTTTATCAGGCGCTATTCTTTGTATATACGTTTTGGTATCGTTATAAATATTTTTATCATTTACAACGATCTTATTAAAATCTTCACTTAATAGATCACGCAGAATACTGTTGGTTTTACCTTCTTCACTCATGATCTTTGCAGGGGCAACAGCACCTTTCAGATTTTTTTGAATATTCTTCCAGGTATTAATCAAACTTAAAAGATCTTCATGCAGTTCAGCAGTGTTTTTACCTTCAGCAGCTGTGCGTACAATTACTCCAAAATTTTTATGCCTGATAGCTTCAATAATTTTGTGCAGCCTTTTCCTTTCTTCAGATGAATGAATTTTTCTGGAAACAGCAATTATATTATTGAAAGGTGTAAGTACAACAAACCTCCCCGGAAGTGATAACTCGCAACTAAGCCGTGGACCTTTAGCTGCTATCGGTTCCTTTAATATCTGAACTAAAATATTTGGTTTGCCACTTAATACTTCTGCTATTTTACCCGTTTTTACAATCTCCGGCTCCACTACAAATTTGCCAAAATCAAAGTCATGATCACTTTTATCATGCATCGCAATATTGGTGAATTTTAAAATAGAACGAACGTACGGGCTAAGATCAGTGTAATGAAGAAAGGCATCTTTTTCAAAACCTACGTCAATAAAAGCAGCATTTAAACCTGGTATAAGTTTTTTTACTTTACCCAGATAGAGGTCTCCAACCGAAAAAGTTGCACCCGCTTTTTCATTGTGCAACTCCACCAGCCTCTTATCCTCTAACAGGGCAATTTCTACTGCCTGTGGGGCAGCATTTATAATTAACTCCTTATTCAAATTAAAATCTTTTAATCAGAATGCCTTACGCATGGAAGGAAAATACGAACATAGCCGGATGCCGGCATAGGTAGAAAAGAATGAATTATTTCTTTTTATGACGATTCTTTCTTAAACGCTTTTTGCGTTTATGGGTAGCAATTTTATGACGTTTTCTCTTTTTACCACAAGGCATAACTCAATTTTTTAATAATTTATTTTAATAATTTTATTGCATTGCTTTTATCCTGATATCTACTTCTCTGCTATACGCAGGGTTATTTACCAGTTTTTTGCTGTATTCGTACCATCTAACAGCATTTTTTTTGTCACCACTTTCTGCATACGCATCAGCAAGCCATGATACTGCTTCTAAATCTCCGGGTTCGGCAGTTACAACCTTATTTAACCGGCTGATAGCTTTGCCATACTGCTTTGATATTACTCCACCAATGCCTAAAACCTTTTGGGCTTTCATATTGTTGGAATCCTTATCAACTACCTTTAGCAACTCCTGTACACCCTTCATAGTTTCAGCAGCATTACCTGTCATCCCTTTACCGTAAACGTAACAGCTGCCTAATCCTATCCTTAAATCATCATTAGCCGGATTTAATTGAATGGCTTTTTCAAAAAGAACTATGGCTGTTTCGGCTTCCCATGCTTTAATCACCTCATTTTCCTCTCTTCGCATGCTATCCAAAATCAAACGGGCAGCAAAGGTGAGGCTTTTTTCCGAATTATCCAACTTAGAAGCTTCGCTAAGATAGTAGGCATATGGTACAAAGGTCTTTATAGAATCCTTCCAAAAATTAGCCAGATGGATATAATTATTGTGAGATTGTTGCTTTACGTCACCTCTTGTAATGCTGTTTTCTAAATTAGTTACATATAAAAGCTGAGAAGGTGAGAGGCTTTGTTTTACCTTTTGTATAGAATCAGAAACATTAAAAGCTGCGGAAGCATGTTCTGTATGAGGGAAGTCGCTCTTTTGGGATTCAATTTTACCAAACACAAGCAGGCTGATCAATAATAAAAGAGCTCCGGCAGTTAAGATAAGTTGTTGCTTCACGAATAAATTTAGTCCAAAGAAATCAATTGGAGGGGGCAAAGGTAATTACTCCTGCTCTTTTCGGGATTGATTTTTATCTTTTATATCCTGAACAAATTCTTTGGCAGGTTTAAAGGCAGGGATATAATGCTCAGGGATATTTACCGCCACATTTTTTTTAATGTTTCTTCCTATTTTCGCAGCTCTCTTTTTTGTAATGAAGCTACCAAACCCACGGATGTAAATATTTTCTCCTTTGGCAAGAGACTCTTTTACTTCTTTAAACATTGTTTCCAATGTAACTAAAACATCTACTTTGGGTATGCCTGTTTTGTCTGATATTTGGTTAATAAGGTCTGCTTTTCTCATTTTTGGATAATTATTTTAGGTTAAAAGAGTTTGGGGGTCATCACAAATTTAATAATCTTATTTAAAAATGCCTAACTGATTGAGCAATAATTTAATAGTTTATTAAAGCTGAGATTTGAATGTTGGCAAAAAAATTTTTTACAAAAGAATTATTAAAATGGAATAAATACGATAATGATCGTGTTATGCCCTGGAAGTTTGAGAAAGACCCTTATAAAATATGGATAAGCGAAATTATTTTGCAGCAAACAAGGGTAAGCCAGGGATTGGAGTATTATAATCGGTTTATAAAAAGATTTCCAACCGCAAAAAGTATTGCAATTGCCCCCGAGCATGAAGTATTTAAACTCTGGGAAGGTTTGGGTTATTATACACGTTGTAAAAATATTATTGAAACAGCAAAGCTTATTTCCGAAAAATTTAATGGAATATTTCCCTCTGATTATGATACTATCTTAAGCTTAAAAGGAATTGGAAGCTATACGGCATCTGCCATTACTTCATTTGCATTCAATCTGCCCTATGCAGTTTTGGATGGTAATGTTTTCCGTGTATTATCAAGATATTTTGGGATTAAGATTCCGGTTGATAATCTGCAGGGGAAAAAATATTTTTCTGAATTAGCTTTTCAGCTATTGGATAAGAAACAGCCGGGTGTTTATAATCAATCCATAATGGATTTTGGAGCAACCATTTGTAAGCCTCTTCCCTTGTGCGAAATATGTGCGCTTAAAAGCAGGTGTGTAGCTTATCTGCAGGGAATACAATTGGAACTTCCTGTAAAAGAAAAAATGATCATTAAAAAAAATAGGTGGCTCTATTACCTGGTAATTTCATACAGAAATAAATTTTATATAAGAAAAAGAATTGAAAAGGATATCTGGCAAAATCTCTATGAATTTATAGTGATAGAAACACCAAAATCTTTTACAATTAAAAAGCTGCAAACAGCCGGGCAATTCATCTCTATTTTACAGGCAAATGACTACCAAATACAAAGCATATCGCAGGTGTATAAGCAACAACTTACTCACCAAACCATAAACGGGCAATTTATTAAAATTAAAGTTAGATCCCCGTTGAATTTAAGCAATTACGAGCTAGCCTCTGTTGATAAAATAAAACAACTTCCTTTTCCAAAATTTATCACAACCTATTTGAAAGATTAAAATGTATCTTTAAATTTGGGTTAGAAGGCGTGAGTAAAAGAGCAACCGAGTTATACAGACAACCACTCTTTTTCTCCTTTTTTCTTTTTATTTCTGGCAAAAAACTATAATATGAGAGGTGTAAACAGAGTGATGCTTATCGGAAATTTAGGAAAAGATCCGGATATCCAGTTTTTAGAAGGAAATATTGCAGTGGCTAAATTTTCGCTGGCAACAACGGAAAGCTACAAGGATAAAAACGGAAAATTAATGTCTCAAACCGAATGGCATACCGTTGTGCTTTGGCGCGGACTTGCAGAGCTGGCACAAAAATATTTACACAAAGGAAGCTTGGTATATATTGAAGGCAGACTGAAAACACGTAGCTGGGAAGACAAAGACCATAATAAAAAATTTGCAACTGAAATTGTGGGAGATAATTTAATAATGCTTGACAAACGCTCAGAAGGCACTCATCCCGGTGGAGATATTGAAGGTATGCAGGGCGGAGATACGGATATTTCACCATCGTTAACAGATGAGGGCTCTGAAAAACTACCTTTTTAGTAAAAAATATAGCTTACAGAATTTTAAAAAATCACGTCTCACGAATCGTATCTTTAATTAAAATTATTTGTCTTGGATTATCATTCGGCAGTTGTAGCTCTAAAATCTTTCTCACTTATTTATTTAGCAATATCTCCTGCAGCAACAACAATACTGATTTTCACAGCCTTAATTCTTGTCTTAATTTCTTTTTTAGTAGCCGGCTCGGAAGTAGCATTTTTCTCACTCAACTACAAGGATATTAATATGCTTAAAACAAAGCGACGTCCATCATACAGACGGATAGTCACTTTGCTGGAAACACCAAAAACGCTGCTGGCTTCAATGTTGATCACCAACAGTTTCGTAAATATCGGCATCATTTTAATTTCTAATCTTTTAATGCAAAGTTGGATGGATATGCTGCAGATGCACTTTGTTATTGAGTTTATTATAAAAGTTGTGGCCGTTACAGCTTTGCTTGTTTTATTTTGTGAAGTTTTACCAAAAGTATGGGCCACACATCATAACGTATGGTTTGCATCCTCGGCTTCTCTTATCATAGAAATAGTTAACAGTATTTTTTTTCGGATCAGTTCTCGACTGGTAAAGCTTAGCGATAAAATTGAGAATAAATTCCACTCCGGCTTATCTGGTATGGATAATACACAGTTGGATTATGCCATTGACTTGCTGCCAGACCATGAGGCTACTACAGAGGAAAAACAGATCTTAAAAGGAATTAGGAAGTTTGGTAATACCACCGTTAAGCAAACCATGCGAACTAGGCTGGATGTTAGCGGGATAGAACATAATAGTTCTTTTAAAGATGTAATAAGCGAAGTAGAAGAGATGCATTATTCCCGGTTGCCAGTGTTTAAAAATAGCCTTGATGAAATAGTTGGAATTTTGCATACCAAAGACCTGCTTCCATTTTTAAATGAACAAACCGATTATGATTGGCATTCACTAATGCGGCCGGTATTTTATGTTCATGAGCAAAAATTAATTGAAGATCTGCTGCAGGAGTTTAGAAATAAACGTATGCATTTTGCGGTAGTGGTTGATGAATTTGGGGGAACATCGGGCATTATAACGCTGGAAGATATAATGGAGGAGATAATAGGCGATATTCACGATGAATTTGATGATGAAATAAGCGGCAATAAAAAAATAGATGATTTCACTTATATATTTGAAGGTAAAACAATGATAAACGACGTTTGTAAAGTATTGCGTTTGCCCATTGAAACTTTTGATAAAGTAAGAGGAGATAGCGATTCACTTGCAGGTTTAGTTTTAGAAATTGCAGGTGAATTTCCGCAAATTAATGAGGAGGTACTTTGTGATGATTTTACTTTTATCCCTATGGAAATAAATAAGAACAGGATAGAAAAAGTAAAAGTGAATATTAAATCGGATTAAGGCAAATTATCAATGGACATTCTGCAATAAGCTTTTACAATGGGAATGTATCTTAAATTAGAAAATTATTTTATTTATTGCCTATTGCCATTCGCCAGTTGCTTATTTCTTTTCAATAGTTGCAACTCCACCTACACATCTAAACCCAAAGGATACTTTAATATAGATCTTCCTAAAAGAAAATATGTACGATTTGAAAGAGAAGGATTTCCCTACACATTTGAATACCCCGCTTACGCAAACATTGTAAAAGATAGTACATACTTTGACAGTACTGCCGACAATCCTTATTGGGTAAATGTAGATTTCCCTTCCTTTCATGGTAAAATTTTCATAAGCTATAAAACAATAGGTGGCAAATCAGTTTATAAAATAAAAACTCCCGCTGGGTATAAAGATTCGCTGGGTATTAACACATTTCAAAATTTAATAAACGATTCATATAAGCTAACTTTTAAAAATGATGTAAAGGCTTATTCCATTGAAGACAGCTTATTCCACACTCCAAACAATGTCACCGGTATTTTTTTTAGAGTAGGCGGAAGTGTAGCCACATCAAAGCAATTTCTTGTAACAGATTCAGTAAAACATTTTTTGCGTGGCGCATTATACTTTGATGCCACCCCAAATGAAGATTCGCTGGCGCCTGTAAATGCATTTCTTCAGGAAGACCTGAAACATCTAATTAATACATTGCAATGGAAATAATAAGATGCAATGATGCAAATGTATTAATGAATCCATGCATCCCTGTATCTTTGCCGTGATGATAGCAATTGACAATGTTCTTATAAGTAACCAGGTGGTGGAAGAGCAATTCGTTTGCGACTTAAATAAATGCAAAGGCGGTTGTTGTGTTGACGGAGATGCAGGTGCACCTCTTGAAAACAATGAGCTTAAAGAACTGGATGAAGCGTACAATACAGTACTACCCTATCTTACCGAACAATCAAAAAAGGAACTAGAAAGACAAGGAAGATATGTTTATGATAAAGAATTTGGTTGGGTAACACCAACCTTAAATTCAAGTATATGTGTTTATGGAATTACTGATGAAAGAGGAATTGTAAAATGCGGTATAGAACAGGCGTATAATGATGGAAAAATAAGTTGGAAAAAACCTATTAGTTGTCATCTCTACCCTATCCGCACCAAAAAAAGCAGGAATGGTAAAACTGAATATGTAAATTATGAACCCAGAGAAGACCTTTGCAGAGGAGGATGTTCGCTGGGTAAAAAATTAAAAGTACCAGTGTATATTTTTTTAAAAGACTCACTTATCAGAAAATTTGGCGAAGAATTTTACGAAGCATTATGTGCATCTGCCGAGCATCAAAAACTTTCTACTGTATAAATTTTATGAAAAAAAATATTCTTTTAATCATTTCTATGGCTTTTATCATTGTAATAACAGAATCCTGTTCAGTTAACCAAGCCAAGATTGATAATAACATTAAAAAGTATTTCGATTCTGCAAATGTTGATGGTTGCTTTACCATGGTTAATAATCAAACCGGATCAGTTACGGTGTATAACATGAAGCTGGACACCCAAAGATTTTTGCCTGCTTCCACCTTTAAGATCGTTAACTCATTGGTTGGGATTGAAACGGGAAAAATAACTGATGAGAAGATGATGATTAAATGGGATGGGGTAAAAAGATGGAATGAGGATTGGAATAAAGACCTAACTATGGCAGAAGCTTTTAAGGTTTCATCAGTAAATTATTACCAGGAAGTTGCAAGAAGAATTGGAAGAGATACAATGAAGCAGTGGATTGACACATTGCATTATGGCAACATGAATATAAGCGGCCCCATCGATTCTTTTTGGCTAAACAACACTTTAAAAATTTCTCCCGATGAGCAATTGGGGCTTGTAAAAAAATTATATTTTGATAAGCTGCCTTTTCAAAAGCGCACACAGCAAATTGTACGTGATGTAATGCTGCAGGAAAATAATACATTGTATAAGTTAAGTCATAAAACAGGTTGGGGCTTTGATGAAATGCAGAATGCAATTGGCTGGGTTACCGGCTGGATAGAAGAGAACAGGCACGTTTATTTTTTTACACTGCTTGTAAAAAGCGCTGATAAAAATATAGATATGAAAACGGTAAGGCTAAAGATTTTAAAAGGCATCCTGGGTCAATATGGGTTTTTTAAAGGCGAAATGTAAAAAATATGAAATATTTAATACCAATTTATTTGTGGTTCTGCATCATTTCATGCCAACAAAAAAAAGCCGCTATTGAAACAACTACTCAGGATACAACCAAAATTGTTCCCCTGCCTGAAGTAACAAATGATTATTTAATTACAGATACAAGTTTTGGTAAAATAAACAGAACAACAGTTTTAAGTGATCTGGAAAATTTATTTGGAAAGCAAAACATTCAGGATACCATCAACTATGGCGCAGAAGGTATGGACAGTTTTATAGTAACAAAAGTATTTTCAAATACGGCAAAGGAAATAACAATAGGATGGCGGCAGGATCAGTTGCACAAAAAAATCGCATCGGTAGAGATATATCAAACGGGCTCTCCCTACTATACCACAGATAGTATAATGATTGGCAGTATTCTTGAAAAATTATTACAGGTTAATGGTAAAAAAATTAATTTTTATGGCACTGAATGGGATTATGGAGGCACTATTACATCTTACAATAAGGGGAAATTTGACAGATCAAATATCTTTTTTACACTTAATGGCAAAAAGGATATGAGCGAAAAATTATTAGGAGACAGGGAATTTAATACTGACCTACCACTTGTAAAAAGCAATTTGAAAAAATTATATATCTCCAGCATCACACTTTCGCTTCATAAGTAAGATTGTAATTCTCATTGTTAAATATTTCTTTTTAATGCGGATGGCTTATTCTTTGCCTTATCGTATTGTTTAACTTGCATTCCTTATATATGTATCGTTTTCAACACATAGAATTCTTATTAGTGCTTATGGCTATCCCTTTAATGGTATTATTTTATTTTTTGCTGATAAGATGGAAAAAGAAATCAATGAAAAAAATTGGCGATCCTCCTTTAATAAAACAATTGATACAGCGGTTTTCTTCAAAACTTTTTGCATTAAAATTTATATTGATTTTAATTGGATTTACACTTTGCGCTTTTGCTGTTGCAGATCTTGTAAAACCGGAAGGCACACAAAAAATAAATCGTAAAGGAATAGATGTTATGATAGCATTAGATGTTAGCAATAGTATGCTGGCAGAAGATATTAAGCCCAACCGGCTGGAAAGAGCAAAGCAATTGGTAAGTAAAATAATTGATAAGCTTGCGGATGACAAGGTTGGGATAGTAGTGTTTGCCGGAAGAGCATATTTACAAATGCCTTTAACTACAGATCATTCTGCTGCTAAAATGTACTTATCATCTGCCTCTACTGAAAATGTGCCAAC
>DASYOS010000095.1:0-1623 GCA_036007525.1 Chitinophagaceae bacterium | reverse complement strand
CTATTGTATAATTATTGCTTGCTGCAATAGAGAAAAAAAATAACATATGGCAACTTGAAATTGCTGCTACAAAGGCTTCTTCAGGGTCTACAGCTGATGCATCAGACATTGGAGTTGGCACAACCTGTGGCGAGGAAGATGCAGGTATATTTGTACCACCATCAAATGCCCATGTATGTTTCCGGCTATATTTATTATCAGTAAAAGATTCTGTAAGCTTGCCGCTGGGATTTGTTCCGCCGATTGAATTTATTTAGTCATCCCTTAAAAACCAATGTAATCCACGCTGTACAATAGTTTGGGGATAAAAAGAGTTGATAAAATTTGCAGGAAAAATGAAATTTGTATTCAAAAACCTGCAATATTTTATGCTTTCAAAACCAAAATCAACATCGCAGCTTGGCTTTTACAGCACATTCGAAGAACAGCTTAGCCACGGTCATCCTCTGTATATTTTAGCCAATACAATCCATTGGAATATTTTTGAAGAAGCTTTTGCAAAACTCTATTCAGAAGAAGGCCGCCCTGCAAAACCAATACGACTGATGGTATCATTAATCCTACTCAAACACATTCGTAACATAAGCGATGAGAGTGTAGTAGAACAATGGTTTGAAAATATTTACTACCAATATTTTAGCGGAGAAAAATCATATGCCTGCCGGGCACCTTGTGAGGCCAGCGAGTTAGTACATTTCAGAAACCGTATTGGAGCTGAAGGAATAGAATTGATTTTTAAAGAAAGCATCCGCATTAATGGTAAAGATGGTCAGCAGCAGGAAGCCACCACCGATACAACCGTTCAGGAAAAAAATATTACCTATCCCACCGACAATAAATTACACCGTAAGATTATCAAAAAGTGTATCGCCATCGCAGCTAGAGAAGACATTGAATTGCGCCAAAGTTATACTCAGACTTTAAAGAAATTATTAATGGAGCAGCGCTTTAGAAACCATCCAAAAAATAAAGGCAAGGCAAGGAAGGCGGATAAAAAAGTAAAGACCATTGCAGGCAGGCTGGTAAGGGAGTTAGAGCGAAAACTACCGCCCAGACTGCATCAGAGCATCCTTACATTATTCAAACAAGTATTAGCACAAAAGAAAACGGACAGTAATAAAATTTATTCCCTGCACGAACCCTACGTTCAATGCATCAGCAAAGGAAAAGAACATAAGAAGTATGAGTTTGGCTCAAAGGTCTCTATCATCACAACAAAAAATACAGGTGTTATTATTGGAGCCCTCAACCTGGAAAAAAATGTGCATGACAGCAAAACATTACAACCAGCCATCGAACAGCAGCAACGATTAACAGGAATTATTTTGAAAAACAATTTTGTTGACAGAGGCTACCCCGGGGTAAAAGAAGTATTGGGAACAAAAATTATTAGGCCAGATAAACCTGGCAAAAAGAGGACGCCATATGAAAAACTAAAACTAAGAAAAGGGTTTAAAAGAAGAGCAGCTATAGAACCCAAAATCGGTCACCTCAAACAAGATCATCGCTTGAGCCGTAACTTTTATAGTGGAATTAAAGGAGACAATATCAATGTAATGCTTGCAGCAGCAGCGATGAACTTTAAAAGAATAATGAACATCTGGAGAAAGATGTTTTTTGACT
>DASYOS010000094.1:0-20300 GCA_036007525.1 Chitinophagaceae bacterium | reverse complement strand
GCCTTATGATAGGCTTAGGCGGAAGTATTGCATCTGCATTACCCTGGCTATTATCTAATCTTTTAGGTGTTTCCAGAGAAAGCGAAAATGGAAACATTCCTGATTCGGTAAAGTTTGCGTTTTATATTGGTGGTACAATTTTTTTACTGTCTGTGCTTTATACAATTTTTACAACCAAAGAATATCCTCCGGCTGATATGGGATTTAAAGAAAAAATAAAAGCAAGCAACAAGGGTTTTGGCGGTGGATTCAGAGAAATTATGAGTTCAATAAAAAATATGCCTCCAAAGATGAAGCAGCTTTCTCTGGTGCAATTTTTTACATGGCCGGGATTATTTTTAATGTGGTTTTATTATAGCACTGCTGTTGCAAGAAATGTTTTTGGTGCAGCAAGTGAAACCGACCCGGTTTATACGCAAGGAGTAGAATTTGCCGGATTGACATTATCATTTTATAATGTAATTGCATTTGTTTTCGCATTGATCATCCCGGTTATTGCAAATAAAGCAGGAAGAAAACTTACCCATAGTTTTTGTCTTTTTTGCGGTGCTGCAGGCCTGATTGCTGTTGGTTTTGTTACCAATAAATATATGCTGTACGGATGTATGGTAGGTGTGGGTATTGCATGGTCAAGTATTTTATCTATGCCATATGCAATGCTAGCTGGCAGTTTGCCTGAGGATAAGATAGGTTTGTACATGGGTATTTTTAATTTCTTTATTGTATTACCTGAAATTATTGCCTCTTTATTTTTTGGATGGATAATGAGTCATCTTTTAGATAATAACAGAATGCTTGCCGTGCAGATAGGCGGCGGCTTAATGGTAATTGCCGGTTTACTTTGTTATTTTATTGTAAAAGAAAATAAAAATGATGAGGATGTTACAATTATTGCTGATACTTCACTTGCATAATATGATATGAGAAAAATTCTTATTGCCTATTTCTTATTACTTATTTCTAATTCCACATTTGCACAAACACCGGAAATAAAATGCTATCCAACCCACTGGTGGGCAGGAATGAAATGGAACAAGCTGCAGATAATGGTTCACTCAGAAAACGATTTAAATGTGTGGGCAGATAAATCTGATGTAAGTATAAGTTATCCGGGAGTAAAGCTTATAAAAATTCATAAACCGGAAAACAGAAAATATTTATTTATTGATCTGGAAATTGCTCCAACTGCAAAACCGGGAAAAATTAAAATTGATTTTATTTTCATTTCATTAAAGGAATCTTTTTCAATTTATTATGAACTGAAGCACCGCCGCTCCGGCAATGGTTCTTCTTATGCACAGGGCATTACTTCAAAAGATTTTATTTATTTAATAATGCCTGACAGATTCAGTAATGGTGATCCCTCAAATGATAAATTTTCTGATTTGCGTGATACAACGCTTGACAGAAGTAATTCGTTGCTAAGGCATGGCGGCGATCTGAAAGGCATTACCAATCACCTTGATTATTTTAAAGAATTAGGGGTAACCTCTTTATGGTTAACCCCTGTTGTGCAAAATAATATGCCAACTGAAAAAGAACCTGCAGGTATGCTTAGCGGTTATCATGGATATTGGATCACGGATCATTATGAAGTAGATAAAAGGCTTGGTGGCAAAGAAGCTTACATTAATTTAATTAATGCAGCTCATAAAAAGGGTTTAAAAATAATTCAGGATGCGGTATATAATCACGTAGGAGAATTTCATTGGTTTGTGCTTGATCCTCCCATGAAAGATTGGCTCAACAACTGGCCATCCTATCAGGGAACACATCACAGGGAAGAAGTTTTTATTGATCCGTATGCTGCTGCTGTTGATAAAAAAATTATGATTGATGGATGGTTCGTTCCGCACCTTCCTGATCTTAACCTTGCCAACGCATATGTTGCCAATTACATTATCCAAAACACAATTTGGGCAACTGAAGAATTTGGTATTGACGGGTGGAGAGTGGATACTTATAAATACAATGACGAGAATTTTTTAATAAAAATAAATAATTCTTTGTCTGCTGAATTTCCAAAGTTAACTGGCTTTGGCGAAGTAACATCAAACTCAGTGGCAGCAAGCGCTTACTTTACAAAGAATAATTTAGAGGCACCTATAAAACATAACATATCCGGCGTTACAGATTTTCCTGTATCAAATTCAATGCTTGCAGGCATCACTGAGCCTTTTGGCTGGACAAACGGGGTGAATAAATTATACATGACACTTGCACAGGATAATCTTTACAAAGAGCCAAAAAACAATTGCATTTTTTTAGATAATCATGATATGGATCGTGTATTCTCTGTAGTTGGTGAAGACATTGATAAACTTAAAATGGGTTTAACATGGCTGCTTACATTAAGAGGAATTCCGCAACTGTATTATGGAACAGAAATTTTAATGAAGAATTTTAAAAACCCATCAGATGGTATGGTAAGACTGGATTTTATGGGTGGATGGGGCAGTGACAAAGAAAATAAATTTAATGCCTCCGGCCGCAGCAGTAAAGAGAATGAAATATTTAATTATATAAAAGCACTCGCCAATTACAGAAAAAACTCTACCGCAGTTACTAACGGAAAAACTATGCAATATATTCCCAAAGATGGCGTGTATGTATATTTCCGTTACAATAAAAATCAAACCATAATGGTTGTATCAAATACAAGTGATAAGAGTGCGGATGTTAAAATGGATCGCTTTAAAGAAAGATTGCAAGGTTTTACCTGGATAAAAAATATATTTAATGGCAAAACAGAAAACATTAAAGATATGTCTGTAAATGCAAAAGGCAGTAATGTTTATGAGCTGATGAAATAAAAAATAATAACTGGTTCAGCATAGTTATTCATAAACACATAAAAAAACCTCAACTTATAGTTGAGGTTCAGGTGGAGCTGCAGGGAGTCGAACCCTGGTCCAAACACATCCGCTATAAGCTTTCTACATGTTTATTTTTGCATTGTTTGTAGAGAAAAGGCAGGAGCAAAACTAACCAACCTAATCCTTAGCTGAATTTTCTTAAGCAATTATCACAGCCTTTAATTGCAGCAGCCCATTTTTTGTTTATGTCGGCGGAAGAGCTTGGCAACAGGCAAGCCTGCTCAACGGCCCTAATGGTTGCTAAGCTATCGCTTAAGCAGCCATGGCATACGAAGTATTGCCATTTAAAGTTTTCGTATTAAGATTTAAGTGCTGATTTACGCAACGCACTACATGCTTACACTTACAAAGAACTATGCTGTCAAAACCGGTCAGCCCCGTTGCCAAAAAATCAATTTAGGCACATACAAAATTACAAAAATTAACCCGTTATGTAATACGTTTTACATCAATTACTTTTACAGATTTATCACAAATTTTACATGGAACAATCGAAATTTTATAAAGAAAGAATTGACAGGCTACAATCACATTTAATAAAACTGAAACAAAAAAAATCAGCATTTGGGTGGCTGCGCTTTGGCTCCATTGCAGGTATTATTGCTGTATTTTATTTATTATGGTCTTTCGGAATTTGGTATGTGATAATTGTAAGCATCTTATTGTTGGCTGTTTTTATACGATTATTAATTGCTGATTTAAAAAATAAAACAGCAATAATTCATACCACTCATTTAATAAATATTAATAAGGATGAATTAAAATATCTTGAAGGGAATTTTTATGATTTTCCCGATGGATCTTATCATGATGAAGCAACCCATTCATATGCAAATGACCTGGACATATTTGGAAAAGCATCGTTATTTCAATATATAAACAGAGCCACTTCTGAAATGGGAAGCACTCAACTTGCTGATTATTTAAAATCTGCAGCAGAACCTGATGATATCTTACAAAGGCAAACTGCTGGTATAGAATTATCAAAAAATATAGAATGGATTCAGGATCTACAGGCAAAGGGAAGAGAACTACAAATTACTTTTTCCACAAAAAATAGATTGCAGAACTGGATTGCAGAACTTCCTGTTTTTTCAAAATTTAAACCCTGGAAGTGGTTGCGATATTTATTACCTATCATCATTCTCAGCATCGTTACGCTCTACATTTTTGATGTGGTAAGTTCAGGTGTCTTTTACCTTTCTTTATTTTTGTTTACAGCAATTGCTTATCAAATTAATAAGATCGTAGCTCCTATCCATGAAAGATTATCAAAAACTGCTTCAGAACTGGAAATACTTTCTCAAATCCTTTCTCATATTGAAAGCGCTGCATTTGAAAGCGCTTTACTTAAAGAATTACAATCAACTCTTTATCATAAAAATAATTCCGTATCCAGGGACATCACAAAGCTTCGAAAACTTTTAGATAAACTTGATTTAAGATACAACCTGGTATTGTCTGCACCACTAAATATTTTGCTACTTTGGAATCTGCAGCAGATGCTTGATCTGGAAAAATGGAAACTTGATCAACAAAAAAATATAAATATTTGGTTTGAAACATTGGGGCATATAGAAGCTTTAAATAGTTTTGCAATATTGCATTTCAATGAACCTGACTGGGTTTTTCCGAATTTAATTTCCGACAATTTTTTTATTGAGGCTAAAGAAATTGGCCATCCCCTTATATCAAAAAATATACGTGTAAATAATAGCGTTAAAATAAATGATAACGAAGAAATTATGCTGGTAACAGGCTCTAATATGGCAGGAAAAAGTACTTACCTACGCAGCATAGGCGTAAATGTAGTGTTAGCAATGGCAGGCGCACCTGTTTGTGCAAAGGATTTCAAGGTAACTCATGTTCAGCTTATTAGCAGCATGCGAATTACTGATAACCTTGCTGAAAGCACATCAACTTTTTATGCGGAATTAAAAAAATTGAAAACAATTATCGAGAAGGTAAATAAAGGCGAAAAGGTTTTTATTTTGTTGGATGAAATATTAAGAGGTACCAATTCCCTTGACCGGCATACCGGCTCTGTAGCTTTAATAAAGCAATTAATAAAACATAAGGCCTCTGCTATAATTGCGACTCATGACCTTGAGCTGGCTAAATTAAAAGATGACTATCCGAAAAATATTATCAATTATCATTTTGATGTGCAGGTAAATAATGACGAATTATTTTTTGACTACCTGCTAAAACCGGGTGTGTGTACCAGCCTTAATGCTTCTATTTTAATGAAGAAGATAGGGATTGAATTGTAAGAGTTGAACGTTTTAAGTTATAAATAAACTTAAAATTGTAAAATCGCAAAACTAATAATATATCACCTTAAACATTTACTTTCCCCTACCCCATCCAAACCAGTCATTGCCATTTGCAAAAATCATCAACGCAAATAAAAGTATCATCCCTGCAATTTGAGCATACTCCAAAAATTTATCACTCGGTTTGCGGCCGGTAATCATTTCTATTAGTGTGAACAATACATGTCCTCCATCCAGGGCAGGGATTGGGAGCATATTCATAAACGCAAGTACAATTGAAAAAAAGGCAGTTATGTTCCAAAACACTTCCCAGTTCCATTCATTTTTTGGGAAGATGGATGCCATGGCCTTAAAGCCCCCAAGCCCTTTATAAGCACCGGTTTTGGGGTTTAGTATTAACTTAAACTGCTGAATATAAAAGTCTAATTTTTCGCCTGCTTTTTTTACACCTGCAGGAAAGGCTGCTAACAAACTGTATTTTTTATTCTCTTGTTTTAGAATACCAGCGCTATCAGATTGCTCTTCATTTAAAATTGCAAAGCCAATTCTTCCATTTGTATCTACTAAAACTTTTGTTTGCATTGGTTGCATATCCCTGATAAATGAAACAGAAACAGTATCACCTTTACTTGCATTTAAAATGGGAGCCATTTCATCAAAAAACCCAACAGTGGTTGAGTCTACAGCAACTATTCTGTCGAATACTTTTAATCCTGCTTTTTTTGAATGTGATGTATCATTATCATCAAACCCTCCAATTATTAATGGCATCCTTGGCAATATAAGATCATTTCGTTTGCCTTTTTTTTCTACCAACTGCTCAATAAGATTAACGGGAAGCTCAAGATTTACTTTTTTACCATCTCTTTCCAATAAAACAGTTTTACCCAATAAAACTTTTGCGGGTATATCATTAAAATATTTTACAGGCTCATTATTTACTGCAATAATCTTATCACCATTTTTTAATCCCAGATTAAACATTAAACTATCTGTTACCCAAATACCATTAGTGGCGTTGGCAATAGGCAATTTTTTTTCGCCCCATGTATATAATATCATTGCATAAATAAAAAATGCCAGCAATACATTCATTATTACACCAGCAAGCATAATAATTAATCGTTGCCATGCCGGCTTACTGCGAAATTCCCATGGTTGCGGCGGTTGCTTCATTTGCTCTTTATCCATGCTCTCATCTACCATGCCTGCAATTTTTACATATCCACCTAATGGCAACCAGCCAACGCCGTACTCGGTTTCTCCTATTTTCTTTTTAAAAAGCGAAAACCACGGATCAAAGAAAAGATAGAATTTTTCAACTCTGCACTTGAACCACTTCGCTGTTATATAATGTCCAAATTCGTGTAGAATAACGAGGATGGATAAAGAAAAAATTAAATAGCCCGCTTGTAATCCTACCTGAGACCAATTGATTGCTAATGTTATCATAGTAGATGTGAGATGTGCGATGTTTGATGTACGATGTTTGTCTTAATGTAGTTGCTTATTGGTATGCGGTACAAGTGAGTGACACAACGATGTAGCCATGAAAAACAAGTGCCTGCACCAAATTTTTTTTTACTTATGATTTTAGATTTTTATTAAAGAAGCCGCAAAATTACGTGCCTCAGCGTCGCTTTCAAAATATTCTTCAAGATTTGGCTTTTCTATAAATGAAACCTCTTGCATGGTTTGCTCCACAACAGCAGTAATATCAAGAAAACCAATGCGGTTATGCAGAAAAGCCCATACAGCTATTTCATTAGCAGCATTTAAAACACATGGAAGATTACCTCCCTTAAATAGAGCTTCTGTAGCAAGGGTAAGATTTCGAAATGTTTTTATATCAGGCTCTTCAAAGTTCAGCAACGTCAACTTTTTAAAATCAATACGCGGCGAATCGCTATAAATACGTTGAGGAAACGTAAAAGCATATTGAATGGGAAGCTTCATATCCGGCATACCCATTTGTGCTTTCATACTCCCATCTTCAAACTGAACCATACTATGAACAATGCTTTGTGAATGGATAATAACCTGTATTTGTTCGGGCTTTAAATTAAACAGCCACTTAGCTTCAATCATCTCAAGCCCTTTATTCATAAGAGTTGCAGAGTCTATGCTGATCTTAGCTCCCATCTTCCAGTTGGGGTGTTGAAGAGCATGATCTCTTTTTACATTCACCAAAAAATTTGGTTTTTTACCTAGAAAAGGGCCACCGCTTGCAGTAAGAATTATTTTTTCAATCTTATTTCTTGTTTCACCAACAAGGCATTGAAATATTGCTGAGTGCTCACTATCAACAGGAATTATAGGCACCCTTTTCTCTAATGCTTTTTGCATAACTATATCACCGGCAACAACAAGTGTTTCTTTATTGGCAAGCGCAATTGCCTTACCTTTTTCTACCGCCTTTAGCGTGGGTTTTAAACCGGCAAAGCCTACTATAGCCGCCAGCATCATATCATACGTATCAAAATCTGCTGCTTCAACAAGAGCATTTTCTCCGGCAAATACTTTTATGTCAGTTGAGCCCAGAGCAGCCTTTACAGCTTCATATTTGGTTTCATCTCCGATAACAACAGCGTTTGGACGAAACTTTAAGGCCTGTTCAATTAATAGTACATCATTATTTTGAGCGGTAAGAATTTCAACTTCAAATAGCTCAGCATTGGCTTCAATTACCTGCAAAGCCTGCGTACCGATGGAACCGGTAGAGCCGAAAATCGCTATTCGTTTTTTAATTTCTTCTGCCATTGTGGGCAATACATTTAAGGCGGCAATTTAACGTATTAATTGCTCCAACGCCTTGTTAACTTTGTCAAAATTAAATTGTTGCAACACGGTTTTCATCATGCCGGTTATCTGCTCATTCTGTAGATTCCCAATTGATCCTTCATGAGTATGAGCTACATTTTTTTGATAGATGAAATTTCCACTTTCTATATCAGCACCAATTTTTTTATAAGCATCCCGAAACGACATCCCATTTAATACAAGTTTATTCACTTCCTCCACACTAAACACAAATTTATATTTTTCATCCTCCAATATATTTTTCTTAACAACAATGTTAGATAACATCAGCGCTGCCATTTGTAAGCAATTTTGCAGATCGTTAAATGCAGGAATGAGATGTTCTTTAAGTAATTGCAAATCCCTGTGATAACCTGAAGGAAGATTTGTTGTCATCAACATTATCTCATTAGGCAATGCCTGTATACGATTGCAGTGAGACCGGATCAATTCAAATACATCCGGGTTTTTTTTGTGCGGCATTATGCTGCTGCCCGTAGTTAACTCTTCAGGAAAAGAGATAAAATCAAAATTCTGATTTAGAAAAAGGCACGCATCCATGCTCAGTTTAGAAAGTGTTGCTGCAATATTTGCGATAGCCGAGGCAACTATCTTTTCTGACTTTCCTCTACCCATTTGCGCATATACTACATTGTAATTAAGATCATCGAACCCTAATAATTTCGTTGTCATTTTTCTGTCTATCGGAAAAGAAGAACCATAGCCTGCAGCAGAACCCAGTGGATTTTTATTTACAATTTGATAAGTAGACTGAACAATAATGAGATCATCAACTAAACTTTCTGCATAAGCTCCAAACCATAATCCAAAAGATGAAGGCATGGCTAATTGCAGATGTGTGTAGCCGGGCAGCAGATCATCTTTATATTTTTCACTCTGCTTAATTAAAAGATCAAAAAATTCTTTTGTGGAAATAACCAACCTTTCAATTTCACTTCTTAAAAAAAGTTTCAGATCAACCAAAACCTGGTCGTTTCTTGAGCGGGCACTATGAATTTTTTTACCTACATCACCAAGCTTTTTAGTAAGCAAAAATTCTACTTGAGAATGAATATCCTCTATCCCGTCATCAAGTTTAAAATTACCTTCCTTTATTTCTTTATAGATTTCCTTTAATTCAATTTGCAGTGATTCTAATTCATCTTTAGACAATAAGTTAACGGATTGCAACATTTTTATATGAGCAAGAGAACCAAGTACATCAAAGGGTGCGAGGTAAAGATCGAGTTCTCTATCATTGCCCACCGTGAATTTTTCTACCGCAGATGAAACATTTTTATCTTTTTGCCAAAGCTTCATTTATCTATAAAATTTGTTGCAACAATTGGATGTAAATTTCGATTCCCTTTTTTATTTCGTCAAGATAAATAAATTCATCGGCAATATGACTGCGGGCAGAATCTCCAGGGCCTATTTTTAATGTAGGAAAAGGCATTAATGCTTTATCCGAAGTTGTAGGAGAGCCATAATAAGTTCTTCCTAAAGAGAGGCCAGCCTTAACCAATTGATGATTTAAACTGATGGACGTAGAACGTAATCTTGTACTTCTTGCCTGTATTTTAGATTGCACATTCTCTTGTATGAAATCTAAAATTTCCTCAAAAGTGTATAATTCATTTACACGAATATCAACAACAAAACTGCATTGCGATGGTATTATATTATGTGTTTTATTATCTGTTTCAATAGATGTCACACTCATTTTTACCTTGCCTAATAACTCAGATATTTGGGGGAACTGATAAGATCTAAACCATTCAATATCTTTCATGGCTTTATAAATAGAATTTTCGCCTTCTTCTCTTGCAGCATGTCCTGCTTTTCCTTCAGCAATACAATCAATAACCAATAACCCTCTTTCGGCAACGGCCATTTGCATTTGTGTAGGTTCACCTACGAGGCCGCAGTGTATGTTGCTTAGTTTGGGAAGTAAAGCTTCGATTCCATTTTTACCAGAGATCTCTTCTTCTGCAGATGCTGCAAGAATGAGATTGTATTTTAAATCTTTTTTCTCATAGAAATAAATAAATGCAGCAATTAATGAAACCAAAGCACCACCTGCATCATTGCTTCCTATTCCGAATAATTTATTTTCTTTTTCAATAGGAGAAAAAGGGTCTAATGTATATTCCTTGTTGGGTTTGACTGTATCGTGATGAGAATTGAGAAGAATGGTTGGCTTTGTTTCATCAAAATATTTATTTTTCGCCCAAATATTATTTAAAAATCTTTGTGACAATACATTTTTTGACTGTAAAAACAGTTCAATTGCCGCCGCAGTTTTATCTTCTTCTTTACTAAAAGACGGGATAGCAATTAATTTTTTCAAAAGATCAATTGCATCACTTTGCAGAATATTTAACTCTTCATTATTCATTTGATATACTTGTGCCTGATGACCCATAAATTAACCGGCTGAGCTCCTCTGCTTTACCAATCATAACTTTTTTTACACCGCTTTCCAATGCTGCAAAAGCATTATCAATTTTTGGTATCATCCCTGAATGAATGATTTTTTTTTCTTTTAAGTCTTTATACAATGATTGACTAATTTTTGGTATCAGAGAATTTTCATCAGCTACATTTTGCAAAATGCCTTTTTTCTCAAAACAATAAATTAAAGTAACTGCATATTTGTTTGACATGCTTTTGGCTATTTCCTGTGCAATTGTATCTGCGTTGGTATTCAATAATTGCCCTTTTTTGTTGTGCGTTACAGGAGCTATAACGGGAGTTAGATCATCATCCAGTAACTTTATCAATAATTCATTATTTACCTTATCAATATCACCTGCAAACCCATAATCTATTGTTGTGTGATCTCTTTTATGTGCCTGTATCAAGTTGCCATCTGTACCGCTTAAGCCAATTGCGTTACAACTATTTGATTGAAGCAATGCTGTAATATTTTTATTTATGTAGCCTGCATATACCATGGTAATAACCTTTAATGTCTCTACATCTGTAATCCTGCGACCATCAATCATTTGCTGAGGAATATTTAGCTGCTCTGCAAGATTGGTGGCAAGTTGACCGCCACCGTGAATTAATATCTTTCTTTCTTTAATGGAAGCAAAAGATTTTAAAAATGAAGAAAGCTTTTCTCCATCGTCTATTATGTTTCCACCAATTTTTATAACGTATAATTTATCCATTGCTCTGAAGGATTTCGCTTAATACAACCTGTGCTGCCCACACCCTGTTGGATGCCTGTTGTGTTATAATGCTGTGCCTGCCATCTAAAACTTCATCACTCAATTCCACATTTCGTCTTACCGGAAGGCAATGCATAACCTTTGCATTATTAGTAAGTTTTAATTTTTCGTTTGTTAGCATCCAGCCGGGATCATTGCAGGAAATCTTACCATAATCAATGTAAGCACTCCAATTTTTTACATACACAAAGTCTGCATCTTGTAAGGCTTTATCCTGCTCATGCGTAATTTTTGCTCCTCTGGTAAACCGTTCGTCTATCTCATAACCTTCAGGATGTGTAATTACAAAATCTGCTTCACCCCATGCATTTATCCATTGAGAAAAACTATTGGCAACACATTGAGGAAGCGGTTTAATATGAGGCGCCCATGTTAAAACTATTTTGGGCCTGCGTTTCTCAGCAAAATTTTCTTTAATAGTTATTATATCCGCTAAACTTTGTAAGGGGTGAAGGGTTGCACTTTCTAAACTTATTATTGGTATTCCGGCATACTTAATAATTTGTTTTATATACAATTCGCTGTAATCGTCTTCACGATCTTTTAAAGATGGAAATGTTCTTATACCAAGCACATCAAAATATTTACCTAACACGGGTGCAGCATCTTTTACATGCTCAACTGAAATGCCGTTCATAATAGCTCCATCTCCAAATTCCAATGCCCATCCTTCCTGCCCAACATTAAATACAATTGCTTCCATTCCCAAATTTTGTGCAGCAATTTGAGTGCTCAATCTTGTGCGCATGCTTGGATTTAAAAACAATAAACCCATTCTTTTGTTATTGCCTAAATGTTTGGATTTAAAGGGGTTGTTCTTATATTCCAATGCTTTTGTAACCAAAGCATTTATATCAGGAGCGTCATGAACAGAAATAAAATTTTTCATTCTTGATTTACCAACTTTGAGGATGAAGCTAAAGTTTTTATTTCTTCGTTAATTGATTTTAGAAAATGATCTGCATCTTCAATAGTTAATGCCAAAGAAGGAAGTAAGCGTATCACATTGGGTTTTGCTTCACCGGTAAAAATGTGATGCTTAAACAATAAATTTCTCTTAAGTTCTTTTAATTCTTCGGGTACATCAAAACCAATCATCAATCCTCGTCCTCTTACATTTTGCAGTTCGGGTATTTTTTTTAGCTCATCCATTAAATACTCTCCGACCTTTTGTGCATTCTCCATTAAATTTTCTGATTCAATAACTTCTAAAACTGCCAATGCGGCTGCACAAGCAAGATGGTTGCCACCGAATGTTGTGCCCAGCATAAAATGTTTGGGTTGAATATGAGGCGCAATAATAATTCCACCGACAGGATATCCATTACCCATGCCTTTTGCCATTGTGTAAATATCAGCGTTTACATTTGCATAGTCCTGTGAGAAAAATCTGCCGCTTCTGCCATAACCACACTGTACACTGTCAGCAATAAATACAGCATTATGCTTATCGCACAGGTTTCTGATTTTGTGTAAAAAAGATTCATTTGCAATGTTGATACCACCAACCCCTTGTATGTCTTCAATAATTACAGAAGAAATTTCTTTCCCATTCCTATCAAAGTATTCCTGCAAAGAATTTTCATCATTAAAAGGAAGAAAGACAACATTATCTGTTTCATTTACGGGAGCAACAATATTTGGGTTATCAGTAACTGCTACGGATAAAGATGTTCTTCCATGAAAAGCTTTTGTAAAAGCAATTACTTTTTTTCGCTCATTATAAAACGAGGCCAGCTTTAATGCATTTTCATTGGCTTCTGCTCCGGAATTACACAGGAACAATTGATAATTTTCTTTCCCGGAAACTTTACCAAGCTTTTCTGCAAGTTGTTGCTGTAATGGGATTTTAATAGAGTTAGAATAAAATGCAATTTTGTTCAACTGATCTTCTATACGTTTTATCCAATGTGGATTTGTATGACCGATACTTATTACCGCATGTCCCCCATACATGTCCAGGTATTTGATATCCTTATCATCCCAAACATATGAGCCTTTCGCTTTTATGATATTAATGTTGTTGATAGGATATACGTCGAAGAGAGTCATAAGTTTTACGTTATACGTTTTAAGTTTTAGAGCTTCTTACTTTATTTATCAATGATATTAGCATCGCTTTTATTTCATTAATATATTCCTCTAATTCTTCATGGTTTTCTGAAGATAAATAACTCAGATCTTTAGAAAGCAAAAGAAAATATTCTGCTTCATTTGCTGAGCCCAAAGAAATATTTAAAAAATGTGCAAGTTCCGATTGTGAATTCTTACCACAACCTTCAGCGATATTTGCAGGAATTGAAGAGGCTGCTCTCCTTAATTGATTTGTTAGGCTATACAATTCATCTCTGGGAAAAAATTTAGTAGTAGCATATACTTGTAAGGTAAATGTGTGAGCTTTTTCCCAAACTTTTAAATTTTTATAGTTTTGCATACTTATAACGTAAAACTTACAACCTAAAACCCAGTCGCTTTTAATTTTAGCCCTGTGGTTTCTTCCAGACCAAACATCAAATTCATATTTTGAACTGCCTGTCCGCTTGCTCCTTTTAATAAATTATCGATAGCAGAATGTACTACCAGCATATCTCTTAATTTTTCCAGATGAATTAAACATTTATTGTTATTGACTGCCTGTTTTAAAGATATTTGGTCATCGCTTACAATAGTAAAAGGATGATCAAGGTAATAATCTTGATACAATTTCTTTAGATATTCCAGCTCCCAATCACAATGCATTTGTGAACTCACAAAAATTCCTCTTGTAAAATCACCTCTCCATGGAATGAAGTTGATTTCAATTATTTTCTGAGTTTGTAATTGACGAAGCGATTCGCCAACTTCATTTAAATGTTGGTGCGTAAACGTTTTATATGGCTGAATATTATTTGCTCTCCAGGAAAAATGCGAAGTATCAGTTAACCCTTGACCTGCCCCCGTAGAACCTGTAATACCAGTGATGTAAACATCTTTCAACAATCCTTCTTTTGCCAATGGCAATAAACCTAATTGAATTGCAGTTGCAAAACATCCGGGATTAGCAACATTTCCTGCTTGCTTTATTTTATCCCGGTTTAATTCAGGTAATCCGTAAATAAAATTTCGGGAATTAATTACCGAACTGTGAGTTAGTCTAAAATCATGTGAGAGATCAATGATTTTTATTGAATCCGGAATTTCATTTTCTTCTAAGAATCTTTTTGCAGCACCATGCCCCGCACAAATAAATAATACATCAGCCCCCTCTAAATCTCCCCCCTTAGGAAAGACTTCCGAAGAAAATTTTAACTCAGTTTCTCCCAATAGATCATGATGTACATGGTGAAGATAATTACCGGCATTACTTTTACTGTGTACAAAAACTATTTTGCATGCAGGATGATTAAGAAGAACCCTGATCAATTCTCCACCAGTATAACCGGCACCTCCTATAATTCCAACTTTAATAGCCCCCTCTAAATCTCCCCCCACAGGGGAGACTTGCGAAGCATCTTTTAAATTTGATTCTTTGCTCATAAACTATTTACTTCTACCTTTTATTAACCTCTTCTTTAACCTTATTATAAATCATTGTTTGGTTTCCAAAAATTTTGCTGAAGCCCCTTACCTCATCACCTGTCCATCCGGTATTCATCTCCCCATATTTGCCAAATTTGCTGCTCATTAAGTCATACGGAGATTCAATGCCTATTATCTGAAAACGGTAAGGCATTAATTGAATAAATACGTCACCGGTAACGTTGTGCTGTGAGTTTTCAAGATAAGCCTCAATGTCTCTCATTACCGGATCAAGAATTTGTCCTTCATGAAGCCAGTTACCATAAAATTGAGAGAGCTGATCTTTCCAGGTAAGTTGCCACTTTGTAAGCACATGCTTTTCTAAAGCATGATGTGCTTTTATTATTACCATCGGAGCTGCGGCTTCAAACCCAACACGACCTTTAATACCTATTATTGTATCACCAACGTGAATATCTCTCCCAATGCCATACGGTGCTGCTATGTTTTGCAAATGCTGAATTGCTGCGCTGGGATGTGTAAAATCTTTATCATTAATTTTTTTTAACTCTCCCTTTTCAAAATGTAATTTAATTTCTTCATTACCGGAATTTGTCGCTTGTGTAGGCCATGCTTCTTCCGGCAACATACCTTTAGAAGAAAGTGTTTCTTTTCCTCCCACGCTTGTGCCCCATAACCCTTTATTAATTGAATACATGGATTTATCAAAATTCATATTTACTTGCTTAGCCTTTAAATATTCAATTTCCTGTTCTCTGCTAAGCTGTAAATCTCTAATAGGAGTAATGATTTCAACGCCAGGAATCATAACATGAAATATCATGTCAAAACGCACCTGATCATTTCCAGCGCCAGTGCTGCCATGTGCTACTGCATCTGCATTAATATTCTTTACATGTTCGGCTACATGCAATGCCTGACTTAACCGTTCTGCGCTAACACTTAATGGATAAGTATTGTTTTTTAGTACGTTTCCGTAGATGAGAAAACGAATAATATTTTTATAATAGCTTTCAACTGCATCTATTGTGGTATGCGTTTTTACTCCGAGGCTAAAGGCATGATCTTCTATTTGTTTTAATTCTTCTTTAGAAAAACCACCGGTGTTTACCGTTATGCTATGCACCCCGTAACCTTTGTCATCAGTTAAATATTTTACGCAATAAGAGGTATCTAACCCCCCGCTAAACCCCAGAACCACTTTTTTTGCCATGATGCTATAATTAAAGATTTAATAACTGCGAGAAAAGATTTTTTCTAATCCGGTGTGTATCAGAAGGGCTTTGTCTACCTGTTAAAAATTTCAATAACCTGCTTTGTTTTATTCTCATAAAGCGCTCATACAATTTTGATTGTTTCTTAAATTCTTCCTTCGTTTCTTCGGGCTCATAATGATCAGCAGGGTCATACAACATTGCAGTACACATACAATTTTTTCGATCCTTACTCACTAATATATCAAAGTTCACGCAGCTTTTGCAACCTGACCAAAATTCTTCGTCATCTGTTAATTCAGAATAAGTAACCGGTTCATAACCCAAATCAGAATTTATTTTCATTACAGCAAGGCCCGTGGTCAATCCAAAAATTTTTGCTTCGGGATATTTTTCTCTTGAAAGATCAAATACACGTTTTTTAATTTGTTTTGCTATACCGCTTTTTCTAAATGCCGGCGCCACGATCAAACCACTATTTGCAACAAACTGATCATGTCCCCACGCTTCAATATAACAAAAGCCTACCCAATCATCCTGGGGTGTGTGAGCAATTACGGCTTTACCTTCTTCTATTTTTTTTGTAATATAATCGGGAGAACGCTTTGCAATGCCTGTACCCCGTGCCTGCGCAGAAGCAGCCATTTCATCAGTTATGATGGAAGCATATTTGGTATCGGCTGATGTTGCAACCCGAACAATAATTTGTGATTGTTCCAATTTTGCAAATTGAATGAAGAATAAAATTAAATAAAATATTGCGGAGAGTTTTTCACTGACAGGGGCAAGGGCTAATTGCTCGTCCTATCAGCATCCACGTCGACATGGTTTGGAAAAGAATCCATGTGTTTTTAAAGGATAAAATAAAAACTGAGATTCGGGAAGTGTGTGTAAATAATTCAATCAGTTTATAATTTAATTATAAGTACACAAAGATAATTATTTTTTAGATTTAAAAAGATAATAATACTAATGCTTTGTTATGATTTTATAATCCAGTTTGTGAGCACATCTGCAATAAACCTGTCATTACTTAATCGGGGTACTTTATTTTGTCCGCCAAGTTTGCCAATACTTTTCATATAATCAATAAAGCCTCCTTTTTTTATTACACTGATTTTTAAATGATCAAGAATATTGCCTTTGATCAGATCATCATAATACATATTTTTCTTTCTTAGATTATTATCTATTTCTTTTGAAAAATTTTCAATATTACCTGGAATATTTTCAAACTCAATAAACCATTCATGATAACTTTTTTTTCCATTTTGTGATATCATGGGAGCTACAGTAAACTCTGTAATATGAACCCCTTCTTCCTTTGCAGCATTCATTAAAGCGCTTTCAACCTCTTCGCCTATTACATGTTCGCCAAATGCAGAAATAAAATGTTTTACTCTTCCTGTAACTACAAGGCGGTAAGGATCACATGAAACAAACTTTACCGTGTCACCGGTATTGTAAGCCCATAAGCCGGCATTGCTGCTGATTATCAGAACGTAATTTTGGTTTGACTGTACATCTTTTAAAGTAAGCCGGGCAGGTTTTTCATTGAAAATTTCAGAAACCGGAACAAACTCAAAAAATATCCCGCTGTTGGTATTCAGTAACAATCCTTCTTCCTGCTGGCTATCCTGAAAAGCAAAAAATCCTTCGCTTGCAGGAAACAATTCAATACAATCTATTTTTTTCCCAATACTTTCAAACAGCTTTGCTTTATAAGGCTCAAAGTTTACACCACCCTGAACCATCACACTAAAATTTGGAAAAATATCTTTTATCTTTTTGCCTTTCTTTTCTGTAAGTTTATCAAAATACATTTGTACCCATGGCGGTATTCCGCTAATAAGCCGCATATCCTGATCAATTGTTTCATCTATAATTTTATCAAGTTTGGTTTCCCAATCATCAATACAATTTGTTTCAAACGAAGGGAGTTGATTTGCCCGTAAATATTTTGGAACATGATGGTTTACTATCCCACTCAATCTTCCTGTTGGTATTCCTCCCACCCTTTCAAGCTCCGGCGATCCGCTTAAAAAAATTAATTTACCATTTGCAAAACTTGTATTACCCGTTTCTGCCATATAGCAAAGCAGTGTATTTCTTGCTGTGTTAATATGATTGGGAATGGAATCTTTTGTTATTGGAATATATTTTACCCCGCTGGTTGTTCCGCTGGTTTTTGCAAAATAAATAGGTTGACCTTTCCATAAAACATTATGCCTGCCATTTTTTATGGCATCAATGTACGTTTTGAACTCTTCATAATCTCTTATCGGAACCTGGTTAGCAAAATCCTCGTGCGTTTTTATGCCTGCAAGCTTATGATCCCTTCCAAAATCAGTTTTACCCCCTACTTTAATAAGATTTTGAAAGATAGCATCCTGATCTGCTACGGCAGTAGCCATTCCTTTCTTTATCTGCTTGTAGATGTATGCGGCAAAAGGCTTTGCAAGAAAAGATTTAAATTTCATCAGGTGCAATCGTAATACTAAATTACAATTAATTACAATTGCATTCATATTCTTTATCCAGGTCAATACAGGTAACTACTACCATCTCATCGTTCTTCGGCGCAAAAATTATCCTCAGATGTTGATGATCATGGCTGTACCCTTCCAATGCGTAAGTGGCACCACGTTTATCATTTAAATTGCTTTTCATATAGTTAATACCGCCAAGGTGCAGGATCTCTTTTATCTCCTCTTTAGTGATATCCCTGCATTCCATTCTGCATTTTGCATGTTGTGTGAGTATAAGATTATTATTGGTCCTATCTAAACCAATAGCTATAGGTGGGATTTCAGGAGTTTTATCTTTTTGTAAAAAAGTACGGGATATAAAGAAGCTGGTAATAATTACAATAAAAATTATTATCCTGTATATTTTCCAGTTTTTTATCATTACTTAAAGTGATAAAGCAAAGATGCATCATTTGTATATTTGCGAATGCAAAAAACGGTTGCTGTGCATACGCTGGGTTGCAAACTAAATTTTTCTGAGTCATCTGCTATAACACGTCTGATGGAACAGGATGGTTTTGTAAAAAAAGATTTTGATGAACTGGCAGATGTGTATGTTATTAATACCTGTTCTGTTACTGATAATGCAGATAAAGAATGCAGGCAATTGGTGAGAAGAATACAAAGAAAGTCCCCCGAATCAATGGTAGTGATTACGGGTTGTTATGCCCAACTAAAGCCTGAAGAAATTGCTGCAATTGATGGTGTGGATTTAGTTCTGGGGGTCAGCGAAAAATTTAATATAACTCACCATCTGCAGCAGCTTACAAAAGGCGATGCAACTAAAATATGCAGCTGTGATATCGAGGAAGTTTCTGATTTTCATTCTTCATTTTCTGTTAAAGAGCGAACAAGAAGTTTTTTAAAAGTTCAGGATGGTTGCGATTACAGTTGCTCTTTTTGCACTATCCCTATGGCTCGTGGAAAAAGCAGAAGCGATTCCATTGAAAATGTACTTGCTAATGTAATGGAGCTGGCAAATTCAGGCGTAAAAGAAGTTGTATTAACAGGCATAAACCTTGGCGACTTTGGAAAGAATTCTGAAAGCAGAGAGACATCAGGAAATTTTTATTCCCTAATACAAGCGTTAGGGAATTTAGAAGGCATAGAACGCTATCGCATTTCTTCTATTGAACCGAATTTATTAAGCAATGAGATAATTGAGTTTGTTGCCTGCAATAAAAAAATTATGCCCCATTTCCATATCCCATTGCAAAGCGGCAGCAATAAGATTTTAGGATTAATGAAAAGGCGTTATAAAAGAGAATTGTACAAAGAGAAAATTCATCTTATTAAAAAATTGATTCCTCATTGTGCTATTGGCGTTGATGTTATAGTTGGCTTTCCCGGAGAAACTGAAGAAGATTTTAGAGAAACAATTGATTTTATCCAATCACTTGATATTTCTTATCTACATGTATTTACATATTCAGAAAGAGAAAATACGTATGCAATAAATATAAAAACTGTAGTTCCGATAAGCGTTCGAAATGCCAGAAATAAAATGTTGCGCAATCTTTCTTATCAAAAACAGCAATCTTTTACCCAAGAGCATAGTGGTGAAACGAGAAAAGTGTTATTTGAGGCCTACAATAAAAACGGGATGATGGAGGGTTTTACTGATAACTATATCAAAATAACTGCACCCTATAAATCAGAGTGGGTGAATGAAATTATGAATTGGAAGATTTAATAAACCTAATTTAGTTTTATATTACTATTATACAGCAATGCCTAATGTTGCATGAACATTTTTTAAATGCTCCTGCAATGCCGTTTCAATTTTTTTATACGCTTCATTTGCCTGGTTAATAAGGTTTGCAAGGCTAACACCGTTTTCAGCTTTTGCATT